>NZ_CP017077.1:640536-960805 GCF_001742225.1 Novosphingobium resinovorum | reverse complement strand
GTGCCAAGCGCGGTCCCCGGCTACGGCGCTCCGTTGTTAGAGCGCGACATGTCACTGCGGCCCAAGGAATCCAGACTCGAAACAATTCACGGCATCGGTGGTAGAAGGGTGACTGCTATTGAAGCATTCCTGCCTAGGAGCTGCCGGACAGTTTGCGGCCAGGCCAAGGCATTCAGAATCGGGAAGCTGCCGGTCCGCACCTGGGAGCGCAAAATCCAGAGCTGAGTGACCGACAAGGGTCGTTCCACAATCAGTGAAGCAGGCCCTCCACATGCCTGAGTTTGTCAGGGTTGCGCATGACATAGATTGCCTTCACGCAGTCGGATTCGACCAGCAAGGCGGTCGTCTGCAATATCCCATCCGGTTCGCGCGTCACAAAGCCGGGCAAACCATTCACGAACGCCGTCTTGACCAAGTCAGGATTACCGCGCCGCAAGCGGAATATCGCGGAAAGCCCGCGCAGGACTTCTGCGGCACCTTCAAGGATTCGGCCTGCAGCGGGGCGTTTCCCACCGCCATCAGAGTGGAAACGGACATCGTCGGCTAGCAAGGTCTCTAGCCTAGCAGTGTCACCAGCCTTGGTCGCTTCAAAGAAGGCAGACGCGATTGCCAGGCCACGATCACGTTCGACAGGGAAGCGCGTTCGCTCGCTGCGCACGTGCTCTCTCGCGCGCGCTGCGAGTTGGCGACAGGCGGCGGGATCGCGGTCGATGGAGCTGGCGATATCCTCGAAACTCTCCCCGAAAACGTCATGGAGCAGAAATGCAACTCGCTCGAGTGGAGAAAGTCGCTCGAGCGCAAGCATGAGAGGGAGGGTAACATCCTCGACGGGTTCTTCCTCCACGATGGGTTCGGGAAGCCAATCGCCGACATATTCTTCTCTCATGACCCGCGCTGACTTGAGATGGTCCAGGCATAGGCGGGTCACCACGCGGCGCAAATAGGCGGCAGGAACGCACACGGCTTGCCTGTCCGTTCCTGCCCAACGGATGAAAGCGTCCTGTAGTATGTCTTCCGCGTCGGCCAACGAGCCGACCATGCGATAAGCGACGCGAAGCAAGGTGGCCCGCTCCGCGTCGAAGCTCGTGACGCCATCGTCGGTCATGCGGCCCAGCCAAGTGCAGGATTATATAGCCTGAAGCCAACAGCGAGCCGGTTCCATCCGTTGATGACATTGATCGCCAGCGTCAGTTGTACCTGTTCTTCCGCGCTGAACTCGTGCGCCAGAGCGGCATAGACGTGATCCGGCGCTCGCTTTGTCGCGATTTGCGTCATATGGTCGGTCCAGTCCAGCGCAGCCCGCTCGCGGGGGCTAAAGCATGGAGCCTCTTCCCATGCGCAAAGCAAGTGGATGCGCTGCTCGGTTTCGCCAGCCTTGCGCGCATCGGACGTGTGCATGTTGAGGCAATTGGCGCAGCCATTGATTTGCGAAGCACGAATCTTGATCAGTTCCAGCAGGCTTTTCTCTAGACCGGATTTCTCCACCTGTATCGACAGATCGTACCAGGCCTTGAAGAGCGCTCCACCCACAGCATAGACATCGGTGCGGTCATTCATGTGTCGGATCCTATCATTGTGTCGGATACCAGCATGACGAGACAGCGACTGGCCATGTGACATGCGCTATCACTTTTATTTGAGCGCCGATTGCCATTTTCCGACCAGCTAGGGCCTAGGCGGGCTGCGCGGCCGAAGCGAACCAGATCTCCCTATCACGCAGATGTGGCAGCAGCCTCCTGGTTCGTTCGGGCACTTCAAATGAGAACTCCGATCGCCACTATGCTCGGTTTTCAGCGGTGTTCGAGGCCCTGCTTCCTGCCTTCCCCAGCGACGGGCTCGAGATGGCCGCGACGGCGTGGGGTATTCTTGAAAGCCACCCCAACTGCTCTTGCAGATCATCCCATGAGATCGCATGCCGCTCATCATTGATTTCCCACCGCAACGTGGCTTGCATCTGTTACAGGGTTTCCTGGATCGGTGTGAAGTATTACTATGGTGCTCGATCAAGGAGTATATCGTGGGGCCCAAAGCAAACCCAGGTAATGAACCGGCTGTCTCGGATTTGCCGAGACCGCGTATCGGGACCTGGGTCTGGTCGCCATGGTACGCGAAGGTATGGTGGCTGTGCATAGCGCTCTACTGGGGTGGCAGGGCGATCTCCCTTTATAACGAGAGGCTCGACAGCTTCTATACCGGTACAATTGCGGCATATTTCAATCTGGCCTTCATGCCGATGGCCCCCTTTCTCATCCTTGGCATCGGGTTTGCATGGTCGTGGATGGATCATCATGGACTGGAGTTTGGCCCGCCGGATGGTGATTACGTCCCGCCGAAGCGGTCGGTTGGGGGGTGGCTCGATCCAATGTCCGATCCCCTCGATCCAAGGTCGCCGACGTACTGGCAAAAGAGACGTAGTCACTGACGTGTCGTTATCGATGCGTTTTGAAGTCTGGATTGCCGTCAGCAGGGCTACCATCAACATCATTTGAGAATCGCCCTGTTCTTAGCACAGAATTTTGTTCGAGCGATGAGAGTGGCCCAGTGACGTCGAATGTAGCTCGCCCGTTATCGGCGTCCTCCAGATATCGGTTTCTGAGGCCGTCGCGACCCAGCACCCGCTCAGAAAGATGCCGCGCGAATGTATCCGCCGGGTTTTGAGACCTCGCTGCATCCCGTTCAGCGTTCGCAATAGCCGCGCGTACATCATAATTTAGGATGTCGATGCTTGCTGTTGCAGCTTCGCTCGTTCCTCCGCGATCCGAACTTGTGAAGCCGAATGAGCCAGCGACACCTCCGGTGGCGCCGCTTCCACCCTTTGATTTTGAAGGTGGGGCTCCGCGTCGGGCATCGGCAGTGACCGTTCCGCCGATCTCAGTACCTATCGTATTGGTCTCATCAGCGGTTCTCGTTAGCGACCTCGACCATCCCGTCTGGACCATAATCGCCTGGACATCGCGCTGGAGGGTGTCAGCCACCTGCGGTTTGAGGTGCCAGTTGCCCTTGCGATCCATCTCGAAACCGCCTCTCAGCCAATTCGCCATCGCTGCCTGACCTTCCTTGCCGCCGCCCATGAAATGCTCGATGGTGTCGGGCCCGGCCTGCTTGCCGGCTTCGAAGCGCGTACTGGTATCGCTTCTGGCTGACTGCTGGAAACCTGCGGAGCTCGATACGAGAAGGTTATTGTGCGCAAAGCTGAGGCGTGCGTGGCCGCCGTTCGCAATTGCGCCAAGCTGACTCTCGTTGATGAGGCCGCCCTTCCACATCTGTGCTGCGGTGCGCGGCGTCAGGTTGAACGTAAAGTCGCCGTTCTGGTCCACGGCGATCTTGCGCTTGCTCATGTGGATGCCCGCCTTCTCCAGCAGTCCCTGAGCGCGTGTAAGACGCTCGGCATCGACGATTCTTGTCATGCGTTGGTTGCGTGCACGATCGGCAATACCGGTAGAGCCACCTTCGCTGATATCGACCTGATTGCCCGCGGTCTTCGACAAGGCCTGGATGAAACTGTCGAGCCGTGCAGCTTCACGAACCGAAGCACCGGCGGCTGCCGCACCTTGTGCAAAGCCGACGTTATCAGACTGACGCCGCTGCTCGCCAATCCTGGCGGCAGAGCGAGTTCCCTCCAGACCGACCTCACGCTGTGCATCGAGCTTGCCTGCGCGCTCGGCAAAATCGTAGCCGGCAGCCTCGCGGGTGCGGCCGTAGATGCTCGTGCCTTCGCGCGCCGCCTCTGCGCCTACACCATCGGCGGTCCCGAGACTGACCGCGGCATTGTAACGCTCGACCGCGCTTGTGACCTGCGCCTCATTGCGCCCGGTTGCGCGGGAGAGCTGGGAGATGGCGGTGGAGCGGGCCTCGCCGCTGAGCGCATTGATGAAGCTGATGCGGCGGCTGGTTTCGTCCACCGACAGTCCGAGCATGGCGGCGGCGCCTCGCTGACCCTCGTTGCTACCGGTGCGGTGGGCTTGCTCGGTTGCGACATTGGCTCGTTCGGCTTCGATTATACGGTTTCCGTCGTGGTCGCGCCGGCCCTCCATCGCGCCGACCTGGACCTGCGCAGCGGTCAGATCGTTGCGCATCATAGCCTCGGCCTCGAAGCTGTTGGCGACGATCTTGCCGAAAGTCGGATCGGCGGCGGCGTCCCCGATGAGGCTGGCCGCCTTGAGCCTTGCATCGTCCGGGCTATAGCCAGCGCGTTCGAAATGACGGGCAGTGTTCTGGAACATCATGTCGTAGGCACGTTCGTCGCCGAAGGCACGCCATTGGACCATGCCTTGCGCGAAGGCCGCAAAGGCCCGCTCGCCGCTCTCGCCTTTCCCGAAATAGCGATGACCTAGATCGCGCAGCGCGTCTTTCTCCGCGAACTGATGGATCGCCGCGGTCGCTGCGTTAGCCCGGACGGCCTGTTGAACCGCGGAACTCGAAATATCGCCCTTCGCCAGAGCCGGCGACAGACCGCCAAGTTCCCGGCCTGCGTCGAGATCACCCAGGGACATGGCTCTTTGACCCGGGGCCGCAGGCTTCACTTCGCCCAGCATAGTGCCGGCAGCGCCGAAACTGCGGTTGGCAGCGAAAGTGCTTCGCTCACCAAAGTCGCCGAAGCCGGCCGACGATGCGCGGCGGTTCATCGTGCCGGCAGCCGCGCCCTGGGCTTCGAGCGCCGATGCGAAGCCCTCGCTTGTCGCAATCGGGGCGGCGGCATTGCCGGCCTGCGCGTGGATGCCCATCGAACCGGAGGTAAATGCGCTGAAGACATTTCCGGAGAAACGGAACACGGTAAAGACGAAGGCCCCGGCCAGACCTGCGCCGGCCGTGCGAAACGTACCGAAAACAGCGAGGGCTTTCTGTGCCGAGGAGGGGGCCAGGAGCCATGCATTGGCTCCGGCTGCCTGCCCCCGCATCTGGGCAAGCGCGTCCATCGCCCGGCCCAGCGTAAGCTGGTAGATCCCGGCGTCGATGACGCCCCACAGCGCGACGAATACAAAGAGACCGAGCGCAAAGCTTGCGACGCGCAGGCTGATCGGCGTCAGGATGAACAGCATCGCGATAGGAACCATGAACAGCATGATTGCGAAGACCACGGCGCGGATCGTCGGCAGCCACTCGTTGGCGACCGCCATGGTGGCGAGGCCATTCGACAGGACCGCGCGGTTGGCCATGACCCTGGCGGCGGCGGCCGGACTATCCTCGAAGAGTACATCGCCCAGAGAATTGGCGAGCAGGACATCGGCGAAAAGCGTCTGCATCGACATAGGCATGCCGGTCATCATGTCCCCCATGTCGCCAAGCTGGCTTCGGCAGCGCGTGAGCTGCGCGGCCTGACTGACGTCGAAGCCGGTCGCCGCGCAGACCTGCGCAGCATAGCCTTCGAACAGGCCGGTGTCGGACAGTCTGGTCGCAATATGCTGCCAGGCCTCCTCGCAGCTGACAGTGCTGCCGCCCTTGTCAGCGGCCGTGTAAACGGTCGAGAAGGTTGCAGGCCCCGCCATAGCAGCGAATGCGGCGGGCAGATCGGTTGTCGTGCGAAACAGCACGTCATCATCGACGCCGTAGGCCGGTGATACGCGTGCGACCGGATAGCACTGGCGCACATAGTCCTTGATCGTTGCATCGAGGAAGGTGTCGGTCATGGGGCCACGCGGTGAGACCGCGTTGAAGAACAGGTCGAAGGCATGGCCGCCGGCGCCAAATTCAATCTTCGCGGACGGGTCGAGGGTGTTGTCGTCGATGGTCTCGACGAGTGCGCGCTCGATGAGGTTGGTCGTCCCGGCGATGAGAACGATCAGGTTGGGGACGTCGCCAACGGGCTGGTAGGCATTGCGCACCCGGTCGTAGACATGGACCGTCTCCGTCGCCGCGATCATGCCGACGAAAAGTCCGATGCCGATCAGGATCTGGAGACCGAACGCGACAATGCCCATACCCTGACCACGAACGCTCGCCAGGACGGCTCCCAGCGCAATTCCGACCGTGGCGATGACGACGACAAGCGTCCCGTACCGCGCATCCGCAAAGATCATGGATGCCAGCCGGAAGGCATCGACCGTTTCGGCAAAGCCGCCGTAGGTATGAAAGCTCGCATCGACGGCATGGGCGGGAGAAGCCGCGGTGCCGATCAGACCACCTGCGCCGCAGAGGAAGTGGAAGTGGATTTTCACGCTAGCGCTGCCGGGATGACGTGGTGCCGGCCGCGTCCCGGGCATCGCGGTCGCGGCCCCGGACCAGGCCGGCGTAGTTCGCCGAGAGGTTCGCCGAACCCAGCGAGGCCAGGTAGGACTGGCGCATCTGCGCGCGCTGGCGCAGCACTTCCTCGCGCAGGTCGCGCAGTTGCTCGATACCTTTGCCCAGGATGCGTGTCTGGCAGATGCCCGTTGCCGCGGCATCCGAGGAGCCCGCCGCGAGGGTACCGCGCTCGGCATTGGCGAGCGCGTAGTCGATCGATCGCGTGAGATCATTGAGCATCTGATAGGCGAGGGTCAGCGCGACAAGTTCGTCCGTGTCCGCGATCACCGAACCCGTGACGCCCTGCCGCACGCCCCACTCCAGCATGCGATAGACGGGGAGAGTTCGCACGTTGGCGACGAACTGGCGCTCTTCGCTGGTTAAGGTACTCCGGCCGCGGATCTTGTCCGAGATCGCTTCCATGCGGGTACGTGCAAGCGCGAGAGCGCCGCCGCCGGTTTCAGTCGAGCAGTCAGCAGCCGTGGCCGGGATATTGAGAGCGCGGCGCTGTACGCGCCCGGCGAGAAAGTCGTCGGGGGACTCGGTATCCTGGTGCGGGCAGGCGGGAATGGCCGAAAACAGGGGCACCTTGTCGGCATCGTTCCAGCGCATGTAGACATCACCCACCCGCGCACGCATGACCTCGGTCCAGTCGGATGCGCCGACACGCGCGGCAGCATGCGACAGCAGCGATCCGGTCCGGAAAATGTCGGTGACCTCGGGCGGGCAGTTCTCCAGCGCCTCCTTCAGGTCCTCGGTCGGGTTGTTGTTGTTCGCCTGGATTTTCTCGCGGCTCTGCTGGTAGCTAGTGGCGTAGCCCTGCTTGACCGAGCGGTAGCCAGTCATCTCCTCGATGATCCCGGACATGTTGTCGTCGCCCTTGGCGATCTGCACCATGCGGTTGGCCAGGCGGCAGTCGTTGACCTGGATGGAGTTCAGGTAATTGGTGGCGGCTTCCATCTTCGAGATGATGTTGCCCATCTTCTCGTCGAGCGTCTCCAGCAGGTACTGGAATGCGACCGCGGGAGCGGCCTGAAGGATGCTCTCGAGTTTCTCGACTAGGTATTCGGGATCGAGGAAGGACATGCCGCCAAGGAACATGTCGATGCCGCCGCAACCCGCCTTAACCTTGGGGAGGCTGAGCGACATGAGGTAGTCATTGTGGACATCGACGCGGCCCGACATGCCCCCTGCTGTGAGATAGCCACGGGTCTGGTCCTCGAAGCTGCCTGGCGAGGTGTAAGTCACGTTGTCGAACCAGGTCTCTGCCCAGCTTTGCGCGTGGGCCGGTACCGCGAAGAGCAGGGCTATGCTCGAGCTCGTGACTGAAAGAGCCGGCAGGCGGGACAAGGCAGGCATGGCATGCATCCTTCAGGGGTTGCGGGGGAGGGCTCGGGGGGCGCCGGTGCGGCCTGGCGCGACGATACCAGTGAACTTCGACATGGCCCTGACCGCCACGGCGGGCCGTGCGCCGGAGAGCATCTTGATGGCGAGATAGGCGTTACGGGCAAGATTAGGTGCGTGGTCGGTCCCGATCGCGATCGGGATCATGCGCTGCGGGTTGGCGGCATCGCGGACCCAGGCGACCGGATGGCCGATCCATGGAAGACCAAGCCGTCCCGAGCGCACCATGCCTTCTTCGGCTGGCAGAACGGCTATGCGAATGGCGTATTGCCGGTGCAGCGCATTCAGCTGAGACCACAGGTCCGCGCAGGGCAGGCACCCGGGCGTGGTGGTCATCTCCAGCACGGCGGCCCGGTCAGAACTGCGCAGAGTTTCAGGCAGATCGGCGGGAAAGTCGCGGGTCCGGGGAACTCTTGCAAGCCAGGCCTGCATGGCCGCAGCATTCTCCACAGGGTGTATTGCGGCAGCTGCGGCAGAGCTCCCTGGAGCCGGCTGCGCCGCCAAGGGCGCCATGAAGCTAAGCGAGGAGCATCCGGCGATGACCACGCCGGTCCATGCCGGCCGCATCATGGTCGGCCTCCCGGGACACTGCCCAGACCCGCGAGCCCCAAGGCTTCAGGATCGCTGGCTGCGACCGGGCCATTGGCCAGGGCATCGAAGAAGCCTCCCTCCTGACCGGGACCGGTCATGAACTGTTCGGGCCGGATGTCACCGGTGAGGAGACGAACCGCCTGGTAGGCCATCTGCTTGAGGGTGGGATAGGCCTCGACGCCGCTCGCGATGACCATGCGTTGCTGGCTTGAACGGCGGATGATCATCGTCGTCGGCGTCATCTCGACACCGAAGCGATTGCCAAGCTCGGGTCGCCGATCAAGGTCTATCAGCGTCACCTGCCAGCCAATTTCATCCTGGAACCGCTGGACGATCGGCCACTGCACCCGGCAGTAGCCGCAGGAGGTGCGGCTGAACATGACGAGTGCGAACTCACCGGCATGGGCGCGCAGATAGCTGGCCCGGGTCGCATCCTTGTAGGCGCTCAGCTGGTCGCGCGCGTCGCCGACCATGGGATTGGACGACTTTGAATTGAGTTCGGGGTGCTGCAGCATGGCCAGCTGGGTCACGCCCGCGAACGCGCGGGCCTTGCGCCGTGCAAAATCCTCCAACCGCCAGAAATCGGCTACTGCGTCGACCGTGAGGACTGTTGCTGCGTAGTCGCGCTGAGCCTCGATGAGCTTGCGGATCCTGGGCGGGGTCCAGGTCGCGAGCTCGGTCATCGGCGGGACGATCGGCTTTCTGATCGGCTCGGCGACCGGATCTGGATCCTCGCCTTTGGGAGGGGTTTGGTACCACCAGTATCCTTGCCTGGTCTGGGAGGCCGCAGCCCCGATGGAACCTGGCGCGACTGAACTCTGCGCCGCAGCAGCCTGCGCAGTTGCAGCATGGAGTGCAGCAATCGCGGCAGCGGCCAATGCCAGGAAGTGGGCTTTCACAGCACGCGCTCCATCCGTGTGAGGCGCTCGATAAGCACGGGGCCATAGTATCGGCTGTCGAAGCCGTCGGCATGGCGCGATCCCACGAAGATCGTTCCCTCGGGCACTACGCCGTCTGCGGGACGATAAGACGTCAGCCGCTGCCCCGCCCGTCCATGCGGCTTGCTGACGGCGATCAGACTGCCATTGCAGTAGAACCGTCCGTACCGCGCGCCCGTCGTTGCCGACGGGCGTTCGATCATGACCAGGCGATCGCCCGGCATGCACAGGGCATATTTTGTGACGGAAACCGGGAGAGGCCCGGCGAGGGGGTGGGAGAGCATGAACGAGACAAGATCGCCGCGCCGGATCGTCCCTGGCCGTGCGCGCACTGCCCATGCGTCGATCGAGGGGCTCATGACCCAAGTGACCTGGGGTATGGCCCACCAAGTCGCGAGCGCCGTTGGGAGCACGAGGGCCTGGGCGAGCATCAGCCTGCCCGGTTTCTCTCCCAGCGCCGTTGCTGCCTGCCGGGCGCAGCATGCAAGCTGCGAGGCGGCAAGTCTACCGCCGATCAAGGCGAGCCTGAGCATCGCGAACCTCCTCCTGTCCACCAAGGCGTGCATATTCCTCAAGCAGCCCCGAGAGCGAAGCATCACCTGAGATTAGGTGGGCACTTGTCGGGCTTTCGTCCTCGCGCTCGCAGTAGGCCCGCGCCGGGTCGCCCGGGATCATGGCAAGGGCGGGGACGCGCGTGACGCCATGCGCGCGAAAGGCGATCGGATCGACGATGACCTGCACATTGCGCATCGCACATGCCGGACCTTCGCAGCCGGGATCGATCCTCAGGACCTGCGCGGACAGTCGGGCCATCGGCGCCACTTTCGATAAGCCACCCGGCATCCCGCGAAAGGCAAGGACACCGCCGACCTTCTCGAGCTGGGCAGCATAGGCGCGCAGCGTGGCAACGGGCATCGAGGAGGATACGAAAAGAACGACGACGTGCCCCTTTGCCGGAGCGGGGATTGCGCCTTTCGCCAGCGCCGCAGTGTCCGGCGGTGTGAGGCCAAGGGCCTGCCCTAGACGGGCGGCCATCACTTCTCGTTCGCGCTCCATCGCCTCACGCGCGGCGTCGAACGCGGATTTGCTTCGCCTCTCCATTGCGTGATCAGCCTTCCGTGAATGCAGGGCTTCGGTGACCTCACGGTTCTGTCGGCCGCCGGGTGTCGGTAGCTCAGGAATTGTCGTGTGGCCCGTGTTATGCCTATTGCCGTCGACGGCATGCTGCAAGCGATCGAGCGCAGCATTGCTCTCACTTCCGATCGCGGCACTGGCCCCCGGCGGGGCCGCTTCCATTGGTGCAGCGGCGGCTTTGCCCGTGCCGTCCTGTGCGACCGAGGGGGAAAGCGTGCACAGCGAAGGAAGGGTGCAGGCGAGCAGCATCGCCATTCTGCTCGCGTCAGTTCGTCGCGGTTTGAAGGTACGCATCGACCCGCTCCTTCATGTCGATCTGGATTTCGCTCTGGGTGCGCGCCTCGATGTTCGCGTAGTATTCGGAGAGGTCCATCTTCGAGAAATCGAGCGCCTGGAATTCCTCGGCCGTGAAGCCCCGGCAGTAAGGCTGCCTGGGCGTCCCCCACCCTTGCGCGTTGAAGGCCGCAAGCTGTGGCCGGCCCTGCTCCTGGATGATGCGGCCGAGCTTGGTGTTGAAACAGCAGTGCCCGCGCGAGCGCTGCACGCAGATGCCAAGGATCCTAGAGCTGCAGTAACTGCCGACCTCGTGGCACATGTCCGAGCCGCGCAGCATGCCCGTTTCCATGTCCTGCTGGTCGCAGCCCTGCAGCAGCACCTCGATCATGAAGTTGATCGCAAGGCTGATTGCGATCGAGGTCGGATCGATGCCGGCGATGATCGCATTGGCGCCAGATGTTGCAGCTTGGCCGGCCGTCGCCCCTGCCTTGAAAGCGGTGTAGGCCGCCTTCATTCCGGTGAACACACCTTTGGCGACGGCGATCTTGGTCGAGAGCGAGGTGATCGACGAGCCCATGCCGTCCTTGACGATCCTGCCCTTGTCCGCGCAGCAGTTGGAGAAGGTCGTCTTGAGGCCGGCAGGGCGGCAGCGCGTGGCGCGCCCTGAGAAGATTTCGATCGAAGCCGTGCAGTTGCCGTCGGCATCCACGCTGCCATCGGCCGGTGTTCCGGGATCGTCGATCACCGGCTCGTCCTCGAGAGGGTTCACCTCGGTGTCGATGCAGGCATTGGGCGAGCAGCTGGGTTGGCCGCCGTTTGCCGGGGCAGCACAGGCGAAGCGGGCGCCGAGCGGACAAGCATAGGAGCCCGTATCATCCTGCGTGCAGGTGACCTGCTGGATCGGGCATTGCGCCCCGCCGCCTGCCATTGCCGTGCAGGCGGCGAACTCCCCGGCACTTGCAGCCTCTCCATCCCCGTCGAGATCGACGGCGCAGACCTGATGCGCGCTTGCCGGCGGGGTGAAAACCGCAAGCAGGCAGATAGCGAGCACGCTGCGACGAAGGGACCGGGCCAGCCTCATGGCGCGCTGCTCGTGCAGACCATATCGGCGCTGGCGAGCCTTACCGACTGCATCATCACGACCGCTTCGGGGAAATCATCGAGGCACCCGCAGTCGCTGACGATCTCTTCGCCGGATCCGAGCGGGCAGACATTCTGCGCCGAGCATGAATGGTAGAAAGTGTCCCAGCCTGCCGGTTTATTGAGCAGCGCGCCGGTGACCCCGGTGGGCGTGGCGGCGGTGCTGGCTCCCGGTGCCCTGGTCTTGCAGACCGGTTCGCAGGCTGCGACCGTGCCGCGATCGGGCAGCTGGAACGCCCGCGTTGTGGAGACGGTGCCGCCATCGGCCGCCCTTGTCCGGTCGGCCAGCAGGGTCTCGGTCGAATGGTCGATGATGTAGGCGCCGCGGGACAAGTCAGGTGCTGTCATCGCCGAAGTGTCGGTGACGCAGGCGTATTGTCGCTCGCGATTGAAGAAGTCGCGGGAGATTGACATCGCGCAGCGATCGGCGCCGAATGTGCGGGTCTGGGGCAGGGGCCTGAGCCCTGTGGCGACCGCGTTGCGGAAGGTCTCGACGCCATCGACCGTCTCGCTCGAAAGCGTGCACTGGCTCTGCGCCGCATAGCCGGCGCACTGGTCGACGACGCGTTCGGCAAGCGTGCAGCTGTCGTCCACCTCAACATGGAGCTGCGCGAAGGCTTCGCCGCTATCGGCGACGGCGGCGCGCAGCCAGACCTCGTGGTCACCTTCTGTAAGATAGGAGATGATGTCGAGGTTCGGCGAGGCCTGGTAGGTCGCCTTCTTCTCGCACTTGCCCGGAGGCAGGCCCGTGGTTGTCCATGGCGACGGGCCGGAACCCAGCAGTGTACCGTCGATCCGGACCTGCACCCAGTCATCGGCAAAATAGCGCACGAGCCGGGCGGCGGTTATGCGGCTTGCCTGGCTCACATGCAGCGTCATGCGAAAGTCGAAGAGCGTGCAGGACCCGCCCTTCAGGCTGTCGTCGGTGGGCGATCCCATCAGGAAGTCGATCGCGCCCGTGCCTGTACGCACCTCGGAGTATCCGCCCGACGTACGGCTTATGACATCGTCGATGGACGGATCGGCAATTGTGACCTCGCGGGTGATCGCGCACGAGCGCATCTGCTGTGCCTTGCCGGCGCCTGCACCAGAAGCGGCAAGCGACTGGAAAATGCTGCTGCCGGTCGAAGCGTTTGCTGCGTCGGCCTGGATGGTCGCCGGATTGGCGCGGTAGGAGACCTGCGCAATCGCGGGGTCGTCCGCGCATGCGGTGGCCTCAGCGCCGACATAGCGGATGAGCGGGCCATTGACTTGTGTCTGGGCTACTCCGACGCGCGGGTCGGACGTGGTGAGCGCGCCGATCATGCCGCCGCCCAAATCCTTCAGGACATCGTCGAGGTTGCCCCATACCAGATTGGCGCCGCAGCTGTTGTTGACGCAGTAGCAGCCGGCAAGCTCAGGCATCGCCACCTCGGCAAGGCTGAGTGCGCGCCCCGCATCCGCGGTCCAGGCGAGATAGTGGCACTGGGTCCAGGTGCCCGGCTCGCAGGACACGACACCGTTCGCGCAAATCCCCGAGATGGGCCGGGAAATCGTGCCCGAGCGATCGAGACTGCCGTCGAGATTGGTGTCCTGCGAGAGTGTTATGCTGGTGATGTCGCCGGTGCTGCCGGGCTGGATCAGGACCTCGAGCAGGCTTGCGGTCTTCTGGCAGGCGATCGCGGGCGTGAAGGTCCGGCTCTGGTCGATGGTGGAGATGGCCTCTCCGCTCAGGCCCGGTGTCAGGTAGTTGCCGCGAAGGGCGTCGCTCGAGCCGGTCCGCTGCTGCGTTGCCGTCGCCGCTGCCCGGGCACGGTCTTCGACTGTCTGCGCCCGGCTTTGCGGAGCGGCAAAGGTCAGCACGCAGTCCGCGAGTAAACAACGCCCTGCCATGCGTAGGGCCGTTTCGCGCGCGGCGGATCGGTAGGCATGTTCTGAGCCGCCACCTCGGCGATCATACACCGTGCGGCGCTGCCTCTCGCGTTCGCTGCGTTTCCCGAGTGTCAGCGCGGCCGCCTGCCAGGAGCCTGCCGGGGGGCGGGCCGGCATCTGGCGGTTGGGCTTGGCGGCCGCGCTGACGGGTGGCGGGACGGCGCCCCTGGGGAGGCCGGGCGCCGTCCCGTTCCCGCACTGCCGATGCCGGACGTCCGCATGCGTGGCGGGCATGCCTCGCGCGCCGGCACCGGTCGGTGCGGGAAAGGGCAGGGGTGATCGCTCAGGGCGCCGTGATACCGGCACAGCAGATCACCTTTTCGAAAAGCATGAACTGGGCGTTGTCCTGGCCCGGGGCATGCTTGGAGGAGGACCAAAGGGCGCCCGGGCGGCCGATGTTGACGCAGGCACCGGCCTTGACCGGCTCCATCAGCTGGTACTTGTAGCGCGACTTGGTCCAGATCGGCGCTGCCTTGAAGGCGCAGCCGTCCGCAGTGCTGATGGTCGCGGCGCCAAGCCTGCCCATCATGTAGGTGCCGCGCGCGGCAAGCCCTGCCCAGGCCTCGACGGAATCGTCGAAATGGATGTCACCGGCGAGCGGGTAGGCGGAGCCCCAGCTACCCATGCACCAGAACAGGGGGTCGATGACCTTGCCGGCCGCCGCCGCCGCACTGTCGGCCATGCAGGCAAGGCCGGCCGCGGGATTGCCGAAAAGGATGGCCTCGGGCTGGATGATTGCACCCAGCGTCGCCGACTGCCAGGTCGGCAACAGCTCGGTCATCATCGCTACGTCGAACCCGTCGTCCTCCAGGCAAGGCAGGTCGGTGAACATGTCAAGCATCGCCCAGACCGGGGCGATGTAGTAATGCATCTGCGCGAACATCTTGCGCGTATTGGTGCCGTCCGCGATCGATGACTGGCTGCCCTGAAGCCGGCCGTGGGTGGGCATGATGTCGGCGCCCAGCGCCATCATGCAGCCCGGCTCGGTCACCACGTCGATCATTCGGCTTGGCGACCAGAAGCTGACCTTGACGCCGAACCAGAAGGTGGCGCCCTTGCGGCAGGCACAGAGCGGCTTCGAGGACGACTGGGCGTCGAGTTCCTTGGAGAGCTTGTCGAAAGTGCCGATCCTCACCCCGCCGATGGTGATCGGAAAGACGCAGGTCCAGCGCACTTTCGTGATCGGGTTGAAGACCGTCCCGGCAGGGCAAGAGGATGCATGGGCAAGCGGCGGCATCGTCGGTGTCAGCCAGAGCGCGACCAGGATTGCGCATACCAATGCTATGCGGACAAGCCAGCGCGTCATGTCGCGGGTCCGCGCTTGAGGGCCACCTCGGTGAGTTCGAGGCTCTTGCCGACCTGGCGGACGATGACCGGGGCGACGGCCAGGGCAAGCCTGTCCTTGACCCGTTCCTCGAGGATGAAGAGCGGGCGTCCGGCAGTCTCGGCCAGACGAATGGGATCGCCATTGATGGCACCGACATCACCGGCGGGGGATGCAAGCAGGATCCAGTCTGTAGGCGCTGCGGTGCGGAGCGCCCATGCAAGATCACGCGGGTGGACGATCACGAGCTTCTGCGGCAGCGTGACATAAGTGAGTGGGTTGAAGGTGAAGCCGCGGGGATAGAGCACGCGCCCATCTGGCAGCGTGATGTCCATGTCGAGCGTATGGAACGGCACGAGGCTGCGCACCTTCGATACGCTCGCGGTTGCCAGCTGCGCCGAATGCATCGAGGTCCAGGTGCTGCGCGGGCCGAACTTCTGGCCAAGATCGGGCGGAAGCGCAGAAGTTTTGTGCTCGATCTCTGCAAGCGCATCGGGCTCCGCGATCGGCCAGCTCCGTCCGATGGTCGAGGTCGCGCCCTGGGCGTTGGTCGGGAGGGTTCCAACGAGGATACCGGGAAGAAAAGCGGCGATTTTAGCCAGCTTTCGCGCAAACGGCTCCGAGATCATCGGTCGATCACCGCTCATCGTAAGTGGCCTCGATATCGGTCTGGCGGGCCGGTTGGCGCGGACGATGGCGACCACAGGGGCGACTGGAAGGCTGGCCGGCGAGCGCTGCTGCAAGACAGGCGCCCGAAATGAGTGCCAGCAGCATGACAGCCAGCTGCAATGCATCGACGGACGTGACCGATCCGCGCGCCAGCGCGACAAGAACGAGCCCGGCCTGAATGAGCAGAAGAAGGTAGCCGCCAAGCAGGAGCCGTATGGCCGCAGGCTCGGGGTTGGGGCCGAGCAGCCCCCTCATGATCTGCCCCGGCCACGCAGGCGCGAGAGGCCGTGGCCGGCAAGCGCAGAGAGACCGACGAGCAGGATGCCGCCCAGCAGACAGCCGATACCGACCACCAGAGCGTTGCGCACGACAAGGGTGGGCGGATGGCCGAGCAGGAGGCCTGCAATCAGCACGAGGGCGCTCAGCATGACGGCCTCGATCATGACCAGTCGCAGGCGCCAGTGGACGGCTTCATTTTCCGCGCGGATCGCGACGCGCGCCTCTACCATGCGTTCCAGGATCGGGTCGCCGGACAAGTCGAGGGCGAACTGGTCGCCGCCCGCGGCCCTGCGCGGCTTTCGCTTCGAATCTGCCATCATGATGTCTCCATGCCGGTGCGGGGCTCGCCCAGGATTTCTGCAGGATCGACGCCGGCAAGCTCGCAGACGGCCTCGAGGGGCGAGCGTCCTGCGCGCAGGCGCGCTTCGAAGGCGGCGACCTCCTCCGGGGCGCTTGTGTTGATCCAGTAGGAAAAGGGGTCGACGACGAGACGGGCGATGCCGAGACCCAGCGGAGAGTCGATGAAGACTTCCGAGTAGTGCGGTTTGGAATTGCGCACCGACTTCAGGAGGTCGAGCACGAAACCCGAATAGTCGAGGATCTTGTTTTCGACTGCCTTGTGGTATGTCGAGCCTTGCAGGAGGAAGCGCGTTGCCGCGTTTTCGAGAATGACCTGGCCGGTGCCGCCGAACAGCAGCAGATCGTTCATGGACTGCAGGACGATGCCGAAGCTGCCCTGGTACTTGCGGGCGCGGCGATAGCCCTGGCCGAAGGCCTCGGCGAGGCGCGAGAGGTCCTGCCCATCGGTTTTGGTCATGAACTGCGCGGCCTCGTCGCACAGCACGAAGCGCGGGCGATCGCGGGCCGAGAGGTAGAGTTCCTGGGTGACCGCGTTCACCACCACCATGACGATGACGTTGAAGAGGTCGGGCATGGCCTTGAGGCGCTCGAGTTCGAGCACCACGAACTCGTCACGCGAGATGTCGAGGGTCGAGGGGCCATTGAAGAAATGGCCGTAGGCGCCGTCCGATCCGAAATCTCGAAGATTGAAGGCAAGCTCGCGCGCTGCGGGAATGAGATGCTCGACGCTGTCGATAGGGCTGTGGACAAGCTCTGGATAGGCTGCGAGCCACCTGCGGACAGCGTCGATCCCGTCCTCGGCACGGCCGCTGTCGATCGTCCACTGGACAGCCGATTTCAGGAGATTCCACTGCGAGGTGGTGACGCCCTTGCGGGTCGCCGCGTTGGCCATCTCGGCAACGATCGCGACCGCCATCGAGATCGCGGACTGCTTGTCCTCGCCATCGAGCGCGAAACCCATATCGAAGGGGTTGAGGACGATCCGCTCCTCGCCGATGTCGATGTAACGGCCCGAGCACAGGGTGCACAGCTTGCGGTAGCTGCCGCCGATATCGATGATGCGGATGAGCGCGCCTTGCGCATAGTACTGCTGGCAAAGATTGTTGAGAAGGAAGCTCTTGCCCGCTCCGCTTTCGGCCGAGACGATGAAGTTGTAGTTGTTGATGCGCGGATCAAACAGGTCGAGCGTGACGAGCTGGCCCTTGCGGCCCGCATAGAGCAGGGCCGGGCGGCCACCGCCGCGAAAATCGGTCTGTACGGGCGCCATCAGCACGGCGGCCTTCACCGGCATGCGAAAGTCGCGCTCGAGCATGCGCAGCGTTCTGGTGTCGGGATAGAGCCCGAACGGCAGGCTCATCGGCAGAAGCACCGGGTTGAGGTAGCTTTCCTCCTGCATCATGAAGGGTAGCGGTTCAGCTTCCCACAGGCGCTTGGCGCGTGCGGCCATGTCACGCGCATGGCCGGCGTCCCGGCCGAAGACCCACAAAGTGGGGATGATGCGCACGAACTTGCTGTTGCCCGCCTCGTCGAGGACCCAACCGATCTCCTCGATCTGCTTGCCGACCTCGACGGCGAAGCTGCCTGCGGCCTTCTGTGCCGACAGCACTTGCGCGCGTTTGTGGATCTCGAAGGCCGAGTGATCGAACAGGACATTGAGGGTGTAAAGGAATGGGCCACCGATCTGGTCGCTGTCCTCCGATGCGCCGCGCATGCCGCCGGTCAGCCTGTTCGCGCGTTCCGCGGAGATCCGGCGGGCAGGGGACTTGGGCGTGAGGCAGCGCGCGACCTGGCCGCCCAGGTGAACCTCGGGCCCATCAAAGAGCAGGTCGGGACCGGCATCGATGATCTGGCGCCGGATAGGCGGGGCTCCGGCGCTGGCCCCAGTGCTGGCTCTGACGCTGCCACCCGCGGTGCTCACGAAAGCGCCGGGCGCGGCGCGGTAGACACCGTTGAACACGCGCCGGTAGAAGGCAACGGTCTCCTCGGGAGCAAGCCGGCGGATGCCAAGCTTGTCGAGCTGCTCCTCGATCTGGCGCCTCAGGTCGCTCGCCATCGGCGCGCGTGTTTTGACCGACAGGATCGTGCGAAAGTTGCGCAGCGGGATACCGTGCAGGGCATGGAGGCCATGGCGCCCGTCACTGAGATACTGCGCAGTGCGCCTCGCCGACGCCTGGATCAGCGGATCGGGACGCGACTTGAGGTCGAGAAAGGCGTCGAGCGCATTCTCGATCAGGGGATCGGCGAAGGTATGCAGTTGGAGCACGGTGCCGGGGCCGAAGTGGACATTGAGCAGTCCGAGGAGTGCCTGGTGCACATGGGCGAACATGTAGGCCGAAGGCACCAGCTCCCAGGCGTAGCCAAAACCATCGTCGATGCACAGGAACGCCTCTTCGGTCTCGTCCCACGCAACGAGCGGGATGAAGTCCGAGAAACGATCGCGCGAGACGCTCTGGCGCAGCCGCGCATATGTGAGGCCGCCGCCGCCCCGGGTGCCGAATGACTTCATGGTAGCGCCCCTCCCGGCACGATTGCCGGCTTAGGGCGTTCATCGTCCGCTCTCTCGTGCACCTGGCCCAGCACCGGAGCCTGGCCGGCCTGTGAGGCAGGCCTCACGAGGTAGCCGCCGACCACCCAGCCGGGCGCGTCGAGGATCGAATAGACGAAACGGGGCATGTAGAGCCGGTCCGGGCGCTGGCGATCGGCATAAGGCATGACAAGCGTGCGCACCGTGCGCGGCGCTTTCAGCATCGGTGTGACCGGAGCTTCGATCAGTCCTTGCATTTCCCGATAGACACTGTCGCGATAGCCGGCAAAGGCGGTGGTCACGGTCTCGTTGCCGCGGCGCGGGTTACTTGTCTTGCGCCCTGTCGCCAGGTTTCCATTCTTCAGCAGCTGCCTGTCACGGGTCACGGCAGGATCGGAATGCGATGTGCGTTCGGCGACTGCATCGGCATAGGCCAGGTCGGGGTGAATGCACTGGCCGTGATCCGGGTTCTTGCAGCTGAACGTCTCCGAATAGGGAGAAAGCAGTGAACCGATGGTGGTGCATGCCCCCAGGCAGCAGCTGGCGGATGCAAGGAAAACGCCTGCAAGGAGAGGGCGGGCGAGGAGAGGGCGGTTCGAGAGCCTCACAGCTTGCCTCCGACGGTTGGCTTGATTTCGAGGCCGACGCCTTCCTGGATGACGACGACCACCTCCTTTGCGGCGCCGACCTCTACGACCGGACCGGCCTGCCGGGCGAGGTCGAGATAGAAATCGGTAAGCTTGTCGGCGGATTTGGAGAGGCCGCCGGACAGACCGGATTTCATCGCATCGCCGGCATCGAGCGTGCGCACGGTACCGAGAGCCGAAGTCGAGGTATTGCCAAAGGTGTTCTCGACGCTCTGCGAGATGCCGCTGATCGTGCCGGCAATGAATGTGCGCGCGAGCGCGGCTCCGGCCCGCGTCACGACTTTGCCTGATAGGCCCTTCTTGCCATCGGCGTCGACGAAGAAGCCCTTCACCGGCTGATCCACGACAGAGCGTTCTTCAAAGTCGATGCAGCTAAGCGTCACGAGTTGCACCTCGACGCGCTCCTTGGCGAGACTGCCGGTCGCATTGCCGATGACGAAGCATCCCGAGAGGTTGGCCTTGACGTCATTGGGCAGGACGGCCGGTGCCTGGACGCGCGCGATAATAGGCTCGGGGTTCGATGTCGCGTCCCGGCTGGCGAGCGCGTCGATCCCAGTCAACAGCCGCGCTTTCATGAAACCAGGCGGCAAATAGATCATCCGATTCTTTTTTTTCGAATCCGGGCCCGCTCCCTCCTTGGGCACGAGAGGGATCGTCGCTTGGCCGATGCCGCCGACGACCTTCTCGACCGGAGGTGCAGGCGGCGCGGCCGGCGCCGTGGGCAGGGCGGGCGGAGGAGGTATGCCCTGGTCGAGGCCGTCGAGATCGGCGGGCGGTGCTGGAAAACCGGGTAGCGCGGGCGGGAGGCCCTCGCCATCGCTCGGGCCGTTGCCGCTCGGGGTTGGACCTCCAGGAGCCTTGCCTTCCTCGATCGCGGTGACCCGGTCGCCCAGCATCTGCTGGCCGTCGAGAACCTTCTTGAGATCGCCGCGCAGCTTCTCTTCGAGGCTGTCGCCGCGAAGACCGGCCCCCATGTCGAGCTTGGTCGCGGCGGGGGCAGAGACGACCGGAACCTCGCTTCGGCTGGCAGCGTAGAGGGCGCCACCCAGAACACCGACGAAGACAAGTATAGCTGCCTGTTTCGCGCGAAGCTTCTGCGTTGAAGACAGTGCATCCCATCTCGCGCGCAAGGCCTCGCGGGCTGGGGCGCTGCGGCTTTCGGGATTTGGGAGCGACGTCTCGGGGCCAATGGCATCGCGCTCGTTTGGTCCGGTCATTCTCCGGCTCCCCTGCGCACGACGATGAGGCGGGCGGTGCCTCCGGCATCCAGGGCGATGCGATCGAGTGTGACGGCAAAGATGTTGGCGCCGAGCCGGCTGTCGAGAAACGCCCGTTCGTCGAGCGTCTGGGCCCCGCCACCCGAGATCAGATACTCGCTGGCGGATAATCCGGCGCCGTCAATCGAGAGGCGCTTGCGTTCGCGAAGGAGGGTGCCGGGCAGGCCCGCGAGCGTGATGTCACGCGCTTCGGGCGCGACTTCGGAAAAGCTCGCGGGCACCATGTCGCGAAGGAGTGCCAGGGTGATCGAGACTGCGCGCTCCTCCTCAACCAGAGGGCCTAGAAGATCGGCATTTGCCCGGGCGCGCTGGTCTGCGCCTGGCAGCAGCGAAACCGTCTGCGCAGGGATGTCGGAAGGCTCGGCGTAGAGTGCGTAGACCGAACCGTTGCAGCGCACGAAGAATTCCGAAGGGGCCGTGGCATAAGTGCGGGTGGGGACGTATTCGCTCTCCACCTCGCGCACGAGGAACTTGACCCAGGCGTCCCCGCCGCTGCGCTCGACGGCGATACCCTTCTCTGCGGAGAACCTGACCTCCTCGATTTCGCCGCCGCTGCACACGATGTGGTTGACGTCATGGTTCGAGAGGCGGATCGCGCTGGTCTGGTCCGGTACCACGGAGATCGTCTGGGCCGAGGCTTGGGTGCTCGTCGCCAGAAGCGGTGCCGCAAGCGCTAGGGTGTACCTCGATGCGGGCCAGCCTGAGCGGAGCAGGGGATTGCGCGCGCGAACGGTCCTACTGGTGCGCATCGAAGTTCTCCTCTTTGAGCGAGGTCAGCCAGAAGCGCCCTGCCTCGACGGCAAAGCCGATTTTCAGCGTGCCGCGGAACTTGCGGATGACGCCGCCGATGACGCGCACTTTCTCGACCGGCACGGCGATACTGCTGGAAGTCAGAAGCACGGGCTGATCGGGCCGGATGTAGGTAGCGATCGACAGCGTGGGATTGCCCGAGAGTTCGTCGAGAATTGCATTGAGGCTGTCCCGCAGGCTGCCGAATGCAGACGGGTGCGTGATGGCGAGCAATTCCTGGAACTGCCGGTCCGCCGAGTAGGCCGAATAGGTTCCGGCGAGACTGACGATGTTGCGCGTCATGCTGCGCAGGTATTGCGGCGAAGGCTTGTCGCCGGTTACGTAGAGATCGCCGCCGGCGCCGAAGGGAACGACCACGGTTCGCTGGTTCCGGTTCGCGCTGTAGATCACAATGCCGAGGACCGCGGTGATACCCAAAAGCCCCAGAATCGCGAACTTGAGCAGGCGGTTCTCCTCGAAAAGGTTCGATGAGCCCTGAAGGTAGCGATGGATCCCCCAGCTGGCGGGCTTGCCGGCCAGCGGGTCAGGGCGGCGAGGGGCTGCCTGCTCCATGATTTTGTCCCCGCTCACTCGAAGAACCGCCGCTGGGTAGGGCCGGGGTAGCCTCGAAAGGAGACAAGTCCCCAGCGCCAGGCGAGATGCGGAATGAAGCCGCGGGGCTTGGTCCGCTTCCAGGGTATGAAAAGGAGAAGAGCCGCGATGAGCGTCCAGCCGATCACTCCTCCGACAATGACGGCAACGAAGATGGTCGACATGACCAGCACGAACTCGTCCGAACCGAACCAGAGAATCTGGACGGGGCGGTGAAGGTACTGGGGCAGGCGTTCATCCACGGCTCTTCTCCTCCTGCTTCACAGACAGCCCGGCCGGGCCGGGTGTCGGTTATCCGGGCTGTTGCCCGGCTCGGAGGGCACGGTCTCACGCGCGGACTGAGCGTCGTTGCGCGAGGCTGTGCCCGATTGCTCAGATCACCATTCCGAAGGTCTGCAGAATGGTGTCGGATTTGATGAGGCACACCGCCGCGACGATCGTCGGGATGCCGACCATGATGTTGGAAAACAGCCGCGATACGCCGAAGAGGAAGGCAGCGACCCCGGCGACGAAGCCGAGCGGCCCCTTGACCCCCTGATTCACGACGATGTCGTAGATGTCGTAGCCCAGGTCGCCGGCCGCCGGGGCCGTAAAGGCCTGCGCGGCGCCCGCGATCGTGAGAGCGAGGAGCAGCGGGATGCCAACGTCGGCGCAGGTGAGAAGGCGCTTTGCAGTGATGGACCTCATGGTCTGTACTCCAGTCCTGTTGGGGAGCCGTCCGGCTGGAAGCCGGTTGTCGTGGACATTCATCCAGGGCAGCCGGCGGCGGCGCAGGACAGCTCCCCAGGAAGGGGCGCGGCCGCCTGAAACTCATGCCTTCGATGTCAGAGGTGCCGGGGCGGGGCGATTGCTTCCGCCTCTGGGCGAGGCGCCTCAGGGAGAATGGCTTGCCGGCTCCGCCTCGAGCGTGGCCTTGGGTTTGGAGAGAAACTCGTCCAGTTCGGCCTGCTGAAAACCCGAAATCAACCGGCCGTCCACGATCAGCGTCGGCGTTGCAGCTATGCCCATCTTGCCGACCTCCTCGCTGTTCTTCGCGACACGCGCGTGACCCTCGGGGCAGGTCCGCAAGGGGCCTGGTACCGAGCCGGCATAAATGCGTTCGAACTCTGCTGCAGGGTCCGGTGAGCACAGGATGTGCTCCGCCTTCGCCGCCGCGTGGGGATGGATGCCGCTCACGAAGTAGATCAGCCGCCGCACCGGTTTGCCTTCAGCCTCCTTTGCGGCCCAGAACTTGTCGAGGGCGCGGCAGAATGGGCAGTCGGGATCGGTAAACTCGATGACCGTAGGCGCGTCCGCTGGGCCGATGGCAAGAGCGCCCTTCGGGTCGAGCGTGCCGATCCGCCGCCGCGCGCTGGCGTCCTGAGCAAGGGCAGTGAGATTAACGCCGTTCTTGTCGTACACCGCGGCAAACAGGATCATGTCGCTTTCGGGGGCGTAGTAGACGACCTTGCCGCCCGCGATGGCCTGATAGATCGGCCCCGTAACTGGTGCCGGGCCGAAGTCCTCGAAGCGCAGGTTCGTGAAAGTCTGCTGCAATCTGCGTTGCGCGGTGTCTGCTAGCGCGGAGATATCGCGGTGTGACGCACCGTCCTGCCCTACGGCTGGTACAACGCACGAAATTGTGCTGAATATTGTAGCATTCAGACAGACTATGTACTTGCTGACAGTTCTCATCGCCTATGCTTTCCAAGTTTGTTTTGAATGGGCTTATCCAGAAGAGAATGATCCAGGTGCACATGGCCTGCCGCCGCCATGGTTTCGCTACGCGGCAGCGCATCCCATGACCCAGGGCCTTGCTGCCGAACAACGAACTGGTCCGCCGCCCACTCCACTCGCTGAAAACGAGGGTGGGGGAGCGGAGCAGGTCTGTCCTGCCCTGCGCAAGCGAGTAGCTCGACCGCGGATACGAGAAGGGGCATTGCGGGCAATGTCCTGAGTATCGATCCCATACTGGCCTCCTTGGCGGAAGAGCGGAGAGTGTCTTGCAGGTTTCCCTGGAGATCGCCGAGCGCGGCGCCGCTCAGGAATTCAACATGGGAATGATGCGTATGGTCAGGAGCGATAATCAAGCGGGGAGGTCCTGAGGCTGCCGCCAGAGGCACTGCGGCAGCCTCATACGGCAGTCCTGAGACCGCAACGAGTACTGGGTGCCCGGACGCGAACTGGATTGTTCGCTTTCCTGCCTTCAAAGAGTTCGCCAAGCGGCCGTGCCTGGTGACAGCATTGCCGATACCAAATGGATTCGGGAATGCCGCGAGCGCCTTTGGTTTGCATCTCAGATTGAGAAGAATTCCCTTTGACGACTGTCCGGACTGAAATCACTCTGTAAGGAAATATGCGCGGGAGAGCTCACACCGGATTTATGAGGAGGGTAGTGCATGCCTGCACTGAGTAAAGTTGTCGCGCCGGTGCCCGAACGTTTGGAGCAGGTGAGACAGGTGTCAGGGCGTTTGATCGAAGAGCGAAGGAAGCACTCACATATTACTCAGCGCCAACTTTCCATCAGTACGGGAATAGGGGTTAGGTGGTTGCGGGAGATAGAAGCAGGCAATCCCTGTTCCACATTCGACAACCATCTGCGCTGCGCATTCGCGCTTGGCCTTGGAGCATCGCATCTATTCGTACCGCTGCTCTTCATGGAGCACGAAGTGAAGTTTCCTCTCGCACTGCTTCTCGATGATCCCGGTGATCTCGACGAGCACTGCATCGCCAGCATCGGTGACTACTATGTGGCATCTGTCGCGCGTCAACTGCGCCCCGGCCCTGCCATTGCGCGCAGCCCGGTCATCGACCTCGAAGGGCCGTAAGCAGATGCGGCGTCATGCTATCAGATGGTCGGTGTGGGGCTCATTCCTTGACTGACGATGACCAGGAACCGCCAGCCAATGGACCTTCGCGAGATTCCTTGCGCCTTGAACATGGTGAGCTGTGCCGCCTGCTGCTGGCAGAACAGGCGCTCGTGACCAAAATCTTCGATGGCAATCAGCTCGCGAGTCCGCGATGGGAGATTCTTCTCGATCTGTACCTTGCGGCTTTGGAAGGCCGGGCGCTTTATCAATCGGCCTTGGTCTCCCGGCTTTCTCCCGCGGCTTCTCATCGCCTGGCCGCGACGCTTGAGCGACAAGACCTTGTTGAACGCGGGCACGACGAAGCGGATCATCGCAGAACACTGGTTTCACTTCGCCCTCGAGCCATGACAGCAATGGATCATCTTCTTGACGATCTGCACAGGCGCGGGGCAAGCTTTCGGTCAACAGGTCAGTGATTTGCCGTGTGTGCTTGAGCCAGAACGACATTCGGATCGCTGCCGGCAAAGGTCTCCCGTTTGTGCGGGAGCACTCGGGTCCGCTGCATCAATGGGCCACGTATGAATTGCATCGTCACGTCGCTGCCTCTTGATCTGGAGGACTGACCTTGGCACCATTGGCCATCGCAACCGACCGCGTATACACGCAGCTGCGTTCAGACATACTGCGTGGTTTGTATCGTCCTGGTAGCGAGATCGTCATTACTCGGATCGCACGCGATTTCGACGTCAGCATCGCTCCCGTACGAGACAGTGTGAACCGCCTGGTTGGAGAGCGGCTTCTTCTTACCGGTGCCCAGATCGGGTACATGCTGCCGGATATTACCCCTGCTTCATTACGAGATATTTATCTCTGGCATGAGCATTTGATGAAGCTTGCGTTGGCGCGCCGGCCGCGGACGATGCGGTCCATAGCGCTTGATAGCGAGTCCGTGATTGAATCTCCGGAATCCTATGCGGCGACGGCGGAGATGTTCTTCTCAGGCCTCTGCTTTCCAGCACCGAATCGCAATCTCGAACATGCGATTGCAACGGCAGGCGAAAGCTTGCGGCGGGTGCGACTAAAGGAAATCGACCACCTTCCGCGTGCGGCCGAGGAACTCGCCGTACTCCTCGATCTCGCGACGGGGGAAGATCATCGCCGGCTTTCCGCCGCCATCTCGTCGTATCATCGCCGCCGGTTGCAGCAGGTCCGCTTGTTGACGCTCGCTGTTGGGGGAACCTTGGACGTGTGACGTGCGGGTAGACGTACACGTTAACGAAGACGAGAGCTTATAACCTTCGGTATATGCACTTCCGATCACATCATCTTCGTTGCTGCAATTGTGCAGTTTCGAAGAAAGGAAGTTGTCATGGATCGCAATGACGAACTGCTCGACGAAGTCATCGAACTGGGGATGGCCAGCATCGAGACCAAGGGGCCTCCCGGGGTGATCGACGACAACGTCGGCAAGAGCCTCGCCACCGGCCTTACCGACGAGTGACCAAGACCGGCGCGCGCCCTTGCGCGCGCCGGCATCTGCTCACTCCGAAAGGATCACGAAATGGGCGTCAACAAAGCTTCGGCCAATGAGATCATCGAACTGGGTTCGGTAATTGCCTGCACGAAAGGTCCTCCTGGGCCGTTCATTGAATTCGTCGGGACCGGCTATCCCTACGGAATGCATGACGACTGATTACAGCCAGCACCTTGCTGTCTTTTCCCGGAGTACGCTGATGTTGCCAGCGGTGAGTTTCACGTTTGTGGATGGTCAGGCGATCTTTCTGGATCTCGCTAACGACCACTATGTTGCGGCCGGTGTCGCCAGCAGCGCTGCGCTCGAGCGGATATGTACAGGGGCGGAGCTGAGCGAACGCGACTCCTGGATGCTGCGGCCGCTGATCGAACGTGGGCTGCTGCCGGTTGGTCATGACCGCATCCGTGCGCAGTTGTGTGAACCATGCGCCGTGGTCGAGACCAGCTGGCTCGACACTCTACCGAGCCGCGTTTGGATGCCTGCTGTGCGCAGTGCTGCACGGATTGTCTCGGCCGGGTCACGGTTACGTGCACAACCCCTTTGTGAGGTTGTGCTGCAAATCCAGCAGCGTAAGGCCACGCTCGTTCCGCGTGAATCCCAGCTGCTCCCCTGTCACCGCCTGACCGCGCACTACTGGTCCGGCATGTTCCTGCCTGCTCATGGGCGCTGCCTTGCAAGGTCCGTGGCGTTGGTCGGAGAACTGCTGGCCACGGGCTTTGCCTGCGATCTCGTAATCGGCGTGATGCGCAATCCGTTCAAAGCCCATTGCTGGGCGCAGGCGGGTACGACCGTCTTGAACGATAGTCTGGATGAGGTTCGCGCCTTCAAGCCGATTCTCGTGATCTGATGGTACGCTACCTTCTTCTGGCGGGTGCACCGCCGTCGTCACTGGTTGACGCCGTAACCAAGAGGCTGGCGAAGCTTGGCGACGAGTTCGTGGCGGTGGCGTCGTCCTCCCGTATTGCGCTATTCACCGATACACCTTCAGCTGTCGTCGAAATAGCAAGCGGCGGCTTCCTGCTCGGCACGATGTTCGCGCCCGATGGCGCGAGGATAACGCGGCTGTCCGAAGCGCAGCAAGCGTGTGTCGGTATTGGCGGCGCCGCGGTTCTTCCCGAACTGGTCTGGGGCAGCTACCTCGCGGTTTGCGTCGACGTGACGGGCGGCGACATTGACGTTATGCGCGACCCATCGGGCGCCCTGCCGTGCTATTTTACCTCGGGCCCAAAGATCACGGCATTCAGTTCCGATGCCGACCTCCTGGTCCAGCTGGGCCTCGCGAGTGCTGCAATCGACTGGACAGGCATCGATGCGCACCTGCGAAGAGTTGGACTAAGGGCCGCGCAAACCTGCCTCGCCGACGTGAAGGAACTTTTGGCGAGCCAAGTTTTCAGGCTGGGGAGGTCGAATGAGAAACCCGCCTGCGTCTGGTCTCCGTGGTCCTTTGCAGGTCGCGAGAGGCAATTCACGCGCTATGAAGATGCTGTTGTCGCAGTGGGGCAGACAGTCAGAAGCGCGGTGCGCGCGCTTGCGCGCGAAACACGGCGGTCGGTTCTGGGCGTTAGCGGTGGCTTGGACTCTTCAATCGTGGCGGCTTGCCTCTCGGAGTGCGAGGTCGACGTGACCCTTGCGACAATGGTTACCCAGGACCCGCGCGGTGACGAACGAGCCTATGCCAGCGTCATTGCAACCGCGATAGGCCGTGATCTCCATGCATGCTTTGAAAGTCTGGATCTTGTTGATTTGACTATATCGAAGGCGGCTCACTTACCCCGGCCCACCGCCAGGGCCTTTGCGCAATCGACAAACGCTCTCTTCCAAGAACTGGCGGACGCGCGCCACGCCGACGCCTTCTTCAGCGGAGGAGGAGGAGACAATGTCTTTTGCCTCATGCATAACGTGCTTCCAGTGGTTGACCGGTATCGTGTCGAGGGTCTCAGCCGAGGGCTGGCCAAGACGGCTATCGATGTAAGCATGGTCGCCGGTGTGAGCGTCTGGGAGGTGTTCCGGCGTTCATTAAGGCGTCAGATGTCCTCCCGGCACGGTTATGTCTGGCCAGAGACTTCGAGCTATCTGGCTCCTGGCGCTGCAGGTCTGGGAGCAGTAGCGCATCATCCCTGGCTTGATGCACCACCAGGCACGCTCCCTGGGAAGGCGGCACACATTGCTTGGGTCATGCACGTCCAGAACCATATTGAAGGGCATGGAGAGGCCCGAACGCTGCCGACACTTTGGCCGCTCTTGAGTCAGCCGGTGATTGAGACGTGCCTTCGCGTGCCGACCTGGATGTGGTTCCAAGGTGGACGTAATCGCTCGGTGGCGCGAGCTGCCTTCACTGACATCCTGCCGCAGCAGATAGTAACCCGGCGCTCCAAGGGAACTCCCGATGGCTTCGCAGCCAAGATTTTCGAAACCCGCAGGGCACAAATCCGGGACATGCTGAGCGAGGGAATGCTTGCAACGCATGGCATGCTTGACATGAATTCCATCCCTGTTGCCCTCGGCCATGAGCGTCTGCATGATACACCCGAATTCAATCGCATCATGACGATTGTGGATGTCGAGGCCTGGCTGCGTGCGTGGAGCGGGCGCAGCCAGGCATCAGCAGACATCAAGTCCCTGCTTTGAGGTCAGATGTCGCCTCTTCGCGAAGGCCTTGCCATGCGCGGTACTGCTCGATCTTTGCTTTTGCAGGGTCGATCTTGTTTTTCAGCCAGAAGTCAAACCAGTCGAGGTTTCGTTCGTAGATGGCCGCTCGGTGCGCGGGTTGCCATTTCAGGTGGCCTTCGTTGGCGAAGACAAACATCTCCACCGGACGGTGATGCGCGCGTAGCGCCTCGAACGCTTCGATCCCGAGTAAGGATTCTCGCGAACCAAGTTGCATGAGAAGTGGCGTCTGGAATCGATCGGCATTAACTGCGAGCGCCGTGTGCCGCCAGAATGAGGGGTTTTCCTTAGCCACTGTCGGATACCCTTCCTTAATGCGAAAATTGCGCAGCCTCGCCCCACCGTAAACCATCGAATCCGGATCGATTCCCATCGAACTGAGCGCAGCAGCCGAGAACATGGACGTGTTTAGAAGCGCATAGATCGCGGTAGACGATCCCGCACTCAAACCGGTGATACCGATGCGCTCGGAATCGGCGATTCCCATGGAAATCGCCTTCTCGACTCCGGCGGTTATGGACGATACCTGATTTCGTTGCTCTTTGTATTCTGTGTAAGCCTGAGCATGGGCGACCGCCCAGTCGCTTAAAGCGGAATCCGGAACTTGGCTGATGTACGATCGCGATTTCTGAACACTGAGAACTGCAAATCCCCGTTGTGCGAACAGCCATATTGGGTACTCGTCACCTGTGCCTCCGCGTAGGAACCCGCGCGTATTGTACTGGACTACAACTAAAGGGATGGCCTCTCCGTTTCTTCTGCCGGGCGGGACTACGAGATCCCCGAAGTTCTCGGCACCGAACTCGTTTCTCCAGTGAAGCCTGGTGACCCGGCCCTTTTCGATCTTTGCGAAGGTGGGATTCGGGTCCCACAAAACGGTACTTTCTCCGCTTCGCGTGTCAATGTTCACGAGCCTTCGAGGGTAGCCGGAACTTTCGCGCCCGCAGATGAGTCCTTCCTTGACCATCTCGCAGCCAGCGAGGAGATCCGAGGTCCGGAAGATTTTCTGGAAACTACTTTGGTGAGGTGACCACCTGAACAGGGCAGTTTCCGATGCTCCCCATCCATCACGCCGAAGAATGAGCGCGTCCCTACCGTCGCGTGACCACCAGATCCGATTTATTGGATCAAAGACTGAGCCCGAACACTGGACCGCCGTGCATCGAATGTCGCGGCCGTTCTTTAGTCTTGCCCAAAGATCGAACCGTTTGAAAAGCTGCTCCGGGTCTCGGAGCCGGGTTTCCAGAGTTTCGTTCTGGGGATTTCGAGCAGTTCGAAGGAGTTCCTCGTCAGATGTCGGCAGCGCGGTCGTTTGCACGAGCCTGGCCTCGTCCGCTGAGGCGGGAACGACAGCGCCGGTCTCCGGCGAGACCTTAACGAAATCGAGACGGCCAGACATTTCCACGCTCGGGATCGTGTCGTTATACGGAACGAACCTGTCATCATAGCGATAGCCGGATAGGCCTTCGAAATCGCGCCGTTCTTTGGCCTCGGCTATTTCTGCGAACATTGCTGCTATCAGGCGCTTGCCATCGGAGGTCCAGGCAACTGCCGCGACATCGGCAGGCAAACGGGCCACTCTTGCTGCCTGCGTGCCATCGACGCGAACGCGCCACAACTCGGTCACGCCTTCTTCGCGCTTCCGATAGGCTAGCCATTGCCCGTCCGGAGACCACACCGGGATGTCCTCGGCGGGATATCCGTAGTCTGTCTGGAGCCCGCGCACTGCCACGTCTTCAAATATGGGCTGACCGCCAACATCAAGAACTTGCGGCGTCGCACCGGGCTGGAGCGGCATAGAAACGAGCGCGCGACATATGGTGTTGCCGGCAACGTCCGCTTGCGTGACGAAAAAGGCAATGTGGCTGCGTTCCGGCGAGATCGCAAAGATCCTGCTTTCTTCCCCGCGCTCGCTGGATCCGATGTTGCGAATTCCCAGCATGTCGCTGACAGTGATGGGACGCTTCGCAGGTCTTTCTGGCCTGGCTGCGGTCTCCATCGGATTGCACGCCGAATATGCGGCCGACGGTATCGAAGCGACGGCAGAGAGACAGGAAAGCGTAACGAGGCGGATAGTCCGGATACCCATTACCATTCCTTTCGCAGCGAAAGGCTGATGACCCGTCCGGCAGGGGAGGCGTTGGTGGGATCATATGGCTGTTCATATACTGCCGTATTGCGACGAAGCGGAGGGTGCTGGTTGAACAGGTTCTGCGCGGACAGCATAAGTTCAAGGTTTCGCAGTGGGGCCGGTCCGGAGACTATCCGCGTGGAAGCAGACAGGTCGATCGTCGTCATTGCGCTTATGCGCGTGATGGGCGTGACACGGCTGTCCTTGAGGCCACCGGCATGATTGACGAACGCGGCAATCGTCGATTCATCGATGCTCCACGACGCGCCTCCCCGGCCCTGGAAATGAGGCGGGTTGAAGATATAGCCAGAAAGGTCCTGCTTTTGTTGGAGCGCGCTGACCCGCTGGTCGCTGTCTAGATAGCTGGCATTGCCGCTCAGGCGTAGCGAGCCCCACGAGGCAAGTGACACAGTATATTCTGCCTGAATGTCGACCCCTTTAATGTTCTGGCGCGAGACGTTGCGGTTGGCATTGTAGATGATCGCGGAGACGAGCTCCGGGTCATATGGTCTGCCGGTACCGTTGCTGAAAACGCTGCCCTCGACGGCCGCAGTTACGGCCGCCAAGGAAGGATTTCGTGTGACGAAGTCCGCATAAGCCGGATCGCTCAGGGCCTGCCGGGTCAGCGTTATCGGCTGGGCTATCCGATCACGGTAAGCGACATTGAAATAGCTTACCTCGATCCGGGCGTTTTCGAGCCAGGAGGGATGCAGCGCGATTGATGCAGTCCAACTCGTTGCCCGCTCGGGTTTGAGATCGGGATTGCCCCCTGAAACTAGCAGAATGTACTCGTTCGACGTCGCTCCCGCACCGTAATACAACGCAGGCATGAAGGCGACCGCAGGCGCATTGTAGCGCATGTAGAGCGTAGGCGCGCGAAATGACCTGCCCCAGGATGCCTTGAAGTCGATATCCGGATTGGGCGCGAGCAATGCGGATATCTTCGGCGTGAAAACATCGCCGGTCCCGGGATAGTTTTCATAACGGCCAGCGGCGTTCAGTTCGGCGCGGTGCAGCCATGGCATACCCTGCTCAGGCGATGCGAGGGGGATGCGGATCTCGGAGAAAGCATAGTAATTGTCCTGCGATGCCTTGATCGTTCGAGGGGCACCTGCAGTGCGATATCCGTGGAGGTAGCTGTTTCGATACCCACCCCCGATAGCCGCCTGGACCGACCCGGCCGGCAATTCGAACAGCGTTCCATTGGCCTGCAGATCGCTCGACCAGGCTTCGTTGCAGTAGCATCCGATCGTGAGGCTATCGATCTCGCCAAGTGCGAAACTCGCAGTGCGATATTTTGCCCGATCCTTGCTGTACAAGGTCGAGAGTTCGATCTGCCAGTCGCTGCTGGGTCGGATCAGTATCGATGGCGCAATTGACAACGAGGAACCGCCGTTCTCCAGTTCGCCGCCGTAAGCACGATAGTCGCCATCGGAAGTAGTCGCGTAACGCATGAGCGAGGAGCGCTCGCTGTAGATGCCGTCGAGACGAACCTCGACATTATCGATGATTTCCTGGCGAGCATTGATAAGAAAGCTCAGATTTCGGAGCGAGGGCGACAGAACGAGGCCGGGCGCTCGCTCGGATGCGTAGCTGCGCTGGCGTGCCAGTATCGGTGTCGCCTTTTGCCAGTCCATTGCCAGCATGACGTTGCCGGATGACCAGACGTGGCCCGCCAGTGCACCATATTGCTGGCGTTCATTGCCACCAGCGGTCGATGCCGACCATTTGCCCGAGGTCATGATGCCCTCATAGGACTTGCGGAGGACCACATTCGCCACGCCGGCCACGGCGTCCGATCCATAGATGGCGGAGGCGCCATCGGTCATCACCTCGATGCGGTCGATTGCCATAAACGGGATCGCCGAAATATCCACGCTCTGCTGCAGGCCGCTATAGGCCAAGCGGTGTCCATTCAGCAGCGTCAACGTGGCGTCGGAGCCAAGGCCACGCAGGTTGAGGCCGGTGCCGCCGCCGATGTAGGAGCCTCGGCTCTCAGGAACGCCCAGGCCGATGCCGGGGTTCTGGCCGCCGTTGAAGTTTTGCGGAATGGTGCGGATGGCATCTGCCAAGGTTGTGATGCCGCCTTGGCGCATTTCATCAGCCGTGAGCTTCACCATCGGAGAAATGCTTTGCGTGCCGCGGATGCGGGATCCGGTGACCTCGATATCGCCATCTTGCTGGGCTATGGCGGATTTGAGGGGGGAAGCGCTCCGAATGATGATGGTCGACCCCAAAAACTCGACCTCGAGGCCGCTGCCGTTAAGAAGGAATCGTATCGCCTCGTCGAAAGTATATTCGCCCTTCAGGTAAGGCGCTTTCCTGCCTGCAAGGATGGAAGGATCGGCGACCAACTGGCGGTCGTTCACACGTGCGACGGAACGAAGAGCTTCTCCAAGTGGCTGGCCGCTAAGGTCGTAGGTATGACGGTCGGGGGGACGTGAGGCGTCTTGAGCGTAAGAGCAAAAAGGCAGCCCAAAGGCGATGGCGGCGGCGGTAGCCAGGATCAGATGTCGGATGTGCATAGGAAACCCCCTGAGGTCGCGGCCTTGTAAGCAGGCTCGAAACTCAAGACGGAGGTCTGCGAATTTGAAGCTCAGGTTGAGCGAATACGCATTTAACTCATTCAGGCGCAGCCTGTCGGAGTAGCTTGTCGCCGGGGGTGGTCATGACCGGGTATTAGGCGGCGGTTGTTTGCAGCAGGTACGGCCGACACGAACATCGTGCCTTCCTAAGGGATGGCCTACGTCACCTGACGCAGGGCCGGCGCAAACCCGTGGCGATAGTCCAAAAAAATCTTAGATTAGGCCAGTTAACTCAGTGGGTCTTCTAGGCACTGAACTGATGCGGTGGATGCCTCCCTTCACCGGGCATCGTATGATACTCAATGGCGCCATGGCGGTGCCCGAAGGAGAGCATATGGCGAATGCACACATGCTGTCGATCGACCTGGCGAAGCGCAGCTTCCAAGTCTGCGCGACTGATCGAGCAGGGTAGGTTCTATATAACCGGACGATCTCGCGGCCCAAACTGGAGGCACTACTCAAGGAGCATCCCTGCTGTATCGTTGCCATGGAAGGGTGCGCGACGAGCCATTACTGGGGCAGATTTGCCGGCGCAGAAGGTCATGAGGTTCGGCTGATCCCGCCAATTTACGTGAAGCCTTTCGTGAAGAGGCTGAAGAACGACGCGGCAGACGCGGCGGCCATTGCCGAAGCTGCCGTACGCCCGAACCTGCAATTCGTTGCGGTCAAAAGCGCAGAGCATCAAGCGCGAGTTGTGGCCTATCGCACCCATCAATGTTTTATGAGCCAGCGAACACAGATTATCAACGCGCTACGAGGACACTTGGCCGAGTTCGGCCTGGTATTTCCCCAAGGGGTTCCTCATCTGAAGGAAATCCGCGCAGCCATGGACGACGAGGATGTCGACGTGCCTCCCAGTATCCGGGAGATCGCAGGCCTCTACCTCGAGCATATCGACAACCTGTCCGCGAAGATCGAGGAGCTTTCACTCAGACTACGGGAAGCCATGGCGGTCAGCGTCGGGCTTTGCCGCCTTTGCACGGTACCGGGCGCTGGCCCGGTGACCGCCGGTGCGATCATGGCGTTTGCAGCCCTGCTTCTACGGGCTCTGACTTAACCACGTTGACGAAGAGATAGTGCAAGACGGTTAAAAGGTGTTCATTTTTCTGCGTAAACAGCCGAATTGGCGGCTTTATTTCTGGCAGCATACCACGATCATGGTATTGCGCGGCGGCTGCGGTCGGGTAACGCAGCGTCAGTCGAAAGACCTTGCCGGGCTCGGGAATTCATATTCCCCGAGCGCGGTTTCGGGGGCGAAGGGGTCAGTCGGAAGGTGCGAATTGGGGGTGCGGGATCGTGGATCCCGGGCCGGGGGCAGAGGTGTATGGTGCTGGCGGCACTGGCGCTTCAGGCGTGTCCGGCCGATGCGGAAACATTTGGCGAAGTGCTCGGCCGCATGGCGCAGGGGCACCCGCGTATCGTTGCGGCGCAGCAGCTGTCGCGTGGCGGCCGGGCGGATGTCTCGGCAGCGCGCTCGGCCTATCGCCCGCAAGTCGGCGTGGAGACGAACGCCGGGTGGCAGACCGTGGGCGGCAACAGCGGCTTCACCGTCCTGCCCGAAGCCAAGGTCAGCCAGCTGGTCTTCGACGGCGGCCGCACGCCCGCGGAAATCCGTCGCCGCAAGCTGCGCGTCGACCTGCTTGGCGTGCAGGAACAGAGCGTCCTTGCCGATATTTCCTTCCAGCTCGCGCAGGCGTGGATCGACTATGCCCGCGCGTCCGACCTCGCTTTCGTCAGCTGGCAGCAGGTGTCGGCGCTGCAGACGCTCGACAAGCTGGTGGTGGAGATCGCGCAGTACGACCGGGGCCGCGCTTCCGACGTCGTGATGGTCGAATCGCGGCTGCAGCAGGCCGTCACCACGCAGCAGACGCGCGAGATTTCGCTGGCCGAAGCCCGCGCCCGCATCCGCGAGATTTCCGCGCTTCCGGTCGAACCCACCGGCGGTATTCCTGACATAGCCGCCTTCCTTCCGCGCAATGCCGAGGATGCGCAGGGGCTCGTTCCCGTCAGCCCGGCGGTGCGCATCGCCGACCTCGAAGTCGCCGAGAACGCCGAGACCGTGCGCGGCACGAAGAACTGGTGGATGCCGAGCCTGGCGCTGGAGGGCGCGCGGACTTCCGACATTTCCTCGCAAGGCGATACCCGGCTGTTCAACGCCTTCGCTTTCCGCCTCAACGCCAGCATGGTGCCCTTCGACAGCGGCGGCGGGCGATCGCGGCACGAATCCGCCAGGGCGACACTCGAATCCGCGCGCTCCAATGCCGAACTGACCCGCGTGTCGCTCGGCGAGCAGGCGCGGCGGCTGTGGATCTTCCAGGCCCAGCGCACCGAGCGCCTGCCCTCGATGGAGAACCTCGTCGATCGTGCTGACCAAGCGCGCGAAGTCGTCTTCGAACAGTTCCGCATCGGGCGCCGCTCGATCCTCGACCTGCTGAGCTATGACCTCGAACGCTTCAACGTGCGCGCCCAGCTCGTCAACGAACGCTACGACATCGCCCAGACGCAGTACCAGCTGATGGGCGTGCTCGGCCGCATCTATCCCGCCGTAGTGGAAGGTGACGACGGCAGGCGCCTGCCCCCCGGAACGCAGGGACCGCAGCCATGAACGACATGAGCCAGGCCACCACCGATACCCCGCTGGCGCGCGTCATGGCCGAATGCCTCCGCTTGCGCGGCATCGCCACAAGCGAGGCAGTGCTCAAGGCGAACTTGCGTGGCGCACAGGCGGAAGCCGAAGTGCTGCGCGGGCTGTCAGAACTCGGCATCGAGGCAAGCTGGGTGCCTGCCGCGGCGCTCGATACCGACCTGCTGCCCGCGCTGGCGCTGACCGATGACGGTGCCGTTGTCCTGACCGGCCTAACTGATGGCGGTTTCACAACAGCCGACGGGCAAAGGCTGACGGCTGACAGCCTCGGCCGCTGCATCGCTTTCGCCCCGGCCCGCTCCGCAGACTCGCGCGCGGACGATCTCGTCGAGGGTTCGGGCAAGGGCTGGTTCTGGCCGGTCCTCTGGCGACACCGGCGCTATTACTACGAGGCCGCCGCGCTTTCGGCGGTCATCAACCTGCTCTCGCTGGGCGGGATCATCTTCATGATGACCGTCTACGACCGCATCCTGCCCAACCTCGCCTTCGTGACCTTGTGGTCGCTGCTGGCGGGCGTGGGCCTTGCGCTGGTGTTCGAGTTCGTGGCCCGCAGCGTACGCGGCGCGGCGCTCGACAGTGCGGGCAAGAAGATCGACCTTGTGCTGGGCGATGCGGTGTTTTCCCGCGTGCTGGCGACGCGGATGGAAGCGCGGGCGCAGTCCTCGGGCGCCTTCGCCAATGTGCTGAAGGAGTTCGAATCCGTGCGCGGCTTCGTCACCTCGGGCACTTTGGTCGCGATCGCCGACCTGCCCTTCGCGCTGCTGTTCCTTGGCGTCTGCGCGCTGATCGGGGGCAAGCTGGTGGCGGTGCCGCTGCTCGCCTTCCTTGTCGTCATGGCGCTCTCGCTCTTCGTGCAGATCCCCATGTCGCGCCTCGCGAACGAGAACCTGCGCGAAGCCGCCGTGCGCCACGGCACCGTTATCGAGAGCCTCGAGGGCCTCGAAACCCTGAAAGCCCTGCGCGCCGAGGGCCGCATGCGCCGCCGCCACGAGATGTCGAGCGGCTACATCGCCGAACGCGCGATGACGAGCCAGCACTGGTCCAATCTCGTCACCAACGTGACCGTGGCGTTGCAGCAGACGGCGGCGGCGCTGATGCTGGCCTGGGGCGTCTACCTCGCCAGCACCGGCGAGGCGACGGCGGGCGCGCTGGTCGCCTGCGTGCAGCTCAATTCGCGCGCGCTGGCGCCGCTGGTGACGCTGTCCTCGCTGGCGGTGCGCTTCCAGCAGGTGCGCTCGGCGCTCGCCAGCCTCAACCGGATCATGGCCCTGCCGGTGGACCGCGACCCGGCGCGCCGGCTGCTTTCCAGCGATGCATGGCGCGGCGAAATCGAACTGCGCGGCGTCAGCTTCGCCTACGAGAAGGACGCAAGGCCCGCGCTCGACGGTGTCTCGCTCAAGATCGCACCGGGCGAGAAAATCGCCATTCTCGGCCGCATCGGCAGCGGCAAGTCCACTCTGCTGCGGGTGCTGGCCGCGCTCTATCGGCCGCAGGAGGGGCAGGCTTTCCTCGACGGCGTCGACATGACCGCGATCGAGCCTGCCGACATCCGCGCCGCCCTGCTGCTGGTCGGGCAGGACGCGCGGCTGTTCCATGGCTCGCTGCGTGAGAACATGCTGATGGCCGCGCCCGACACCGGCGACGCACGGATGCTGGAAGTGGCGCGGGCCACCGGCGTCACCGCACTCGCCGCCGCGCATCCGCTCGGCTTCGATCGGGGCGTGGGCGAGCGGGGCGACACGCTTTCGGGCGGGCAGCGGCAGGCCGTCGCCCTCGCCCGCGCGCTGATGACCGGGGCGCCGATGTACCTGCTTGACGAGCCGACCTCGGCCATGGACCAGCAGACCGAGGCCGAGATGCTGCGCACTCTTGCCACGCTGGGAGACAAAGGCGCGGGCTTCGTCATCGTCACCCACAAGCACTCGATCCTGCCGCTGGTGGACCGGCTGATCGTGATGGATGCCGGGCGCGTGGTCGCCGACGGACCGCGCGACGCGGTGGTGCAGGCGCTCTCCGACGGCAAGGTGAGGACCGCGTCATGACCGATACCCGGGCCCTGCGCTCCCCTCTGTCGCTGGCGACGATCCATGATCGCCACCCCGCATGGCTGATCTTCGCGGTCGTGCTGCTGACGACGCTATTCGGCCTCGTCGTCTGGTCGCGCTTCGCGGTGCTGGAGGAAGTCACCACCGGCTCCGCGCAGATCGTGCCCTCGGGCAAGATCCAGGTCATCCAGTCGCTGGAGGGCGGGATCGTCTCGGCCGTGAAGGTCAGGGAAGGCGATCTCGTACAAGCCGGGCAGCCGCTGATCGTGATCGATCCGAAGCGCGCCGAATCCTCTTTCAACGAGATGGAGAAGCGCCGCCGCTCGCTCATCGCTGCGGCCGCGCGCCTGCGGGCCGAGGCGAGCGCGCAGCCGCTGCGTTTCCCCGGGGAAATATCGGGGGACGCCGAACTCGTCCGCTACGAGACCGACACCTACAATGTGCGCCGCCAGGCGGTCGATCAGGCGGTCGCTGCGCTGACCGCCTCGATCGCGCTGATGCGCCGCGAGCTGGCGATCACCGAGCCGATGAGCGCGCGCGGCCTCGTCCCGGAGGTCGATGTGCTGCGCCTGCGCCGCCAGATCAACGAGGCGCAGGCGGCGATCTCGGAGCGCACCAACCGCTACCGCGCCGATGCTGGCACCGAGCTGTCCAAGATGGAAGGCGAACTGGCGCAGGTCTCCGAAGTCGCCGCCGGTCGCCGCGACGCGGTGGAGCGCACGGTGCTGCGCGCGCCGATGCAGGGCACCGTCAAGAACGTGCAGGTCACCACCATCGGCGGCGTGGTCCAGCCAGGCGCACAGGTCATGGAGATCGTGCCGTTCCGCGACGTGCTGCTGGTGGAGGCGAAGATCCGCCCCGCCGACGTCGCCTTCATCCGCCCCGGACAGGACGCGACGGTCAAGCTCGCGGCCTACAATTACCTCGTCTACGGATCGCTCAAGGGCCGGGTCGAGAACATCAGCCCCGACACCCTGCGCGAAGACCGCAAGAGCGGTGAGGAAACCTTCTACCGCGTGCTCGTTAGCACCGGGCAGTCGCGGCTCGTCCATCAGGGCAGGCCGCTCACCATCATCCCCGGCATGACCGGCAGCGTCGACATCCTGACCGGTCGGCGCACCGTCTTCGACTATTTCCTGCGGCCCGTCCTGAAGATCGAGGAAGCCTTCAGAGAGCACTGAGCCGCGCATCCCGAACAACCCGTTTTGCATGGAGTGACTACAGATGGCATTGGTTGCGAGAATTTCCGCGAAGTCCGGCAAGACCATCCGCTCGATCAAGCTGCGCAAGGGCGTCAACGTGCTGGCGGCCGATGCCGACGCCGTCGTCACCGTGGTCGATGACGCGACCGGACTGACCGTCGATCATGCGAATGTCGTCCACAAGGACGGCGAGGTCAGCATCTCGGCGCCCGATTCCTACTTTGCGGCGATGCAGGACGCGCCGGAGGCGGGCGCGGCGGCGCCTGCTGCGACCGACGCGGCGGCGGCTCCCGCAGCGGAGACGGGCGGCGGCAACGGACTGCTCTACGGCCTGCTCGGTGCGGGAGCGCTCGGCGGCATCGTCGCGGCGGCTGCGGGCGGCGGTGGCGGTGGTTCCACCCCTACCCCGACACCGACGCCGACCGACACCACCCCGCCCGCCGCGCCGACCGCGCTGGCGCTTGCGGCAGCCGATGACACCGGCACCTCGAATTCCGACCGCGTGACCAGCCAGACCTCGGGCCTCACCATCAGCGGCACCGCCGAAGCCAACGCGACCGTGACCATCAAGGACGGCGCCACCACCGTCGGCACCGGCAAGGCGAACGCCAGCGGCGCCTTCAGCATCGACGTGGCGCTGGCGCAGGGTGCGCACAACCTCACCGCAACCGCGACCGACGCGGCGGGCAACGTCGGCGCTGCCTCTTCGGCACTGAGCATCACGGTGGACACCACCGCGCCGACCGTCGCGATCACCGCCGCCGACACTGCGCTCACCGGTGCGCTCACGACCGCGCTGACTTTCACGTTCAGCGAAGTGCCCGCAGGCTTCACCGCCTCCGACATAACCGTGACCGGCGGCACCGTCAGCGGGCTCACCGTCTCGGCGAGCGACCCCAAGGTCTACACCGCCACCCTCACCCCCGGCGCGGCGACCCTGCCCGGCACGATCAGCGTCGCGGTTGCGGGCGCGGCCTTCACCGATGCGGCGGGCAATGCCTCGAGTGCCGCGACGCCGCTGGCCATCGCCTTCGATCCCGGTACGAGCGGCCAGGTGGTGGACGGCTACCTCGCCAATGCCCTCGTCTTCCGTGATGCGGACGGCGACGGCGTGTGGGACCATGAGAGCTTCACCGACACCAACAACAACGGCGTGCGCGATGCGGGCGAGGCGTTCGTCGATGCCAACGGCGACGGCCTCTTCACCGCCGAGACTTACACCGTCACGGATTCGCAGGGTAACTTCTCCGACCTGCTGGGCGGCGGCCGGATCGTCGCCACCGCGCTGATCGCGGGTAACGGCACCAACCTCACCACCGACATCGCGACCGGGAAAGCGTTTATGGGCGTATTCGTCGCGCCTGCCGGGTCCACCGTGGTGACCCCGCTGACCACGCTGATCGCCGCGCTCGCCCCGGCCAATGCCACCGCGCAGCAGCTTGCCGCCGCCGAGGCGCAAGTGAAGGCCGCGTTCGGCATCGACGCCTCGGTCAGCCTCACCAGCTTCGACCCACTCGCCACCATCGCCTCGTCCACCGACGCGGCGACGCTGGCCAATGCCGTGGCCGCGCAGAAGGCGGCGATCCAGGTCGCCAACGTCCTGTCCGTCATCGCTTCGGCGAGCGAGGCGGCAGGCGTCGCGGGCGGCGCCAATGCGGGCTCGCAAGCCGCGATCCGGAGCATCGCCGCGCAGATCGCAGCGGGGCATACCGATCTGTCCGACCCCGCCGTCGTCAGCGCGGTGATCCAGAGCGCGGCGACCACCACCGGCAGCACCGCCCTCGGCACGCAGGCGAGTGCGATCGGCGAGGCGCTTGCCAGCGTCAACGGTGCGGTCCAGAGCGCCAGCGGCAGCGACGCCGTAAGCACGCTGGGCGCCGCCATCGCCGCACAGATCGTCGCGCAGGACACCCTCGCCACGCAGGCCGGCACGGCGGTCAGCGGCGGCGCAGCCGTCGATCCGGCGGCCTACGAAGGCGCCGCGCTCACCGACAAGCTCGATACCGCCGCCGGTGAAGTGGGCACCGTCACCCCGCCCCAGTCACCCGCGGATGGCTGGATCGCGCCGCCCGAGCGTCCTGTGGTCGATGACGGCGCCCGCATCTCGGCTGCCGAGGCTTCGGACGGCGTCACCGTCACCGTCGCTTTCGATCCGGTCGGCGGCGCCAAGGCGGGCGACACGCTCAAGCTGATGATCGGCGGCGCGGAAGCGAAGTCGATCGTCCTCACCGCCGCTGATATTCCGGCGGCAGGCGTCAACGGCACGGTCAGCTTCACCCTCTCGGTGGCCGAACTGGGTGCCGATGGCGCCAAGTCGCTCACTGCCCTGTTCGTCAGTGCGGCAGGCGTCGTCGGCCCGGCCTCATTGCCCGCCGTCGTCACGCTCGACACCGCCCCGCCCGCCGCGCCGAGCGGCCTCGCCACGCCCGAGGGCACGCTGATCACCGCGATCACCGGCGCGGACGGCACGAGCATCACCGGCACGACCGAGGCGGGCAGCACCGTCACTCTTACGCTAACCAATGGCGACGTGACCCTGACGAAAGTGGCCGCCGTCAGCGGCACCGCCTTCACCGTGGCACTCAGCGCCGCCGACCTCGCGCAGCTGGGCGAAGGCGCGGTGCACTACTCGGCGGTGGCCACCGATGCCGCCGGGAACGCCAGCGCACCCTCGCTGACCGGGCAGTATGTCTATTCGGTCCAGCCCATCGTCGCACCCGACGTGCGCATCGACAGTCTCGGCGCGCCGGTTCTGGACGACGACGACGGCGGCACGATCGGCATCACCCCGCTCGCGGGCGGCGGCTTCGTGGTTCACTGGCTGGTCGATGTCGATCACGACGAAACCCCCGACGCGATCGCGGTCCAGCGCTTCGCGGCGGACGGCGCCAAGGACGGCGGCATCACCCTGCTTCAGGGCGTGTCCGAGCAGTTGATCGCCGATGCGGGCGACGATTCCGCCTATGACCTGACGGCCCTTGCGAACGGCGGCTATGCGCTCGCCTTCACGCTGGCGCAGGACAGTTCGTACCGCAACATCGTGCTTTCCGGACAGGCGCCGGTCGCGCCGATCGTAGGCGAGCCGACCGACATCTATGTCTACGACGCCCCCGCCGGTGCGACTTTCGCGCTGAGGGGCCTCGACGGCAGCGGAGCGGTCCACACCGTCATGCTCGCCGTCGAGGGCGGACGTATCCAGATCACGCAGGCGATCCTCGACCAGTTCGCGGTCGACAACCGCCTCGCGCTGCAGCTCGGCGGCGTGCCTGCGCAGCAGAACGTGATGATCGCGATCGAGGCGAAAGTCGACGCGATCTACGACACCGCCGCGCCGCTCGATACCGCCATCCTTACCGCGACCGTGCAGCAGGGCGGCATCGCCGTGCTCGGTAGTCCCGAGGGCCGGGTCGAGACGCTGCACCTCGACAGCGTGACCGGCACCCCGGCCGCCGTCGTCGTCACGATCACCTCGACCATCGACATCGCGCCCTTCACTACGCAGCCGATCGCCAACTTCGCCAGCATCCCGGGGTTGACGGCGATGCCGAACGGCAGCTTCACGATGGCCCTGACCGCCGGGGCGGACGGCACTTACAGCATCCCCGACGCGGTGCTGACGTTCTTCGAATACGGCTCGTTCCAGTCGGTCTTCGTGGTCACCGGCCTGACCGCCGGCACCACCGTCAGCGCGACGGCGGGCGTGCGCGAGGGGATCGCCACGGTCGAGGGCGTGTTCGTCCAGACCTTCGGCCCCGACGGCGTCGCCACCGGCCCTGTGGGCGAGCGGGTGGACGGCGGCAATGCCCCGTTCCTCGGCGATGGCGACGATGACGGCGCGGCGAAGATCACCGCGCTTCCCGATGGCGGCTATACCGTCAACTGGGTGGTCGATGCCGACGGCAACGGCGATGCGGACGGCCTCGCCTTCCAGCGCTTCGGCGCGGACGGCATCAAGGTGGGCAGCGTCACCCTGCTCCAGGGCATCACCGAGCAGCTGCTCGACCGGGTCGACGAAGTCGGCTCCTACGACTTGCAGGCGTTGGCGAACGGCGGCCATGTGCTGACTTATTCGCTCTCGATGGAGCAGATCGGCACCAATGTCTCGCTGTCGCAGGCGGCGTCCTCGATGCTGATCATCGGTGTACCGTCGAGCATTCAGGTGGATGTTTTCGCAACCAACGCGCGCTACGTGCTGCGCGGCCTCAACGAGAGCGGGGAGCTAATCAACGTTGCGGTGATGCCTTCGGTCGACGGCCGGATCGCGGTGACGCAGGACATCCTCGACCAGTTCGCGGTCGACAACCGCCTGACGCTGGTGGCGAACGGCCTCACCTCGAACCAGCAGGTCTACGCCTTCGCGGTGTCGTCTGCGGACCGGATCTTCGATCTCGACGCCGACCTCGTCGATACCTCGATCACCGCTACGGTGCAGCCGAGCGGGGTGGGCGTGCTCAACCTGCCGGGCACTCGCTCCGAGGTGTTCCACATCGACAGCGCCAGCGGCGCGCCCGGATTCGTGACCATGCAGATCACGATCGCGGGCGGCAGCTACATCGACATCACCGGCGTGCCCGGCGCGATGCGCCTGCCGAACGGGACGATCACGATCCCCAACCTGCAGCCGGACGCGAACGGCGACTATGCGGTGCCCGACGCGATCCTGGCGCAGGCTTACGGCCATGACTTCCAGGCCCTGTTGATCGTTGGCGGCCTCGCCGCGAACAGCACCCTGACCGGCACCGTGGGCGTGCGCGCAGGCACCGAGGCGCAGGAGGGCGTGTTCGTCCACACCTTCGGTGCCGACGGGGTGATGCTACCCGGATCGGGCGAGCGGATCGACGGCCCGGCCAGCGCGGTGATCTCGGGCGACGATACCGACAACACCGTTCACGTCACCCCGCTGACCAATGGCGGCTATGTCGTCAACTGGGTGGTGGATGCCGACAACGACGGTCAGGCAGACGGTGTCGCCGTGCAGCGCTTTGGGGCGGACGGCAGCAGGCAGGGCGGCGTCACCCTGCTGGAGGGCCTGCCCGCCGCCGCGCTGCAGGACGAAGACCTGCCGTTCGACCTGCAGGCGTTGGAAAACGGCGGCTACGTGATGAGCTACGGCGTTTCGCCCGAGCAATACGGCACCTCGATCACGCTCGGCGGCAGCGCGGGCAGCTTGTACAACATCGTGGGACGACCGACCGAAATCTACCTCGGCGGGGTTCCGGCCAGTGCCGGCTTCCTCCTCTCGGGCACCGGCAACGACGGGTTCCTGCTGCAATTGCCGCTCGTCCCGGACGAGAACGGCATGGTCTTCATCACGCAGGACATGCTCGACAAGTTCGCGGTCGACAACCGCTTCACGCTGGTCGCGTCGGGTCTGCAGGGCGAGTCCCTGTTCTACATGAACGGCGTCATCGACGTGGTCTACGACCCGGACTCGGCGCTGCAGCAGATCGAGCGGTCGATCACCACAGGGGACACCGTCACCGGTGTCGGCCTCAATGCCGGGCGCCTGCCCGACGGCACCACCGGACTGCGGGCAGAGGCGTTCCACGTCGATACCCACGGGGCCGTCCCGACCAGCGTGACGCTGCAGATCATCCCGGGCCAGCCTCACTCGCTCTACTTCAGCGACATTCCGGGCGCCACCGAGACCGTGAACGGCATTATCCGCATCACCGGCTTCACCGCCGACGCGGACGGCGTCTACCGCGTGCCCGAGACGATCCTTGACCGGCTCGGCACCCATGACGCGCAGATCTCGCTGATCCTGGGCGGCATCCCGGCCAACCACACGGTGGACGCGACGATCGACGTGCGCGTGCCCGCCCCGGCGCAGGAGGGCCTGTTCGTGCAAACCTTCGACGCCGAGGGCCACCTCGTCAGCGACAGCCTGCACCTCACCGGCACCGCCGGGCACGACCTGCTCGTCGGCGGCGAGGGCAACGACGTCCTCTCCGGCCTTGCGGGCAACGATACCCTGATCGGCGGCGCCGGGCGCGACGTGCTGACCGGCGGCGACGGGGCGGACCTCTTCGTCCTCGACGCGCCGGACGGGCAGGCGCTGTCGATGGCGGACCTCGTCACCGACTTCCAGATCGGCACCGACCACTTGCGCCTGCCGGGCGGCATCAGCTTCGAGGACGTGACGATCGCGCAGGGCAACCCCGGCACCAACGGCGGGGCCGCCACCGACAGCCTGATCATCCACACCGGCAGCGGCGACATCCTCGCCACGTTGGCCAACACGGAGGCACAGTTGTTGACCCAGGCCTCCTTCGCCTGACGGCGCTTTACCCCGTCCGGCCGGTCCTTGACGGACCGGCCGGACGGGGATGTTCCCCTACCGAACTGCAAAATGTTGGCTATTCAACCTTGGTCGCCGTGCCGATCACCCAACGGGTCGTAGGTTAGTGCAAAGCCGTCCGGCCGCTTTCCGGGCGCTGCAAATCGGCGCTGAGATCGGCTGAGAAGGGTGGACTGGCGATGTGTCGCGAGAGAGGTCGTCATCCTGAACTTGTTTCAGGATCCATCGCTATTGTCATGATGCGGTGCAGCGAAACCGTGTACGCCGCACATGCGACCCGAAGGGCTATATAGCCCTTGCAATCAACTGGCCCGGCACTCGCAAGAGGTCCGGGCCTTATTGCAGTTCACGATAACGCCCATATTCCAAGGGCGATCGCCGCCCAAAGCGCGGTATTGATGCCGACGATCCAAATCAACCCGTTCACTTTTTTGGGTGTTTGCGGAGGCGCGTAATAAGTGATTTCAAAAGCGTGAGGCATAACCAACTCCTCGCGTCTCATTTGAGCGAGGATGGCATTCCGGCGCGCCAATCCAAGATGGAGAAAGGTTCGCACCTGTTCGTTCTTACAGCCGATCCGGCGGCATTGCCCCGCCTTGACAAGGTCGGAGGCGTCGCCACCATCCCTGCATGTGCCGGTGTGGACGGCCTCTCATCGCCACGGATTAATGGCGCTCCCGTGTCATGGTCAGATGAGAGGAGAATAATTTCAATTGCGGCTGATAGCCGTTTTAACCTCCGCTATTCCGGCAGCGAGAATGTCACTGCCGTCCGCAACTTCCACGTCCGGGACGAAGTGCCAACGTGGGCGATCCTTCGTGTCATAAACGGGTTCCCCCGAATATTGTGCCTTTATGCCGGTCCGATCCAGTCTGATCGGAAAGACGGCTGCTCCCAATCCCATCATTTTCGTGCCAACGACCGTCGCGCGGCCTATGTCGCGCATACCCATTGGGAAACCCTCGGCCATGCTTCCGCTCCAATGGCTCGTCAGCACGACAACAGGCTTGCTGTAGGTAAAGGGGCCCTTCGGATCGACATATTCGGTCCACGGTGCGCTCAATCCTGCCCCGGCTCGCCTACGCATGATGGCGTAAGCTGTCCGTTCTCGAATGAATCGCCCCATGATCGGCCGGGCAACGGCCGTGTCGCCACCCCCGTTTTCGCGAACATCAATAATCAGACCCGGAGCATCCTGTAGACTTTCCAATGCCTTGTCGAAAGCATCAGCCGTCGCGGTGTCGGAAAAGCTCCTGATAACGATATAGCCGATGCCGTCTGGAAGCATCCTGCTTTCAACGTCAGGCAAATCGGGCCTCTTCTTGATGGGAAGCTGGACTGTTCGGGAGGCGCCGTCTTTCGAGCTCACCGACAACAGGCGGGCCTTCCCCCGATACCCCGCAACCGCGACGTTGATGGTGTAGGCATCGGCTGCCGCGTCGGGCTTTACGAGGCATTTCGGCATCAAATCTTGGATGACCGTTTCGATCGGTCGCCCGTCGATCGCGATAATTCGATCACCAATCTTTAATCCGGCATCAGCCGCCGCCGAACCGCTTTCAATGGCAGCTATACGAACCATGCCGCCAGTTCGCTCGGCAAGGAGATCGAACAGCGGCCATCGTGGCGCGCCGTAAGGCGGATCAGAGAGATGCGTGTGCGCGTCATACAATTCCGCGAGGACACGCCGGACGACATTGGTGAAAGCGGCATCGTCTTTCGCAGCCAGGGCCATCGGCCGGTAGAATGAGCGCACCTGATCCCAGTCAGTCTGCTTGTCGGCCAGAAAACAGTAACGCTCCCCCAGCGTCCGCCACAATTCATCGAAGTCGTCGATAAACGTGACATCGTGGAGTGGTTCGGCGGCCCACGCAGGAGTGGCAGCGAGGGCGATGCCGCCCCCCCAAAAGGCTCGGCGTGTCAGGAAAGGTTGCGTCACAGCGGTTGAGTAACATTCATTCCCGGCCATCGAACAGGGAAATTCTCGAAGCGAAAGGGAAACCTTTTGGCACTAACGAACGGCCGGTTCCGGGAACGCCGCGACATCTCGTGAATGTTAGAATCTGGGGCGCGAACGCACAGTCAGCTTCCCAGCATCACGCGTCCATCTGCAGCACGGCGGAACGGAGAATGGCTTCGGGTGTTTGCCCTAGGCCGTCCTTGTTTGTGGGAGGACAACCGACGGACAACGACCCGAACGCCAGCGAATGGCGGGTTACGAGGAGCTTTCGATGACAGAAGTATCGCCAGCAACGCCGACCCTCGTCGAGGCGGAAACTTCGGGATTGAAGGTGCGATCACGCGATGGTGACACCCTCGGTCACGTCAAGGCGCTGATGGTGGACAAGCGTTCAGGGCAAGCGACGTTTGCGGTCCTGAGCCTGGGGGGCTTCCTGGGGTTCAACAAGAGCTTCTATCCCGTGCCCTTCGGCGTGCTGGGCTATGATCCGGCCGGGGATGACTACATCGTCACGATCGACCGCCGAGTGCTCGAAGGCGGCCCGAGCTGGGCAAGCAATGCGCCCGATTTCAACCAGGCCTACGCCGACCGCGTGTCGAGCTATTACGGCACGGCGCCGACTCAGATCGCTTGAGCACGGGCAGTGGGCGTTCAAGTCGGGTCGTCGAGAGCCGCCAGAAACATGACCTTGAGCTTCCGGCGTGTGGCTATGGCGCTGTCGTAGTCGGCACGCGGCCGCGCCATGTCCTTGCACGACGCAAACATACCCTTGGCGCGGACCAGTGCATCGCAGGACTTTGTCCAGGGCGCGTGCTGTCCGATACCGGTCTGGTACAGCGCTAGCGCCTCGTCGCAGACCGTCCTGGCATCATCGGTGCACGCTTGGGACAGCGCCACATAGGCGAGCAAGTCCGCCCTGGGGTATCGGCTGGGCTTGGCATCGCGCACGGCGAAAACGGTCTTGGCGAAGAAGTGGCACCCCTCGGGGTCGATCATGTCCGCATCATTGTGCAGGAAGCAAGCGCGCGCCAGCTTGGACCAGGCTTGGTCGAGATTGCGGCTGACGCCGGTAGCGGTCAGATTCATCCATTCCAGATACTTGCAGGCGTAGGGCCCGCGTCCCGGGTCACTGCCGTCGCACACGCGCGCGAACCGCGCTTGGGCCTTGGCATAATCGCGCAACTGGCGGTTCTGCAGGTAGAGCTTGCCCGCCTCGTAGCAGCCAAGATCGTCGAGGTGGGCGTCGCAGGACATGTCGTAGTGCCCCAGCGCGCCGCGCAGATCGCCGCCGCGTGCCGCACCGACGCCGCGGCTCCAGCAGGTATCGACGTTGAAATCCGCCTTGCAGGGCGGGGACTGGTCAGCGGGTGCGGGATACTGGATCTCGTAGTTCGGAAACGATTCGCCATCGGAAGATCGCTCCCGGCCGATCTCGCGCATGCCGGCAAGCAGGCGGTCGTGGACTCGCCTTATGCTGTCCGGGCGGCAACTCAACGCGGCGAGTGTCCTGCCCGCCCGGCTGACCGTCAGCAGCCCGAAAGGCTGAAGAGCGGTCGGGTCCGGCGCCGCTCCGTTTTTGAAACCTGCCGCCACCCGATAGGCAGTATCGCCGTTGGTAAAGGTCACGATCTCGTCGATCGTCTCGCCCGGGCCGTTCTTCCGGCGATAGTCCAAGTCCGCCAGGGGGCTGCGCAGCGTCAGCTCCGGCTTTTGCAGGGACGAACCGTAGCGATAGGTGGCACGTGTGCCGGTGATCGAGACCGACACCTCGCGATCTTGACCCTGGATACGGCAGGTCAGCACAGCCTCGTCCCGAGGCGCATCCGCAGCCATTGCCGCGGTCATCCAGGCAGCGGCCAGCAGCAAGACGAGGGCGGTAGTGATTTGGCGCATCGCTCTATTCCTCATTTGCGCGATGGCCTTCCGGCCCGCCTACCATTGCGGGGATCGATGGGGCAGCGATCGCGTCGCGCGCGATGGCGAGGGCTTTCGCGGCTTCGCCGGCGGATGGAGTCCGGGGGGCCAGCGCCAGGCTACGCTCCAGCAGGGCGATGGCCCGAAAGTCATCACGCTCGCGGCCGTTTCCGGTCTGGTAGGCCCGGCCAAGCGTGAAGCAGCTTTCCGCTTCGCCAAGCGTGCACGCCTCGTCATGCAGTGCGAGGGCGCGCTGGTGGTCCTTGGCGGTGCCCCGCCCGTCGTCGATCATGCTGGCGAGATTGCCGCAGGCGCTGGGGTCTTTGGCCTCGCACGACTGTGCGAACAGCGCGACGGCGCGTTTGTGATTGCGTCGCAGGCCCAGGCCATCGCGGTAGAGCACGCCCAGGTTGTAGCAGGCGTGCTGATCGTCGGCATCGCAGGCTTGGCTGAAAAGCTGCGCCGCCCGGTGATGATTGCGCGGCACGCCTCGTCCCAACGAATAGGACGCACCCAGATTGGCGCAACCGGCCGTCGAACTGCTCGAGCAGGCCTGCTGGAAAAGTGCGGCGGCGCGGCGATCGTCTTGGGGAGCGCCGTCTCCATTGATGTAGGCAAGCCCGAGGTTGGAGCATCCGGTCGCCTCGCCGCCATGGCAGGCATAGTCGTAGTAGGCGCGCGCGATATCGGATGATTGTGCGACGCCTTCACCCTTGCCGTAGGCGAAGCCCGTCATTGTGCAGCCTGGCATGTCGCCAAGGTGGCAGGCCTTGCCCAGAATGAAGATGGCTCTCGCCTCGTCGCGCGCGATCCCGTCGCCTTCGAGAAGCCGGTTGCCGAGGCGGGTACAGGCACTGGCATCCTTGTCCTCGCACAGAACGTTCAGCTCGACGGCGGGGTCGATCTTGGCGACCTCCTGTGCTTGCGATGGCCCGGCAAGTCCGGCCAGCAAAGCGAACGACAGCGCAATGGCGCGGATCATTGCGTTGTGCACGCCGGATCGGCGCACACGAATGGCGCGTTGTCCGCGTCCTCCGTAGCAAGGTTCGCGCGGAAGCGCAGGCCCTGTGGGGTAGCGGCCAGAACTTCGATTTCGATGTTGCGGATACGGATCGTCTTTTGGGATACCGGGAAGCGCATAGGCTGGGCGCTGCTGGCGTGTGCAAGATCATCGATGCTGTAGCCGCGCACCTCGAAGGTCAGTTCCCCATTCTCGATCCCGCCATAGGCAATATCGTAGATCGTGCCGCTTTCGACCGTGTCATAATTCGGGACATCGGGAATCCCCACTCCCTTGGCATAGTCGCGAGGCGGGACGACGGCGTGACCCGCAGTGGTCGCCTGCGGTGTCCCGAACGTGTCGGGCGACGGTGCCCTGGACCGGATGACCGGCACCCTGGGGTCCGCGCGCATCCGTTCGTGCATGTCTGCCGGGCTTACCGAAGCCTTGGTGTCGGCGATCAGGGCCTCGGCGAAAGCGACCTGGTCGATCGCGAGAGGAAAACCACCGCCCAGGGGTCGATCGGTGGCGCAGACGAACTGCAACTGCGCGGCACCCACCGACCCACCTTCTACGGGATTAGGCCCCCCATAGCTCAGCGCTGTCTCGTCCAGCCGTTCGTCATCGGCGCCGTAGCGCAGGACGAGGTCCCACGTTTCGGTTTGTTCGCGGCAGTTTCCCGTCATGGAGGCACGCAACGAGGCGGCGGGGTTGCCGGGCTCGCGCAGGATCTGGCTGGCCTCGTACCGCACAATGTCGCCATCGCGCACGATCGACTCGACATCGACGAACAATACCTTGTCGGCGCCCTGCGTCACGTACCACCACTGCGAGGCTCGCGCCTGCGCCATCGCGGGAGAGAGCATGAGCAGCCCACAGGCGACAATTCCAAGCTTCATCACATCTCCCACGCTTATGCGACGACAATAGGCAACAGAAACCGCGCGTTACAACAGCCTGCTTGTTTCGCGGCCATGATGGCGAAGCGTTCGATTTCCCGTGTGATCGAAGACGGGCAGGTTGCGGCGTCAGGCAGTCGCCGTTCATGACTTGCCTACCATGGGCGCGGAACCAGCGGATCCGTCGACAGGGTTCTCGCCCTGTCAGATCGCCGACTGCCGGATTGTGTACCAAATGCCCCTTCGATGCTCGAGAGATGGGTTGAAGGCACAGGTCGCATGGGTGCGCGAACGGCAGCTTTCCCCTAATCGAACTTTGAAGCCGGTCAGTCGGCGAACGGCCAGCTTTACGGGGACTGCCGGGCGGCACTGCGCCCATTCAAGCCGTTCGACCGAGATGGTGGCAAACCAATGAGCGGACATTCTGCTTAGACCAGGCTGAGACATTTCTGTCGTTCTAGAGCGATAGGCCTGACGGTAGCTGCTAGTCAGGAGCCGACATCCAGCCGATGACTTATTGGCACGCCAATCACCAAGAGGTAACCCTGTCCATATCGACCTATCTGGATGGGTGTCGGCCTCGCCAACCTGCTGAGCTTCGAGGCCGGACCCGACGACCATTATTTCACCAGTTCGGCTTTGTACGGAAGACAACTGAGGGGGAACGCCGTCGCGGAAATCGTGGCCTTGGACTCGCACGTTCGACCCGTGCCTTGCGCATTCGTGCAGCCGATCGTCCCGCTGAAACGATGCACATAGCTTTCGCCGCTCTCCGTCTTGGCATAGGCTGGCTGCGCAGCGCTTGCGTCGGCTCCGGAAATGTTATGATAGCGCTGGCTGTCGACTGTCACTGCGCTCTGGGCGAAGAAGCGACCGTCGCCGGCATCCAGGGTAAGGCCGCAACTGGCAGAAGGTGAACTATGGAAGCCTGACTTGTCGTAGGCTCTGCAACTGTTCACTATCCTCGCGCCCCCAGCTTTGCATTCTCGAATTGCTGCGAGTCGTGCTTGGCTCGCCTGGGCCTCGTCGGCGCGGCGCTTCTCCTCAGCCTTTTGCTGGGCGGTGACCTTGTTTAGTTCGACCTTGGTGTCCTTGGCCGACTTCTGGAGGTCAGATACAGCGGTCTCTACACCGGACCCAACGCGGAAGATCAGCAAGCCCGCTCCGACCACCAAAAGAGCAAACGCTACGAGCCGGATGCCTTCGCTCTTGGTGCGCCTGAACAAGAAAACAGCGACAATGCCCACGACGATGATGAACAGAGAAATCGTTCCCAAGGGACTTTGTGCTGATTCCCGGATGACAGCGACATAGTCTATTTTGGAAAGCCAATCCATAAAGCTTCCTTGGCCAAACTTCGACATCACTAAGTCATATAGAAAGATGAATTTTTTACATCGAATGGACAGTGATAATGTACTATCAAAGTAAATTATGGAGCAATATATTTGCGGGGTATAGGGCGAATCAGCATAGGGGGAATTAAATGAGGCGGATCGCTATGATGGCCTGCGCGACACTCGTGTCAGGATGCGCAGATATGTCTGCTGTGCGCGACATATCTGCGCGACTCACTAAAGCAACAAGCAGTTGGAATGACGTCGGAAACGAGATTGCTGGATCTTGCCTGCGCGAGACGTCGCTCAACCCGATGCTTTCGAGCTGCGAGGCCGAGAGGCGCTCTACAGAAGGCGTGGTCGCCGCCAACAAGGTGCTGAACGCCTATTTCAAAGCGCTGACGGACGCGGCAAATGACTCGAATTTTACCATCCAGCCGGGCCTCGAGGCGGCGACGAAATCGATCGCCGCTATCCCCGACATCAAAAAAGAGCGCGTCGATGCGGTCTCGGGCCTGATCGGCTTTCTCGCCCAGCTCGCCACGGGCGCGATGCGTGAGGACGTCCTACGGCAACTGATTGACCGCGGCGCGCCCAACGCGAAAAGTGTAATAGACGGGCTCGATGAGGTTCTGGGCCTACCGCTTCTGGGGCGCTTGGATACAGAAAAGACCTACTTGACCGCCATCTACGTGAAACAGATCCGAGACCAGAAGGACAACGTTGAAGGCGCACCAGCCGATTTGTGCAAGGGTTCGAAGGCCGCAGGCTTTAGCGGTGCGGGGTTTCTCCTCGCGCAAGATTACTGTCGCCGACTTGGTGTAATCGAGGCGCGCGAAAAAGCAGTAGCAGATTATCAAGGCTCATTGAAAGACGCAAGCGCGGCGCTGACCGAACTCCAGTCTTCCAAGGCGAAGCTTAAGTCAAAAAATCTTGCCAAGCAGCTCTACAAGATCGGCTCCGATCTCGATGATAAGATCGATGCCATCGACAAAGCGTTCAGCTGAGGGGAATAGCTCATGACAGTTGCACAAAATCTCCGGAGCGTCGCAGACCTCTGCAGGATCGGCGCCAAGCGCACCCTAGACGCGCAACTCGCGCTTGGAGACAAGCCAGATGATCCTGTCGGCGCGCTACTGTGGGAGCAGCGATATACGCGGCTACAGGGACAGCTGAACAGCCTATCAGCGCTCAATTCGAAGCTGACCGCGGCTGCGGTGAGCGAGGGCCTTAAGGAATATGAGGGCGAACTCAGCACGATCGGCGAGGTCAGTGTCGCTGCGCAGGCCAAAATCAAGCAGATCAAGGAAGTGTCGGAATTACTGACCAAGATCGCGAAAGTTCTCGACCTTGGTCTGGCACTACTCGCGGCGGCGGCAACACCCTCACCGGCCACCATCGTAGCGCTGGTCAATGCCGGCAGTGCAGTCGCAGACCTCTAGCCGGATATTGGCCGCCTGTCTATTCGATGGTGTAGTGCCAGCATCTCGGAAGAAACGCCGCCAATGCCCGTCCGTTGCCGACGAAACCAAGATCGCGGCTTGCCTGTCGGGGAGAGGCATTTCATCGCGCCGATGTATGATAGCAGCTATCGCAAAAGGTGCCATATGAGGCCTGAGGTCTGTCAGCGACTCTATAAGCTCGCTTAGTGGAGCCCGACCAGCAAGATTTGCATAATATGAGGGGCGAAAATTGACATGGTGACAGAATTTGGGGGGCAGGGGCACGTAGTTCATTTGATCCATGGCATCCGAACGCATGCTGCCTGGCAGGAGCGAGTGACCGCTATGCTTGAGGATGTAGGAGGCGTGAGGGTCTTTTCGACGAGATACGGCAAGTTCGACCTGCTCAGCTTTTTACTCCCTGGCCCCACTAGGTTACCCCCTATCAAAAAGACACTGAAAGACCTGCTTGATGCGGCGCGCGTAGCAAAGAGCACGGGGAGCAAGCTAACCGTCATAGCTCACAGTTACGGAACGCACGCGATCCACGAAATTTTGGCGGAGAATCCGGCTATCGATATAGATAACCTGATCCTTTGCGGAGCGATCAAGGGGCAGGAATGTAATTGGCAGGCGGTGCAGCGTGCGAGTGTTAAAGGTACTCTTATCAATGATTACGGGACAAAGGATGTATGGCCGGTAATCGCCGCTTCCATAACTTGGGGCTACGGCAACGGCGGCACTTACGGAATAGGACATCCATTCGATGATCGGCGGCATCCGTTCAGCCATTCGGACTTTTTTGACGAGGATTTCGTAAGAAAGTTTTGGTTACCATTCTTCCAGTCAGGAACAGTGACGCCCACCGCTTATCGGTCCTATCCGATTAATCCGTGGTGGTTCAGGTTTCTAGACCTGCCTTGGCGGTGGGTCATCGCCGCAGGCCTAGCCGCACTATGCTTTTGGCTAGCGATCTCACTGTTATCGCAAAAGAATATTCTGCCGCCCCCGACGGAAAATGAAATATCGCTAGGCGCTAACGGACAACCGCTGACAGGGTTTGTCTATTTCGAAGAGCGGCAGGGCCGTTCGACGGAGGACGGGGTTTTTCGAGTACGCGGAACTGCCGCTTTACCGGCTTACAGCGGCCTTGACCGCGGCACGTTGATGCGGGCGACCTCGACAGCAAGGGTGCGCGAGGAGCCTACAAAGCATAGCGAATACCTAGGCGCGTTCAAGGCTGGGCAATGTGCCAGCATCGAAGAGAAGCCGTCTAATCCGACTCCAAATTTGACGAGTGCCACTTCTGGCGGATGGGTACTCGTACGGGCAGTCAAATGCCCAAGCTAGGCTTGCCGCTGCGAGCCTGAGGGAAAATCCAACACCGGTCCCGGTGTCGCCCATTACCATCTCCAGTATTCGACCTAGTTGGAAAAGCGTTAACGACAGTTGGGCGAAATCCGTCGGTTAAGTCGAGGATTTCCGATCTGCTCAGGATACTGTGCTACGGAAACGCGGTATATGCCGGGCTGAAGGATTTTCTCTCGTCGTAGCGGCACCACGCGGCAGGTTTGGTAACAAAACCTGCCGTTTACGGCCTCGCCGGTCGACGGCCATATTGCTCGGCAGCCGACGCCGCCTGGGGACAGCTATCATCGAAACTCGGTTCTAAACCGGACTATCGTCTGCCGGCCAATCCGACCAAATATCGTCGTTTGCTTGTGCCAGCAGGAACGTTCCAACCCGACAAAATCGATTAGCGCCATTGCGACCGCCGATCAGCAGGGGACCGCAATCATGTGTCGGCTGGCTCGGGAACGACGTTCGGTTACCGTCCAGGACGTGGGCGGTCATCGGTACGCCGCTCTCGCGCAGTGCATCCATCCCCCGCGAATATTTGTCGTGGCCGAAGGTGCCTTGGCCTGTCACCGGGACGACATAGTCGAGATGATGGACAACATGCAGCGTATTGGGAGCCGCAAAAAACAAAGGGGAGCCCGTCGGCTCCCCCTGTCCTGTATTATCCCAGGGTCTTGGCCATCAAACGTTCCAGCCGCTGCGCGAAGGCTCGCGGATCGGCGGGAGCTTCTCCCTCGGCGATACGCGCCTCATCGAACAACAGGAATGCGATGTCCCGCCGCTCATCCTCGCTCGCCGTCGACTGGTCCAACCTGGCGATTAGCCCATGGCGCGCATTCACTTCCAGCACAGGCTTTTCGCGTTCGGGCGCACGGCCGGCGGCGGCCAGCATCTTCTCAAGCTGAAGATCCATGGCGTTGTCCGGCGCCACGATGCACACGGCGCTGGTGGTCAAACGGTCGGAGATACGGACGTCGGAGACGTGATCCGCCAGCACCTCCTTGGCAAAGGCGATGAACCCGCTGACATCCTCTGCCGCGTTCGATGTATCTGCGCTCTCCTCTGCCAAAGGGATCAGGCTGAGGTCGCTGGAGCCCTGCGTCACCGACTTGAAGGGTTTGCCTTCATAATCGACGCCCATCGTCGTCCAGAAATTGTCGACCTGGTCGGGCAGCAGCAAGACCTCGATGCCCCGTGCCTTGAACCCTTCGAGCTGGGGAGACGTCGCGATCCTATCGAGGTCATCGCCGGTAGCATAGAAGATCGCAGTCTGATTTTCCTTGAGCCCCGCTACATAATCCTTGAGCGAGCGCCACTCGCCGTTCGATGCCGTCGTCTTGAAGCGAGCAAGCCCAAGCAACTGCGCGCGCCGCTCGTAATCTTCGTAAAGCCCTTCCTTGAGCACTGCCCCGAAATTGTCCCAGATCGCCGCGTAGCGATCGGCGTCACTCTCCGACAGCTTGTCGAGTTCCGAGAGGATGCGATTGCTCACGCCTTTCTGGATGGCCGACAGCACGGGGCTTTCCTGGATCATCTCGCGCGACATGTTGAGCGGGAGGTCCGCGGAATCGACGAGGCCGCGCACAAATCGCAGATAGCGCGGGAGGATCTCCGCTTCGTCGGTGATGAAAACCCTTCGCACATAGAGTTTGATGCGGCCATTGCGGTCGGGGTCGAAGAGGTCGAAAGGCTTGCTCTCCGGGATGAAGGTCAGCACCGAATACTCGTGCCGCCCTTCGGCCCGGTAGTGCAGCGTCATCGCCGGCTTGTCGAACTGCCCCGCCACGCTGCGATAGAAGTCGGCATACTCATCCTCGCTGATGTCCGACTTCGACCTGGCCCACAGCGCCGCGCCGTCGGCAAGCTGCCGAGCTTCTTCCTCGCTCCCGGTTTCCTCCACGAATATCGGCACCGGGACGTGGCCCGACTGAGCCTTGACGATCCGTTCGACAGTGTAGAGCTCGGCATAGCTTTTCGCTTCGTCGAGCAAGGTCAGCGTTACCCTCGTTCCCCGCAAGGGGGCGGCAGCGGGATCGACCGGAGCTATGGTGTAAGTGCCCGAACCATCGGATGCCCAGCTCGCCGCCTCGTCCTCACCCGCGCGGCGGGAGACGACCTCGACTTTGCCCGCGACCATGAAGGCCGAGTAGAAGCCCACGCCGAACTGGCCGATGAGCTGCTGTCCCTCGCCGTTCTTGTCGGCGGCGAGCCTGTCCATGAACGCCTTCGTCCCCGACCGGGCAATGGTGCCCAGGGTCTCGGCCATGTCGATCGCGGACATCCCGATGCCATTGTCCGTGACGGTGAGGGTTCCGGCCTCCTTGTCTAGCGTCACGGTGATGCGCGGCTGGGCGTCGTCGCCAAGCAGTTCGGGCCGGGAGATCGCTTCGTAGCGCAGCTTCTCGCAGGCATCGGCAGCGTTGGAGATAAGCTCGCGCAGGAACACGTCCCGGTCCGAATAGACCGAATGGACCATCATGTGCAGGAGCTTGGAAACATCGGCCTCGAAGGCGCGGGTCTCAGGGGCGGCAAACGTCTCGGTCGTCATCGTCTCTTCGGCTCACATGTTTCGGACTTATGCCAGCCAGATGGATCGGAACGTTTCCACGTTCAAGAGGGCCGACTCTCGGATATGCGGGTGAGGACTGGCAGCCCACCCATTTGATTTAGGAGGCTCGCATCAGTGCGCCCAGCTGTTTTCGCAGAGACGGTCCTTCCAAATGAGAATCCACATTGGTGAAGCCCTCTTTCGCAAGTGCGATAGCCAGGCTTTGCAGGTTCTTGCAGCTGCCTTCTCGAGCGATCTCGAAAGCGCGCTCCATAATCGGACGTCCAGTTATCAAGCAATCCTCCCGTTCCCAATTCGTGCATCGTCACCCTTCATCAAGGTGACGGAAAAATGAGGCCTGGCCGGTGTAGAAGATACATCCCGCGACCAGGCCCCAGGGAATCTCCAGTTGCGGGTTAGGTCAACCAGGATGAGGGTATGTGATAAAGGCAGACCGGCAAGAACGGTTGCTGCGACCTGAAAATATTCTCCCCCTACGCAGTATCCAAACCTTGATGGTCTCGATCCCGATAAAGTGGCCCAGCGCTAGCTTGCGGAACGTGCGCCGGGCCCAGGTTTTCACGTCAACCATGACTTGTTCCTCAGGATAGGAACGTCTTGGAGATCCGCTTGGTTTACGTGGCTCACGCGCCGATCGGCGGAGGCTCAAAAATGGGTAAGGGATAGCTGCAGTTGATCGTCCTGCTTCGGCTCGGTGTTGGCTGGCGGTGCGAGCCTCGCCGCATCAGACAGGTCGTTGCCCTCGATGCAGACAAGATCGCGCGTGATCTCCACCTTCTCCCGCAGGCGCTGCAGAACGGCGGGAAAAATGCCGCGCAGCTGGCGGCAGTCCTCATGTGTGGCGTCGGCCCTATCGGCTTGGTTGAAGCGGTGCTGGGCCAGCGCGATTAAGGCATCGTCGGCTATAGGGCCGGTCACCAGGATACCCAATCCATCTCGGCGTCGTCGACCGCTTCGAACATTTCTGGATCTGCGCCGGTGTCTCCCAGGCGCTTGCGGACCGCATCGGGGGTGCCGTCCTTCGGGAACCCACGATCCGATCTGGCGATCGAGGCGAGTTGGCCAATGAAGCCGCCTCTCTCGGACTGTTCCAGTATCCAGCGCCCGAAAGGCAAGGATTTCGAACTGGTCTCATAGCCTCCGAGGTCAAGCGGACCATCCATCTTCGATAGTGCAGGCATCGCAGAATCACTCCTTGGTGGAATGACACAATGTTATATGTTCCATATTTGTTCTGCAATCCGGTACGGGCAGGTTATGGGAACGAAACGGTTCGAGACGGTCTTGGACTACTCGAAATGGGGCTGTGACACCGCGGTCGCGTGTCGCTGTGGACACAAGGCGCAGCTCGACACGAAGGTGGTTACGAAGACCTTTGTGATGCTCGCCGTCGCCGAACGATTGCCAGGGGTGGCGGGTTCAACGTGGAGGCCTTTCGCAGCAGGTGCGGCATTTCCACCGCTTATGTCGTCCTCATCTCGGTACGGGACCGTTTAGCCGGCGCAAGGGTGGCAACGGTGGCATCGCCGAGACTTTGCGGTGTGGCCGGGGGCCGCTTCCGGAAAGCCGTTGCCGGTGGCAGTCCTCGCCGTCTCACCTGCGCTTGGTCAGAATTAGCCTTCCAGCCCGCCTGCTGTCGATCTCCAGATGGAGGAAACCCGCGAGGGCGGCGGCGACCTTTTCGATGTCGCGGATCTCGATATCGGCAAAGATCCTGCGGCTGCCCAGTGAAGGATCGGCAAGCTCCAGTTTGACCGTGCTGTAACGGTTCGCCTCGGCGATCACCTCGCTGATCGCCGCATCGTCGAAACTTCTCATCCCGGTGACCCATTGTTGGTCGGAGGCTCGCGCGATCACGATTGCCGGTTTGGCCTCGCCGATGCCGGCGACAATGACAGCCTGGCCGGCCCGCACGGGAAGCAGTTGTCCCTTAGCGCTGGTCTGTTCGCTCGTGCGCAGATCGAGGCCGCCCTCTATTGCCGCGACGCTCACGGTATTGCCCGCAGCTTCGTTAACGCTGACATCGAATACCCGTCCGCTCGGTTCGATGGAAACCGCGCCAGCGCGCACCTTGAGCGGACGATCGGGGTCGTGTGCAACAATTATGCGCGCGCGCCCGCGCAGGATTTCGATGTCGCGGTGCTGTGCGGTGAAATCGACGCGGGCCTCGCTGTCGGTGTCGAGAACAATCGAGCTGCCATCATCGAGGCTTTCGGTGCGGACCTCGCCGATGCCTGTCGTCAGTGTGCGGGCGCTTGCGGCCGCCACGACGCCAGGCGTTCCCAGACCGAGTGCGTTCGAGACGAACCACGCAAATGCGCACGCTGCTACCAGCGCGCTCAGAGCGGCGAGCATCGGCGAGGCGTTCCACCAACGATGAACGGGGCCCGGGCGCCTGCCCTGGACCTTGCTCAGCGACATGAGCGCGGATGCGCGCGCTGCGGAATCGACGTTCTTCAACAGGCCGACATAAACATCGCGGCGCGCCGGCTTGCGCTCGATCCAGTCGGCGACCTGCTGGGCGTAGACATCGGGCTCGTCGAGCATGAGCATAACCCAGCGGTGCGCATCGGTGCGATCCCGGCGCGTGATCCGCGGTCCTGCGAAAAGGCCCAGCATCTCAGGCCTCCTCAGCGGCGCGGTTGGCGTCGATCAGGCGGATCGCCTTGAGCATGTGCTTCTGCACTTTCCACAACGGCAGCGAGTGCGCCTCGGCGATCTCGCGGTAACTGTAGCCCTCGACCCTGTTGAGCATGAAAATCTCCAGAGTTGCCGGATGAAGCTGCGACAGGATTCCTTGCCACCTCGCCAGATCGCGGCGCGACTGTACCTCGCGAAAAGGATCGAGACCCACCGGTGCGTCCAGGCCCTCGTCCAGGCTGGTGCTCGCCCGCGCCAGCCGTGTCGAGCCGCGCTGCGTATGGTCGCGCAGCAGGTTCGTGGCGATACGGGTGAGATAGGCCTGGGGTACGTCTATTGTGGTTTGAGAGGCCGTGGCAAAACGTGACAGGGTCTCCTGACTCAATTCGTCCGCGTCCGACTGGTTGCCCAGATTGCGGAGAAAGAAACGAAGTAGCCGGGGTTGCTCCCGGCGGTAGAAGGCGGCGAAACGGGAACTCTCGTCCCGGTCCTCGCGCGCCGCATCTGAGACAGCCTCGCGGCCGCTCGTCTCGCTCTGGCTCATGCGTCGCACCTATGTCCACTCGGGGCGACGGCCATAAGCCGGATGTTCGAAACCTGATCAGAGAACAGGCGCATGCGCCTTTACCGGCAAGCCGGCTGGACATGCGCGCATGCCACCCGGCCTCCAGAAACTGGTGACCGAGCAACTCTGATTAGGGTTTCGACGCCCCGCTCCTGTTTATCTCAGAAGCGCTTCAAGCATCGGTGGTTTGGGCAATTTGTGCAACCCAAAAGCTTGGACTCGCTACCAAAATGAGAACGATAGTGACGGGGATGCGACAGCGGCAGTGCAGGTGACGGGGCAGGGAATGGGCGGCTGCCCTCTGCGAGGGCACCGCGCTCTGGCCGGGCCGGCGCATGCGCGCCGTCCCGGTCGAGCTCCGGCTGCGCCGGATCTCGCCCCTTGCGGGCGGCGATCGCTGCCGCGGCCAGGGCAGGAAGCGGCGCTCTCACGGTGCGGTCAGTTTGGGCAGGAAACGAGAGACCTGGTCATGCCGGCACCGGCCTCGAGAGGTCGGGTTCCATGAGCGGCGGCCGTGATCGCGGGACCCAGGCGTTACAGGTGAGCAGGAGAATAGTGCACGGCAGCGAACGTGGTCGCATTCGGGCTGCCGTGCGGCGCCGCCTTTCGCGCACGCGCCACGAAGATGCAACGTCAAAAGCGCGAGGCAAGCCTAAAGGTTATGCGCTGTATCGGTGACGATGTTGCCCAGCGGCGCATGCGCCAGCGGCCGGACGGCGTGCCATCCACCGGTGCGGTGACGCGCGAGCGGAACCGCGCATACCTCGCACAGCGCGAGGTAATCACCATCCTTGCCGTAGGTCAGGGAAACGGCCGATGGCCTGTGTCGGCCAATGAGGCAAAGAAGGGACATGGTGCCGGCACATTATCCGATCGGCGCTCGCCGGTCAGGGTTCGCGAATGTTCCAGGATGTCCACATCCTGTGGATAGCGGGGAAAACTCGCCCGCCCGTCGCAAACGACCGCTCGTCCGGCGTGTCGGCGGCCCCGTGTCACGCGCGCTTCACCCGCCCGAGAATGGTCTCGAAGCACGCGACAAGCGAGACGACAACCGCCTCGCCTTCCTGTGTCAGCTGAACCCCGACCCGTCGCCGGTCGGTGAGCCCGGGCTCGAGGACAAGCAGGCCGCGCTGCTCGAGGTCGGTGATCTTGCGATGAGCCGTCGATAATGGCGCGGAGGTCGCCATGCACAGTGACCACACATAAGTGTCCTGGCCCTCGCTCTGTGACACGTAGAGGTCGAGAAGCATGTCCAGATATGGCGCCGGGCTGAAGCTCTCGCCGAGACAGCAGGCGAGTGCCTTTCGCATCTCGGCGATCGTGCGGCACATTGCAATTCGGGCCGCGGTTTCAGGCCCCGGATCTGGCGGTGGTCTTTCGTTCATCATCTCTCGCGTCCCTTCGCATTTCGGGAGGAGGGCAGGAGGCTCTCGGGTGTCTAAGCCCCTGATCGCGTGCGCCAGTCGGGATCGGTGCCTCTGCGATATCGGCGAACGACATGCCGGCGCGTGCCAAGGATCAGGATGGTGAGTGCGATCCAGCTCCACAGGGCCTGGGCATCGAGATAGGCTTGCGGAACGATAGCCGGGGCCGCTGCCCGCATCGTATGGACGATGAGCTCGGAGCCGATGACCCCGGACACCCAGATCGGCCAGAACCGCGTACTGCGCAGCGAAAGCCAGGTGAAGATACCGAACATCGCCGCATCGACCGTGATAATGCCCAGTTCCGGTTCGCGAAAGCCTATGCCCTGCACTTCGGACAGCACGAGCGAGAGCACCGAGCCTGCAACGAACGTGGCGGCGCCGATGCGTTCGGGCCGCCCGCCTCTGACCGCGGCATAAAGACATGCCGCGATCAGGAGCAGGAGGTAGGCCAGGTGGCGGTTCATGCCGTCATTCTCGAATGCCCGCGCTCAGGCAAGGCGCAGATGGCTGGGCCCGGTTGCCGGAAGAGCGAGAGGCAGCGCCTCGCCGGGCATGCCGCCAGGAGGTAGCGCGCTGCCCGAGTTCTCGTCGAGCTTGATCAGGTCTCCGAATGCCATCTCGCCAAGGCCGATCGCCACACTGGCGGTCTTCAGGCCGGCATGGGTCGCGATTATCTCGCCGCGCGCTCTGGCCATGAGCATGAGGGCGGCGGCCGAGCGCGTCACCGCCTCCTGCCCGACGCAGGCGCCGACGCGTGCATCGATCGTGGCCAGCGGCAAGGCGGCATTGAGCTCGGCTATACGGGCAGAGGCGATGTCGAGGGCCGCTTCGGCGGCAAACAGGCGCTGGGCTACCTCGGTGGCGATCTTCTGACGTTGGGCGCGCATGGTGTCTCCTGTCTCGCGGGGCTCATTTCCCGCGATCATGATGAATATGAAAAGGATGCGTGCTGCCGCTCGGTGGGGCAGGGGGCTGGATTGGATGCGGCGCCGATCAGAGATGGGCAGGGGATACTTGATATCCCCCCAGGTTGGGCGGCAGCGCCCTATTCCAGAAAGACCTGGAAGGCGACGAGCAACTGCATGGCGGAACCTGCCGCGACAAGTCCTGCCGCAGACAGCACCGCTATCGTGATCAGCGCGGGGCGGATGGTCAGGTCATTTGCCGGTCTCCTGTCAGAGCGCAGCGGAAGCAACATCGCGAGTATTCCCGGGGGCGGGAACGGCGCCTGTTCTTGTGCTGCGGGTGCCGGCCGGATGGGCGTCATTGCAGGGTCTTCCTGCACCTCGGGTTCCTCGGCCTCGCCATCGTGCTGCGGCAATTCGAGGAGCGGTACGAGGGGTAATCCGAGGGCGCCTATCGATTGCCCCCCCTCCTCAAGAGCCGCGCGCTCCTGCTCGAAGGCGGCAACAAGGCGCGCTGCCTTGCGCCGCGCCGGGTTGCCGAGGATCTTGCGCGCATTGAAAATGTGTTTCTGGACCCGGCTGACCGAGATCTCCAGGTGCTCGGCGATCTCCTTGGTATCGAAACCTTGGTCAATGAGCACCATGCACTGGCGCTGCCGAAGCGTAAGTAACAGCAGTCGATCCCGATAAAGGTCGAGATCGAGCGTTATGCTCAGCTGTATCACTGCAGCCAGACCCTCCTGTCTGCCGGCCGGATCCAGATACTCGTGTCCGGTGGTGGCAGCGCAGTGTCATGGAATCGCAATCATATGGCAACCTGAAGAGCGAGCAGGCGTCCTGCCCGGCCCTTATACCGGCATGCGGAGGTCGCGGCACGACGAATGCCCGCCAGCGCCCGCGGGCGCTGGCGCCGGGAAGGGGAGGTGGATGTGGGCAGGTGGAAGGAGCGGTTGATGCTCCTTCCTTACTGAAACCCCTCGCAAGGAGGCATCCGTTATGACTTCTCCAACAATTGCCCGACTTCTCTTATCTCTCGCCGAAGCCTGTCGCCGCACATTCGCGGGCGATCCGCGCTTGGCTGCAATGCAGGAGTACCTCGAAGCGACCCTGCCGCCCGGCGAGGCGCTGCTGGCTGCCGCCAGCGATCGGAACGGTGGCCGTCCACGCACCTTCCGGATCGATGACCAGGATCCTCAGGCCCGGCGCGTCGCCGCCGGCTTTGAGGTCAAGGCCTGGGTGCACGTGCCGGCCGATCTCTATACCCCCGCCACATGGCCAGGGCCCAACCTTGCCCGGACTTTGCCGGCGATGCCGCCGATGACCGCGGCCATTCTTGCGCTCCGACTGCATCACGACATGCCTTCTGCACAGATCGCGTCCCGCTTCGGGCTGGGGCGCCGCGAGATCCGCCGTCACCTGCTCGCTGCGGTGCGTATTGCCAACTCCCCTGTCTGCGGTGCTCTGCCGATCGGTGAGGTATCCTGAAGCCGGGGTGTCGAGGACAGCCAATGACACAGGATGCCCTCGAGGTCGCCGGCAATGCCCTCGTGACGCGCCTCGGCGGAAAGTGGTCGGGCGGTCGAGGCATGTGCCTGTGTCCGGCCCACCCTGACCGGACTCCCAGCCTTTCGGTCCGCATCGGCGAACGCCGTCTGCTGTTCCACTGTTTTGCAGGATGCGATCAGCAGACGGTGATCGCGGCAGTACGCTGCACCCTGGCCTCGGCCCTGACCGGCCGGCTCCTCGATAGGGAGAGCGCGGCGCGGGCCAAGGATGGAAATGATAACTGGGTTCGCGCGCGTGCGCGGGCCTTGTGGGACGAAGCACACGCCCTGCAGGGCTCGCCTGCAGCCGCCTATCTCGAGGCGCGCGGTATCTTCACGTCCTGCGCGCAGCTTCGGTATCATCCATGCACCCCGGTCCGCGTCGCCGGGCAGCTTGCGCGGCGTCCGGCGATGATCGCGCGCATAAGCGATGAGTGCGGAACGCTTGCGGTCCAGCGCTGCTTTCTCGATCTTCCTCGCAGCAGGTTGTGCATGGACCTGAGGCCAGCACGGCGCATGCTCGGCCGTCCCGGCGCGGGCGCCGTGCGAACATACGCACATGGCGAGGTGCTCGGGCTGGCGGAAGGGATCGAGACTGCACTGGCCGCCTCGATCCTGCTGGAAATACCGGTCTGGGCGGTTCTGGGCAGCGCTCGCTTCGCATGGGTCCGCGTCCCCGCCAATGTCGCGCGCATCGTTCTGCTACCGGATGCTGATCACGCCGGAGTGCAGGCTGCGAGGCGCGCGCGAGACGCCTTCCGGGCCGAGAGCCAGGACAGCGGGGCGCTCGGGGGGCGTGTCGGTACACGCGATGCGCGGATCGTCATGCCCTGGCATGGTCTCAATGACTGGAACGATGTTCTGAGACACAGATCCGGATTTGCGTAGCGCTGGTACTCGCAATCGGCAGGGCGAGGCCCGAAAAAAAGGCCGGCTTAAAGCCGGCCGTAATAGTTTGGGAGAGGATGCCTGAAAGGCGAGACGGGCTATGATTGACAACGCCGCCGCCAGCAAGTGCACCGATTGCACCCGGCCTCCCGCAAACTGCACGTCGCTCGCCACAATGGCCGTGGCGGGATCGGCAGTCCCCGCCCGGGGGATACCCATGTAATCAGAATTGCAATGCGAAGGTACGGCACAATCGCTCGCGTCACCGGTACAATGCGCGACGGGTCAAGGATTTGAAAGGCGCGCTTTTCTACTTGATTTGTGAGCCCGCGAGCGTGAAGGGTGCCGGGTCGCCACTTCCCTCAACGATCGACAGACTACCGGGAGCACCGCCTGCAATGCCTGAACTCGAAAATCCCGCTGACGTTACGTCGCTTACCGTCCAGCTTTTGAGCGCATATCTCGCCAACAACACTGTCGGTTCCGAAGATCTTCCGGCATTGATCCGTGCAACCCGCCAGGCCTTGACCGAAGATGCGGCCCCTGAGGTGCCTGCGATCGAAGACGTGTCCTATACGCCGGCCGTTTCCGTGCGCAAGAGCCTGTCGTCGCCTTCGCATATTCTGAGCCTCATCGACGGAAAGCCGTACAAGACGCTCAAGCGCCATCTCACAAGTCATGGGTTGACGCCGGAGACTTACCGCCAACGCTATGGCCTTGCGGACAACTATCCGATGGTCGCACCTGAATTTGCGGCAATGCGCCGAGGCATTGCCGAGAGGATCGGGTTGGGCTCGCGTCCGAGTGCCGCAGCCAAGGCAGGCGCTCCTGCCGGCACGGCCTCTGCCACGGATGATGCATCCGGATCGGCGCAGACCCCGCCTGCTGCCAAGCGTCCCGCCGGACGCAAGGCCGGACCCAAGGTGCGCGGCGGAAAGGCGGCATCGCGCGCTGCCTCGGTGCCGACCGAACAGACAGTCGCCACTGACGATGCGATCATCGCGCCTGAACCCGCTGCTGCCGCCGAACCGGCGAAGACGTCACAGCGTTCGCGCGTAAAGACGGCACCCAAACCGCGCGCACAAAAGAAGCGCGCTGGTGGAGCAGACACCGCCGGTACCGCCGAGACCAACACCCCCGATGCCCAGCCTCAGGAGGGCGCCGCGCCGGCGGACAAGCCGAAGGTTCGCAAGGCCGCTGCCCCCAAGTCTGCCGCACCCAAGCCCGCAGCTACCAAGTCCGGTGCATCCAGGACTACCGCTGCGAAGCTCGGCAAACCAGCAAAGGGCGGCGCCGCCGTGGACGCTGCGGCCGAGCAGGCTACGTCTGCAGCAGCGCCTCAGGCATCGCCTGAGGTAGATGCGTCCGTTGCGGCCGCTGCCAAGCCCGCGGTAAGGCCACGCGGCAAGCTTGGGCTGTTCGGCAAGGATCAGCCCGCGGCGTCCGGGTCCGAGGCCAGCGCCTCCAGCGACGCACCCGCCGCCGCCGATGGCGAAAAGCCGGCAAAGGCGGCAAGGCCCAAGCGCATGGCCCGTACGCCCAAGGCTGCACCGGGCGAGGCCGGCTGATCGGCCTGGCGCACAGCGGCGGACATCGGTCGGCCGCTGCCTCGCGCGATGTATGAATCACAACCTCGGGCACCGTTTCGACAGGCCCGATCGACAGGAAGAACTGCAATGAACAACAGTGATCTCGCCGACGCCATCGCGAACGATGCCGGTATCACGAAGGCCGATGCCCGCAAGATCGTCGATGCTGTCTTCGTCGCGATCGGCGACGCTGCGGCCAAGGGCGATGAAATCTCGCTCAACGGCTTCGGCAAGTTCAAGATCAAGGACACACCCGAGCGCGAAGGCCGCAATCCGGCAACCGGCGAGGCGATGACGATCAAGGCCGCCCGTAAGCTTACCTTTGCCCCGGCCAAGGCGGTCAAGGACAAGCTGAACGGATGACACGTTGTGCGGCGCCCATCCGGGGATGGGTGCTGCACTAGCCGTCTGTAGTGATGGGTCTGCGTGTCTAAACAAACCACCCTTCGAAAGGCACTTTCCCAAGGACGTCGTCGGTTCCCAAGGGAAGGCGTTCCAGCTTAGGGAGCGGTTGGGTCAAGATCGGGGCGTGTTCGGCGCTTCACCCACGTCAGACCCGGTCGAGATACAGGGAATGCAGGAGGCGCTTGAATTGCCGCCCGACCTTACGGGATACAATCTCAAAGTCCGCCAGCTTCAACGCCTTTCCATGTTCAACTCGGTGTAGCGCCGTTATCGCATTTCTCCTCGATGCCTCATTACGCATCTTCTTGAGAACTCGTGCGGCTTCCAGTTTGCGCTTGGCGCGTCAAAAGCATTCACCAGGATCGGCACCCGTCGTTTGTATCGGCCATCCGCGCAGCATCCTTGTTCCCGTCTGCGCTCGCAAGCATCAAGACCCAACGCGCGGGTCATTCTGACGTGACATCAATTCTCGACCAGCATGATCGAGCGCCGCAACTGTCTGCTCCGTCATGCTCTGTCTACCTGTACGAGCCCGGTAGTCCCGATAAAACACGCTCGGGAAGGGTCACCTCGCTGCGCAGAATTTCACAGAGCGCCTCAAGCAGAAGGAGCGCTTCGCACAGTTCCTCCTCATGCACCATGACTTGCGTTTTCATGTACATGTCACAGCTTTTAGTCACTTCCGGGATAGTCGTCCTGCGCTTGTGAGACCATCGCTTTTCGCGCTGCAGGCCGCACACCAGCCGCGAGTATATCTCGGCCGTCCCGTTAAGCGATTTCAAGAATGCTCCTGAGCGGGCGCAAAGCTTCAGAGTATGTATGATTTCGCTGCATTTGCTCCCGTTCGGGAGTATATCTTGCATAGAGCTGTCTTGCCGTTTACAATGCTCCCGAAAAGGAGCAAAAGGCTTTGCCAAAAGAAACTGATGCGGCGCGGCTATTGCGCGAGATGCAGGACCGCGATGCACTGATAAAGTCGCTCGACAGCGCCGTGCATCAGGCGAATCTCGCCCCCTTTATGCCGGATATCAACGCTGCCATCGAGAAGCTGAAGCAGCCGCTGTTTCAGGACACCATCCGGCGTATCCAGCAGGGACCAGCACAAAGTGCGGTTGAAATAGCTCGAGGACTGACCCAGGCCATCGCGACAGGTTCGCTCGAGCCGGCGCATGATAGACCGAAAGTCGCTGCGAAAACCCAAGGCTCCACGACAGGCATACGCACCGCTGCAGACCTTGGAGCCCTGATCCGCAAAGCGCGCAAAGCGATGAAGCTGAACCAGGCGGAATTCGCCCAGCATGCCGGCGTAGGCAGACGTTTCGTATCCGAACTGGAAAGCGGCAAGGGAACTCTGGAAATCGACAAGGTCATTGCCTGCGCTCTGGCGGCCGGCATAGACATCAGCGCCCGGAGCAGGAGCTCATGACGCTGATCTTGAATGTCTGGCTGGAAGCCTCGGCAGAGCCGATCGGACGCCTCGTGAAAGCAGACGATTCCAGTCTCGCCTTCGCCTACACGCCCGAATGGCTGGCCAACTCAGCACAGCATACCCTGTCCTTGTCGCTGCCTTTGGGTGACGAGCCGTTCGGCGATGTGCCGGTGCGTGCGTTCTTCGATAACCTTCTCCAGGAGAACAACCTTCTCGAAACTGTCATACGACGCGAGGGTATCGATCGCGGCGACATCGCCGCTCTCCTGGCGCATGTTGGAGCGGACTGTGCCGGCGCGGTCAGCGTCCTCCCGCTCGACCATCCGCCCATCAAACGCCCGGGCCGTATCCAGGGAGATTACGATCCGCTGGACGAGGCTACATTCGCGGAGATTGTCGATCGGTTGGCCACCGGCAGGCCGCTTCCAGGCGAACTGCGCGACCCCTCGCCAGTAGCAGGTGTAAGGCCGAAAATCTCGCTCACAGGATTGCCTGACGGTCGTTTCGCCATTCCCAAGCCGGGAAGTGGAGCGCCGACGACCCATATTCTCAAACTGCCTGACCCCCAACATCGTCACGAGGCACGCGACGAGGCCTTTGTGACACTTCTTGCAGCCGAATGTGGATTTAATGTCGGCAGTTCGGTCGCCAGTACGATTGGCGGATTCGATGTCCTGCTGATCCGGCGTTTCGATCGCCACCTCGAAGATGGCATGGTGCGCCGCCTGCATCAGGAAGACTTCGCACAGGCAGCCGGTCTTCCGGCAGAACTCAAGTATCAACGCAAGGGAACGCCGCCGCGCTGTTTCGACGCAGCAACGATCGGCAGGATCCTGGAAGCCACCGATCGGCCTGCGCAGTCAAGGGAAACATTTCTGCGTATGACGCTGTTCAATCTGCTGGTTGGTAACAACGACAACCATGCGAAGAACAATGCACTCCTTCATGGACCGGGCGGGTCGATCACACTCGCGCCCTTCTACGACCTGGTGCCGGTTCAGACCGTGGCTGGTTTTCGGGAGGATTTTGCCTTCCACATCGGTGATGCGAAAGTCCCAGCAGAATTGACAAGAAGCGATCTTCTGACCTTTTGCCAAACCATCGGGCTACCCCCCCAAGGCGCCGAAAAAATACTCGCCAGGGCCTCCCGAAATCTCGTCGAAAGAATTGAAACGCTCTCGGCCAATTTTTCGGCTGATATGGGGGCGCTTGACCGACTGTTTGGTGAGACTGCCGGCGAGCTCGTTTTGCTGCTCGGCCTGGACATCGAACTGCGTGAACGAGATGCCCACGTGGTAAGCGGCGGTGGCTGGGCTCTAAGCTGATACCGGGAGTCCATTCGCGCTGCGGCTCTGGCAGCCTCTGACCCGACCGGTCGGCGATCTGACATCCTCTGGATGCCTTGTGATCCAAACGGAACGAGCAGAACCGCCGGTTTTCAAGGGCAGGGGGCGTCGAAAATGCGGACTCGGCCGCAACTCGTCTCGGGTTTCCCGTCTGCACCGGGTTCGATGCCGAGAGGCTATAGCAGGGCCATATCTCTTCCTGCATGGAAAGGCTCGTGGTGCCGGCGGACAACGATCTTGCCGGTTACCGCGCAGAACTGCATGCGCGCAAGATCTATGGCGCAAGGGGCTTTTCCGTTGCGGCGCTGTGGCCTTGGTACGGCCTGAACGACTGGAACGATGTGCTCAGGAAAAAGAGGGAAGGGGGGGGAAGGATGATTGCGATGAGCGGCCTGGTTGTCAGGTCGATCGCAAAATCGGAAGACCTGAAATGACCCAACCCGCAATCGAATATGCCCGCGCAGTCGACTGTTTCAAATCTCCCAACAACGTGCGCACCCAAAGCGACAGCATCGCCGATGCCGAATTGGAAGCCAACATTGCCGAGACCGGCATTATCCTCGAGAACCTGATCGGCGTACGTACCACGCGAGGTGCGTTCAAGGGCAAGGTCGAGATCTATGGCGGTGGTCGCCGTCTCGATGCGGTCCTCGCCAACATCACCAAGGCCGTGCTCGATGAAGATTTCATGGTACCGGTCCTTGTCGCAAAGAACGCGCGCGATGCGATCGAGATGAGCCTCACGGAGAACTACTTCCATCTGCCGATGAATCCGGCCGACGAATGCTGCGCGTTCCGCTCGATCATCGAGCGTGAGAAGAAGACGCCCGCCGATCTCGCAAAGCGCTTCGGCAAGACCGAGAAGTTCGTGCTCGGCCGTCTGCGCCTTGCCAATCTCGCAGCCCCGATCTTCGAGGCGCTTCGACATGGCGAGATCGGCATCGAGATCGCCAAAGCCTACGCTACGACGGCGGACCAGGATCGGCAGGCGAAGGTCTTCGAGCAACTAACGGGCGGATACTATGCGAACAACGTCAACGAGATCCGCCGTAACCTCGCGAGCGGCTCCTATAATGGCGCAGACCCCAAGGCGCTGCTGGTCGGATCCGAAGCCTACCAGGCCGCTGGCGGCCGGATCGAACAGGACCTCTTCTCCGACGCCGCGACCGAGCGCTGGCTCGACGGGGATATTGTCGAGCGCCTTGCGGAGGAGGCCTTGCATAAGGCAGCTGAGGCCCTGCGCGAACGTGACGGGTTTGCAGAAGTACGGATCGTGGCGGCAACGAGTGTGCCTTACAGCACGACCTATCGCCTCCGGGAAATGCAGCCCGAGCCTCGCGAGCTGACCGAGGTGGAAGTGGCCCGGGAAGCGGAAATCCAGGCCGAAATGGAAGCGATCGAGCGCGAAGCGCAGGACGCTCCCGAGTACACCGAGGAACAGGCCACACGCTTCGACCAGCTCTCCCAGGAGCTCGATGCGTTTGGCGAGGTGACGGCGGATCTGACCCCGGCCCAGAAAGCTGGCGCAATTGCCTACCTCGTGATCGGCGGCGACGGCACCCCGGCCCTGCACCACGAGTACTTCCATGTCGAAGAAGGCGAGGCCTTTGACGCATCCGAAACCGTGCTTCTCGATGAAGGGGACGAGGGCGACGAGACGGCGACGGGCGGCGGTCACGATGACGGCGAAGTGGACGAGGACGCCGCCACTGCACTGACCTTCAGCAATCGCCAGCGCGACGAACTGGCCACGATGAAGACCGAGATGCTTCGGCTCTTCATCGCCAGCGATCCCGCCTTTGCGCTCGATCTGGGCACCTTCATCATGATCGACAAGGCCAGTCGCGAGGGCTGGAGCGGCATGCCGAGTGAACTCAGGGCCTATGCGCCCAGTCCGCGCGTCAGCGGCTTTGTCAGCGGCACCCCGGCCTCGCAGCAGTGGGACGCATTGGACGGTGGTCTCGACCGATCCTGGCTGGATCACGACGCCATGGAGGCCCGATACGATGCGTTCTGCGCCCTGGATGGCGAGGCACGCGCAGCCTGGCTGGGCTGGGTCATCGCGCGCACTATGCATGCCGTGCCACATGGCGAAGCCGGTTCGGGGTTCCTCGATCATCTCGGGACGAAGCTGGCGATCGATGTCGCGGCCTGGTGGCGCCCCACCGCCAGCAACTTCTTCGATCGCCTGACCAAGCCGAAGATCCTCGGGCTCTTCGAGGCGATCGGAGGACCGGAACTCTCGAGCCGTTACTCCACCTCACGCAAATTCGATCTGTCGCTTTCGGCGGAGAAGCTCTTCGCCGGTGACGTGCTGGCCGAACCCGAGATCAAGGAACGCGCCCGCAGGTGGTTGCCCGATGCGATGCGGTTCGGGCCGGAGCAGATGAATGGTGGCGACGACTGCGACGATCTCATCGCCGAAGAGCCGGGTGCAGAAGCACAAACCGTCACCGGCGCCGCTGACGAAGACGGTGTGATACCCTTCGACGAAGCCGCCTGACCAGGGACTGCCATCCTTAAGCCCTGCCGGGACCTGCGCAAGCGCGGGTCCCGGCCTCGGGCCCCTTTCCCTTCCAGAAGCGTGTTTCCGCAGCGGCATCCGGGCTGACCCGATAGCGCCTGCGAGCCGCCTCCCAATCTCAAAGGAACTCATGATGACCCTGCCTCAATTCGAAGGCGTGCAGGAGCGCGCCCAGTCGCCCAAGGCTGGAAGGCTTCTCGTCGCCGCCCGCCAGATCGCCGCATATCTCGGCACCGCTCGTTCCCTGCAGCGCAAGGTGCTTACCCGCATCGTCACGGAGAGTTTCGGACGCTCGGGCGCATTCGGCGAGTGGTCGATGCGTGACGCCTACGACGCCCTTGAGGTCGCGCAGGTGCTCATGGCACTCGATCCGCAGACCGGCCTAGTCGATCGCGACGATGTTGACGCCGCCTTTGCCGCCCGCGCCGATCTTGCCCGTCACCTGCCGACCCAGACTTATCGCAGCGAGCGGCAGGTGGATATGCAGCAGTTCTCGACACCGCTTGGCCTCGCATGGCTGGCAGCCTGTGCGGCCCGGATCCGACCCGGCGATCTCGTGCTCGAGCCTTCCGCCGGCACCGGCATGCTGGCCGCCTGCGCGGCGGGCGTCGGCGCAAGCCTGATGCTCAATGAGCGCGATCCCGGCCGTGCCGATCTCCTTGCGCTGGCACTGTGCCAACCCGTCGCCCGCCACGATGGCGAGTTCATCGACGATTTGCTTGAAGACGGACGGCGACCTGATGTGGTGCTGATGAACCCGCCCTTTGCGCGGTCGGAATCCCGTGGCCGCGATCGCGATGCCGGCGCCCGGCATCTGCTCTCCGCCCTGGAACGCCTCGCGGCCAGTGGCAGGTGCGTCGCGATCATGTCGCCTGCATTCGCCGAGGGCGGCACGGGCGCCAAGGGCTACCAGCGCGTCGCGACCGCGTACCAGCCGCGCTGGGAACTCACCATCGACGGACGGCCCTTCGCCAGTCACGGGACGTCGATCTCGATCCGGATCCTCGTCTACGATAAGGGGTGGCGGGGGCGGACGCAGCGCGCGATGGTCTCCGGGCTGGAGGCCGCGCAGGCTCTGCTGCACAGCGTGCCCGATCGTCTTGACAGGTCCGCCTATGTGACTGACGGTCCTTCGCCGGTTGCTGCTTTGGTCGAGAGCATATCGGTTGACGCGGTCGTTCCCGCCCCCTCGCGCCTTGTGCCCTCGTTACCCACCAGACGTGCAGGTCTGATGGCAGGAATACTGGGGAGCGGCGCAAAGCCGATCCGTCCACCGGCGCCATCAGTGATGCCCGGGGCAGGACATGAACCGGCGTTGCTCGGATACACCGCGCTCGATGAGCCACCGGCAGCGGGCGATCCGGTCGGCATCTACGTTCCCTGGCGGCTGACGCGCATTGCCTTCGCGGCGCCGCAGTCGCACCCCGACCAACTGATGGAATCGATGGCGATGTCCTCGATCCTGCTGCCGCAGGCGACCTATCGCCCGATGCTGCCGCCGCGCGCGGTAGCGACGCTGTCGGACGCCCAGCTCGAGACCGTGATCTACGCCGGCCAGGCCTTCGAACGCGATCTCCCCGGCCGCTTCGCTCCCAACGATGCCGGAACGCTCCTGCAGCTTCATGTCGATGGCCATGTCTATCGTGCCGGCTTCATGGTGGGCGACGGTACCGGAGTGGGCAAGGGGCGCCAGATCTCGGGCTGCATCCTCGACCGATGGTGCCGGGGGCAGCGCCGCGCCGTCTGGATTTCCAAGAGCGCGAGCCTGCTCGAGGATGCCCGGCGGGACTGGGCGGCGCTCGGCGGACTGCCCATCGATGTCCAGCCGCTCGATGCCTTTCCGCTCTCCGGATCCATCACCATGGAAACCGGGATCCTGTTCCTGACCTTCGCCACCCTGCGCTCGCAGCGTGATGACAGCCACTCGCGGCTCCAGCAGATCCTTGCCTGGCTGGGTGCGGACTTCGATGGCCTCATCGTCTTCGACGAGGCGCACGAGATGGCCAATGCCGCAGGGACCGTCACCAGGTTCGGGGTGGAAAAGGGTTCTGAACAGGGACTGGCCGGGGTCCGGCTGCAGAACCTGCTGCCCCGCGCCTGCGTGCTCTACAACAGCGCGACTGGCGCCACCGATCCCGCGAACCTTTGCTATGCCTCGCGGCTTGGCCTGTGGCACAATTCTGCCTTCGAGACCCGCGAAGCGTTCATGACCGCGATCTCGGATGGCGGGATCGCCGCGATGGAGATCGTCGCGCGCGACCTCAAGGCCATGGGCTTTTACACCGCCCGTGCGCTCACCTTCAGCGGCGTCGAGTACGATCCGCTCGAACACCAGCTGACGACCGCGCAGATCGAGATCTACGATGCCTATGCCGATGCCTGGGCGATCATCCACGCCGAACTCGACCGCGTCCTGGAAGCGACCGGGATCGTCGATGGCATGACCGGGCGTTCGCTCAATGGTCAGGCGAAGGGCAGCGCGCTCTCGCGTTTCGAGAGCACCAAGCAGCGCTTCTTCGCCCAGCTCCTGATCGCGATGAAACTGCCCAGTCTCATCGCGGCGATCGAGCAGGACATTGTGGAAGGCCGCCAGCCTGTCGTCCAACTGGTCACGACATCCGAAGCCGCGCTGGAACGGCATCTTGCCGGCCTCTCGGCCGCCGAACGCGCTGATCTCGATATCGAGGTCAGTCCACGCGAACTCATGATCCAGTACCTCGAGACCGCATTTCCGACCCGCCAGATGCGCGTCTTCAAGGGCGAGGATGGTGAGCCACGTTCCGAACCGATGGTCGACGAGGATGGACGCCCCGTACACAGTCAGGCCGCCATCCGCGCCCGAGACGAGCTTGTCGAAAGGCTCTGTGCGATGCCGCCGATCCCGGCAGCGCTCGATGCGCTTGTCGCGCATTTCGGGACCGATCGCCTCGCCGAGGTCACCGGGCGTTCGCGTCGCATTGTCCTCGACGCAGCCGGACGCCAGCGCGTGGAGCGCCGAAGCGCGCGCAGCAACATCGCCGAGACCCATGCCTTCATGAGCGGGGCCAAGCAGGTGCTGGTCTTCTCCGATGCCGGAGGCACCGGGCGCAGCTACCATGCCGACCGCGGCTGCGCGACGGCGGACAGGCGCCGCGTGCACTACCTCCTCGAGCCGGGCTGGCGGGCAGCCGCGGCAATCCAGGGGCTGGGGCGAACCAACCGTACCAACCAGGCGAGTGCACCGATCTTCCGGCCCGCGACGACCGACTGCAAGGGCGAGCGCCGCTTCATCTCTACGATCGCGCGGCGGCTCGACAGCCTCGGCGCCCTCACGCGCGGCCAGCGCCAGACCGGCGGCCAGAACCTCTTCGATCCGCTCGATAACCTCGAAAGTGATCTTGCCCGTGAAGCGCTGCTGCAATGGTATCGCCTGCTCGCACGTGGCAAGTTGGAAAGCACAAGCCTCACCCAGTTCATCGCGATGACCGGATTGAAGCTCATCGACAAGGACAGCGGCGCGCTGCTCGATGATCTGCCGCCGATCCAGCGCTGGCTCAACCGGCTGCTCGCGCTGCGCATCGGCACGCAGAACGCGATCTTCGAGGAGTATCTCGGCCTCATCCAGGCGCGTATCGATGCCGCGCGCGAACGCGGCACGCTCGACCTGGGTGTCGAGACGATCATGGTCGAGGCGATCGTGCCCATCGAACGCCAGTTGCTGCGGCGTGATCCTCAGTCGGGTGCCGAGACCTGGCTCTCGCGGATCGAGGTGCACCGCAAGCGCAGGCCAACCCCGCTCAGCCCCCTGCTGGAGCAATGGAAAGGGTCGGGTCGCATTACCTTTCTGCGCAATGCCCGTTCAGGGCGGATCGCACTGAAGGTGCCCTCCTGGGCAATCCTGGGCGATGATGGCGAACGCATTGAGGTCCACGAGCTCGTTCGTCCTGGCGGCTCTGAGCGCATGCGCAAGACCCGGCTCGCCGAAAGCGCCTGGGAGCCGATCGACAAAGCCACCTTCACTTCTGCCTGGACCGCCGAATGTGAGGAGCTGGCGCAGCGCATCGATGTCGAGGCGATAAACATCGCAACCGGTCTGCTGCTGCCCGTCTGGAACCGCCTCCCCGACGATGACCTCAGGGTCTGGCGGATCACCGATGCGCAGGGCGCCTCGATGCTGGGGCGGATAATCTCACCTTCCGGCCTTGCGAAAGTCGCCTCGGCCTTCGGGCTTGATACTTCCGTGCGTCCGTCGCCGGCGGAGATTTTCGCGGGTGCCGCGACGTCAGGCGGCGTTTTCATCCCTGCCTTGCCGGGCGCCTCGCTGAGGTACGCTCGCGTCGCCGATGACCTTCGTCTCGAGATCAAGGACTTCGACGTCGCGCGACTGCCACGTCTCAAGGCGCTGGGATGCTTTACCGAGATCATCCAGTTCCGGACCCGGCTGTTCGTGCCGCTGGACCGGGCACTGGAAGTGCTGACGGCGATCGAGGAGACGTTCGGTGATGTCGCACCGACCCCTTCGGTTCAACAGTGACATTCCAGCGCCATTCACGGTGTCAGGCGGCCAGGCGATGGGACGGCAAGCGTCGGATGGTCGACCGACAGTGCCGGGCTTTGGGACACCCCTACAGGCAAATACGCCCACCGCGCGTATAGATCAGCTCCACAAAACCGACAGCGGTACCGCCGCCATCCGGTCGCCAAATGGTATGATTTCCGTGCCGTCATAGAGGACGACGCCTTGGGCAAACCGATCGTTACAGCTCTCGGCCAGGGTCCTGATCCCTGCGAAGTCGCTTGCCTTTACGGTGGCGGACGCCTTGATCTCGATCCCGACGACTATGCCATCGTCGCGTTCGAGCACGATGTCGACTTCGCGCATCTGTTGATCACGGAAATGGTAAGGTGTCAGACTGAGGCTTGACGCGCTCATGAGCTTCAGGACTTCGGAGAAGACAAAGGTCTCGAGCAAAGCGCCGAGTATCGAGTGATCGTCGCGGACACGCTCGATGCTGAGGCCGCGGATCGACGCCAACAGGCCAGAGTCTACAAAATGGAGCTTGGGAGTCTTGATGATCCGCTTGACCGTATTGGTGAACCAGGGTCGCAGCGTCGCGACGAGAAAGATCTGTTCGAGCAGGCCCACGTATCGTTGGCCGGTCTTGTGAGTGACGCCGATCGCGGCGCCGAACTGGGAATAGTTGACCAGTTGTCCCGAATGCTCCGCCAGAAGGCGCACGAAGCGGGGCAGGTCCGTCATCCGCTCGATATCCGCGATATCCCTTAGATCCCGGGTGAGCACCGAGCTCAGGTAGGAACGGGCCCAGTCCTGGCGGCGGCGTTCGCTCGAGCGGGCTATCGCCTCTGGAAACCCGCCGAGCATGACCACCTCCACGAGGTCACCTCCGATAATCGTGTTCGTGGGATTGCGCAGATTTCCGGTAAAAAGATCGTCGAGAAGCGCAGGTCGGGTACCGGCGATCTCCGCCCGTGCGAGCGGCAACATCTGGATCGTCTCAATTCTTCCCGCGAGACTGTCCGCCACCCTGGGTAGGGTCAGTACATTCGCGGAGCCGGTAAGCAGAAAACGGCCGGCACGATAATCCTCGTCGACGGCTTTCTTGATGGCGAGCATCAACTCCGGTGCGCGCTGTATCTCGTCTATGACGGCGTGGTCCAGGCCGCGTATGAAACCGGCGGGATCGGATGTCGCCGCCTCCAGCGCGGTCTGATCATCGAGGGTGATATAGGTTCGCCCGCTCCCGACCATACTTCGCACCAGCGTGGTCTTGCCCGCACGGCGAGGTCCGACGAGCAAAACGACGGGGGTATCGGTGAGGGCTTCCTCGACCCGTGGTGTCACGAAACGCTCGAACATTCTGCCTCGGAGATTGGATTTAACAAGTACGGTAATTGGAAATCATAGGTTTGGCAATTGGGAGTCATGAAGCCGGAGATTGGTACTCTTCCTGCTCTTGAACCTGGGGAGTACCGCGCAGTCGGCACCATGCGGGGCAAGGAACTGCCGGCGCATGCGCTGGGAGGGGAGGAAGGAGTGGAGGGCATGTCGGCAGGCGGTTTGCCGGCAGTGCTCATGAAAAGGTCTCCTGCCATGCCAGATGCCCATTCTCGCAGTTCGCACGAAGTGATCAGCATCCATTCGCTGCTGGTCGAAAGCTACAACCGTGACCTCGAGCGGATCGGGTCGGTCGCGCGTGTCGCGCTGCCGATCGACCCTGCAAATGAGGGGATGCTCTCGCTCCACGATGACGAAGGCGCGTTTCTCACACTCATCCCCGTCGATACCGCGCCTGCCGTCGCGGCGATCGCCTTCTCGCTTCATTCCCTCGCCTTTGCTCGCGGCGTCCGCGCCGGCGAGGAGGCTGCCTTCGCCAGACTTCGCTACCTGATCGGCGCGGCTTCAGCGTGAAATATGCGCCGACATTTCCACCGCCAGCACAAACGAAAGGCAGGTCTGCCATGGCTGACCGCGTAAACGCATCCATCCGGGTGGGTGGAACACTGACACGGGATCTCCTTGCCACGTTCATCGCCATCATCGTGGATGAGGGGCTCTCGACCGACTGGGATGCCGCCGGGTTCGACGAACACGATATCCCTGAGAACGAACCGCTCGAACTCGTCGCGCGCGACGTAGCCTGGGGCTGCTTTGTCCAGCTGGAAGCCTTCTGCGTCGCGCAGGGCCTCCTCTTCGCTCGCTGGTGTGACGGCTTTACCGGTTCATGGGAGGCCGAACGCGTGGTCTTCGACGGCACCGGCGAACCACAATCATACCTCGTCACCAGTTCCGATACGCTGGTTCTGTCTCTCCCGGAAATCCGCTCGCTTGGAGACCTGGAAGCGATCGAGGGTCATTTCCGCGCGGCGAACGTGACGATCCCGCCCATGAGGGTAAGCTCCCGGGAGCCCGACACGCGTGGAGGCCCGACAGCCGCGATGTGGCGGGCTCTTGCGTCATTCCGCGCGCGCCATGGCCGCTACTGGAAGCGGGCACTGACGGACCTCTGGATGAACGGCGGGGATCTCGATGAGCCTTGCGGCGCAGCTCTTCGCAACGTCCGCAATCGCCTCGGTCCGGTATGGCTCTACCGCCTGCGTCCAGGACAGCTCGACGCTGCCATCTCCAGGATTGCTGCCGAAGACGACACCCCACGACCAGGGTCGGAGGAGGGAAGAAGGTGAGGGAGGGATGGCTTCGCCGTTGGATGGAGCCAGAACACCTCAAGGAGTTTCCTCCCATGAACAGCATCGCAAATGCCGCCCCGGCGCCGCAAGCCGGTTACAAGGTCGACATCAGCCGCGGCGAGAACGTTTCGCGTGTATCGTCCGAATGGTTCAGCCGTCCTGACGACGAACGTTTCCTCTCGCTCGACGACCTCCATGCCCATGTGCGCCGCCGCGCTGACCAGGCGACGACCCGTATTGTCGAAAGCCGTGCGCTTCGCATCGAGGCGCGCAGCGGGGATGCGACCAGTCTTCGTCTGCTGGCGCCCGGTTCCGACACCGTGCTGGCCCCCACGCACTGGTCGTTCGGCCAGCTCTGTTCGCTCGTCGGCGCGCCCGCAGGATACCTGCGCGATCTTCCCGGGGCACTGGCCAGCATCAATCTGCAACACGGGCTTATCGCCCATCGCGGCGAGCATGTGAAAATGCTCGAAACCGGCAATGGCAGGAGCGAATTGCGCGCTGTGACCGGACCGGACTACGGGCGTATCTGGGACCACGAGCTGGTCGAGGCCGTCATGCGCTTCGCCGGCAATGGCACCGGTGATACCCGCTGGAAGGTGCCGGGCGTCCTCGACTGGTCCTCGATGGTCTACAACCCCTACGTCGACATCAGCAGCGAGACGACAACGCTCTATGCGTCCGACCGCGACGTATTCCTGTTCTTCGTCGACGATACGCATCCGATCGAGGCCGGAAAGCTGCCCAACGGCGACCCGGATCTCTACTTTCGGGGCTTTTATGCGTGGAACAGCGAGGTCGGATCCAAGACTCTCGGGATCGCGACATTCTACCTGCGGGCGGTATGTATGAACAGGAACCTGTGGGGCGTCGAGAACTTCCAGGAAATCAGCATCCGCCATTCCAAGTTTGCAGCCAACCGCTTCGCGCAGCAGGCGGCGCCGGCACTGACGAGCTTTGCGGACTCTTCGCCCAGCGATTTCGTGACGGGCATCCGCTCGGCACGCGAGCGGATTGTCGCGCGCAAGGACGAGGATCGTGAGACCTTCCTGCGCGGGCAGGGGTTCTCGAAGGCCGATACAGGCAAGATCATCGCCGCCGTGCTTTCCGAGGAAGGGCACCCTCCCGCGTCCGTTTTCGACTTCGTTCAGGGCATTACTGCTCTCGCCCGCGGCAAGACCAATCAGGACGCACGGCTCGACCTTGAAGGCAAGGCTCGGCGCCTGATGCAGAAGGTCAACTAGCCGTATCCATTTCGATCCCGCGGTCCGCTCCAGATGCGGGGCCGCGTTCCCGTGCCCGGCCCGCTTCGGCGGGCATTTTTCAGGACAGACACCATGAACAGTTCTTCAAACCCGTCGCTGCAGGGAGGCGCCTTCACTTATGTCATCACTGCACGATTTTCGTGTCAGGGCCGGCTTTATGCCGAAGAGACCTACCGTCTCACTGCCTGCGATGAACCCGAGGCGGAGCGTATTGGTCACCACCGCGCGATCGAAAGCGACTTTTGCGATCCGCGCATCCGCGATTTCAGCCTTGCTCTGTCCGTGACGCTGGAAATGGACCCAGACGATGACCCTCCGTCGGCACCATCAGGCGCTTCGGCGCCGCGGCAGCCGGACTCGGCGTCATTCGAATAGCGTCAGCGGGCCACAACCTGTGAATGCGCTGGAACCGACGGCCTCATTCGGTTCCGCGCCGCCAACTGCTCCTGCTTGCTCAAGGAAACGTTCCATGGCCCGCCATGCCGGGCAGCGCTCGCGCGTGCCCGATTACCTCCGTCTTCCAAGGCCTCACCCTAGCGTCTTGTGCTACGGCGTCGGTGTTGACAGCACGGCGCTGCTGCTCGAACTCGTGAGCCGAGGCCTCGCGCCGGATCTTGTTCTCACCGCAGATCCGGGAGCGGAGAAGGACGAGACTTACGCCTTTCAAAAGATCATGGCGGGCTGGATGGCCGAGCGTGGTATTGAATACCGCGTGGTTCGCTACATAACGCGGCGCTTCAAGAACTGGCCGCCTTACGATGACCTTGCAGGATCGCTCCTGACCAATGGCTGCCTCCCGAGCATCGCGTTCGGCAGGCACAGTTGCTCCTTAGGTCTGGGCTCAGCTGATGTCACGTTAGCTCGTGAAGGAAGGACAGGCCAGGCGACGCGCTAATCCAAAAAGCTGGTGGCGTCTGGCCTGTCCTTCCTTCACTTCAGCGCTAAGATTCGATTGGGATCTTTGAGGTGAGCGCCCGACATCGACGGGCGTGGGCAAAGTGATAGGATTAGTTCCTCTGGCGCTGACGGCATCGGCGACGGAACCGGTCGCTGCGTCTTCTGGGGCTCGGGCACGACAGGCGCAGCCGCAAGCTCCATCGTTATGATTGCACCGTAGGGAATGAACTTGAGCGCCTCGCCGGCAATGGCCGCCGCCTGACGACGCGTCGACCGCCAGTTATAAATCAGGCTCTCGGCAATCTCATGGCGCTCAGCGACCTGACGGACCGATACGCCGTCTGCATCCGGCTCGGCGAGGATCGCTGTCTTCTGGACATCCGAAAACTTCCTGCGCCGCTCGGTGCGCGCGATGATCTCCACCCGGTCCTTCACTTGGCCTCCTTCTGGAGTCCAGAAAGAGACTCCTTAGCGGAGGTCCATCAGCGCCGAGCCTGAATGTCGCAACACGCGCGAGGCCGTACGCTTACGCTGTGGCGGCGGCGACTAACCGGCTCAGCGAATGCCTGGGACGTGGCAGTCTTGGGTGGTTACCTGCCGTTGATCAAATCGACCATTCGTTGACGCACCCTTCACGAACCCATTTATTATCAATCCGTTGGTAGTAGCAGGTGCCACCACCCCCGAGCAATTCACCGCCGATAAAACCGCCGGTAATTGCCGCATGGCTATGATCCTTCGCTATCCAAAACTCACCAAACGGCACACGATTGCGCGATTTGTGGAGGTGCCGAACTCCGTCAGGGCAAATTATGGTCGATGGCAGTGCCGAAAACTGAGATCGATCCACCATGCTATTCAGCCGGTTCCGCTCATTTATGTCTTCCGCCCATTGGACGTTACCAAACGGCGTCCATTGGATGTCAGCGGACAATTTGCAAATAGCATCACGAGCGCCTTCATCGACAATGACCTTCGGGGTTGTGGTAACGCATCCGGCGAGTGCCAATGCCGGTAAAATTGCGATAGCTTCGGCGATCCTCATTTCCAGAGCATGCTCTGGATGAACGTGCTGATCAATGTCTGTAACGGGGCGTGTCCGGTCAGGCTGCATTTCTTCCCACGCGGCAGGAACCGGACAGGCCGCTATGGAGAGCAGCCCTCGGCTTCCTGAGGGGCCGAAAGGGGTGGTGAGCGGACATCGGATAGCACGGCTTCTAATCGGAATGGCGGGTCATCCGCACTCGGCAAACACCCATCATCTTCATGAAAACGTATGAGGTTCTTCCGAACTTCGCACCTCCACTGCTGGGGGTGCCGTTTCCTTCCCAAACTGACTTTCCACTACTGCCTAATAAATTGACGTTGTAATCGTTAGAGAAATCTGGATCGCTGTGTTCCAAGAGTATCTGCGAAAGGGATTTGGGATCGGGTGTATCGATGCATTTATTTTTCTGCTTTGGGTATCGAATATCGACCTGCCGGAGCTTGCCGATCTTGTCGACTCCCAAGGCAACCACAACCTCTCTTTCGCCTAGCTTGTACCAATAGTGTGTATATCTCAGCCCTTCAACTTCACAACAATATCGCTTTTTCTCAAGCTCGCTGAGTTCTGGTTGAAGGATGGCCATAAAATTTAATGCAGACTGTTCGCCTGAAAAAAATCATCACTCTTATCAGTATTCGCTTGCGCCGGCATGACAATGCTGGAAGCCAGCAGAAACAGAGCAGGTAAGAGATAATTTGATGCTCTATATTTCATTCGGAGTCCTCATCTGCAAGCTGGCTGGCTCATTGGGCCATATTTGAATTACAAGTAGACCACTCGCGGTTTCATGCAAATCGAAGAATTATGTCTGCAAAGGGGCGTGTACTGACTGGCGAATTTTGTTCGAAAGGGGTGGTAAGTGGTCATTTGCGTTAGGTAGCAAGCTGCCCTTGTCTAGGTCATCGTTCAGTAATTCTCTTTTACAACTGAGCCGGTTTGCCTGTCCTTACAGTAGATCATTACGTGCCCGTAAACCCCGCGTGCCGGCATAAAGCGGACACAATCAAAGCTTCTGGACCTGAAAAAATCGGGGTGTCCATCTACGTCAGGCATGGCGCGTTTAGCTTCCGAAAGGAGATTTTCTGCCACATCTAGGTCATCGTTGAAATATGCGATGCTGTACCAATTGGACCCGCACCACCCGGCTACGATTAGCGACGTGGCCCAGAGGGCGGCGCAGATGAGCCGCTTTCTATTCACGATCCGTAATCGAAGATCGAAATCACGAGCGCCCCCGGCATCAGTACGCCTTCGATATCGCTTCGCGCGGCATGTCCGCAAGGGGGCGTGTCCGGTCAGGCTGCATTTCTTCCCGAGCGGCGAGCACCGGACGGACGGCTATAGAGCGCAGCGCTCGCCGCCCGGAATGGCGAAAACGGGTGGGAAGTGCTCGGGCCGCTTCTGGGGCGAAGGGCATGCCTCTACAGCTCAAGTTTCTGTAGGCGCAGTCGATATGTGGTTTGCAGATAATCTAGGCGGTGCTGTGTCTCGTCATCTACACAAGCAAGATAGGCCGGGTTGCCGCCGGTTCCTCCATTCCACAGGCTCTTTTCAGCTTTGCAGGTTGCATCCCGATAGGCGACCCACAGACGCTCGGAATTTTGAAGCTGGCGGAGGTCCTCCGGACCAAGAACCCGCGTGATCTTGCGGTACAAGCTATTTAGTTCGACGTCCGATTGGGCTCCTACCTTGGAGAAGCACTCGACGATGTGGAACGTGCCCCCCTTACTCCAACAGGGTGATGCGCGCGAGCTCGTGCTGTCCGCCAAAGCGCTTCCGGCCAAACCAAAGGCGGCCATGCTCACAAGTGTGAGGGCAAGTGATCTTCGCATTTTGCGGTCATATCAGACGATCCCAATGACCGCTATCAGGCACGTCGGGCAGTCGTCGGATCGACAAACCTGGGGCGTGTCCGGTCAGGCCGCAATTCTTTCCGAGCGGCGAGCACCGGACGGACGGCTGTAGAGCGCAGGGCGCGCCGCCCGGAATGGCGAAAACGGGTGGTGAACCGCCATTAGGGCCTTTCAGGGCATGGGAGGTAGAAGCGGCCCTACCGGTTTAAAATTCTTCGGGCGCACATTTCGCAAGTAGCCGTCAACAATTCCGTCAAATTTCAACGTAGCTTTGGCGCTACCGATGACGGGCTCAATGACTGACCAATTTCTCCCAGAACGCTTAAGAAGTACGCGAATGGCTTGGCCGTGGTCTGGCAAGAAAATCCCGCACCCGTTGTTGTCAACGGTATAATATGTGCGGGTAGGACCCTTCCAGATTTTGGTGGGCTTAAGGATCGGTTCGCCGCGCTTGTTCCGCAAGACGACAGCATCGACAATCACGTCGCTACTCTCAATTCTAGATTTAGTAATATCGAAGACCTGATCGTTGGTAGCGACCACCGCCTCATCTGGCGGCGAACAGCCTATCGCGGCGGCAGAATACCCCAACAGCAGTGTGCTGACGACAAGGTTCCGAATGATCATAGCTGCATCGTATATTGCGCAGGATTAGTCCGCTATGGGGCGTGTCCGGTCAGGCTGCATTTCTTTCCGAGCGGCGAGCACCAGACGGACGGTTATAGAGCGCAGCGCTTGCCGCCCGGAATGGCAAAAACGGGTGGTAAGCTGACGTTACCGCAGCCGCTTCACTAAAGAATCCCCCGGTCATCTGCTATCGGTAACTCATGCGCCCTGTTGGACCATGATCGAACCGTGTCAATTTCAAAGCCTTCTAGCTCTCTATAGGCCTTTGATTTCCCATAAATGTCATCAATGGCTAAATGCGATTTAATCAGGCCATCCAATAAATTCTTTCGCTCATACGAGCATAGTTGAATAAATTTGGCGAATTCCACAACGGTTGGTGTGTCCGGTTCTTCCGGATAATTTATGGAAGCCTGCCTCAAGCAGCGCCGATAAGCTGCATATTGATCGCTGTCGGTTGCGATCTGAGGGACTGCCACCGAAAGAAGTATTGTGGCCCACAGCATCGTTTCGCCCCTTATATCGACCAGTAGAGTTGATCCTGCCAAGCTTACGACAGCGCCCGAGACGTTCAAGCCGATGTCCGACAAGGGGCGATGCACGAACCCGCTGCGCGGGAGTGGTGCCCGTGGTGAGCTATCCGTGACAACGAGAACGTCCCGCCTGGATTGAGCAGTCCCCGTAACGGGCGGACCCTATCGGCTCCTTCAACATGAGGAGTCGAACGATGAACGAGCTTGTTCCGGTTGGCGCGATCAGCCCGCTACGCCAGCGGCTGATCGACGACATGACGATGCGCCGGTTTTCACGCGAGACGCAGCGCAACTACTTGCGCGACGTCGGGCGGTTTGCGACCTGGCTGGGGCGCTCGCCGCACACCGCGACCGCCGAGGATGTCCGGCGGTTCCAGATCGAGCAGCAGGACGCCGGCGTTCCGGCGCCGACCATGAACAGCATCGTCGCGGCGCTGCGGTTCTTCTTCACCCACACGCTCGACCGACCCGAGCTCGCGCGCAAGCTGGTCCGCACCGCGCATGCCCGCAAGATCCCGGTGGTGCTGACCTTGGCCGAGGTGAAGCGGCTGCTCGATGCCACGACCTGCCTCAAGCATCAAGCGGCACTGTCGGTCGCCTATGGTGCCGGACTGCGCGTTTCCGAGGTCTCGGCGCTCAAGGTCAGCGACGTCGACAGCAAGCGCATGCTGCTACGGATCGAGCGCGGCAAAGGCGGGCGGTACCGTAACGCCATGCTGCCCGAAGGCTTGCTCGTGTTGCTACGCGAGTGGTGGCGCGCTGGTCGGCAGCAGGGGATCATGCTTCCGAACGGCTGGCTCTTCCCGGGCCAGAACGCGACAGTGCCGATCAGCACGCGGCAGCTGTATCGCATCGTCGTCGAGGCGGCCGAGGCAGCCGATATCGCCAAGCGGGTCGGCCCGCATACCCTGCGGCATAGCTTCGCCACGCACTTGCTCGAAGACGGTGTCGATATCCGCGTCATCCAGGCGCTGCTCGGTCACGCCAAGCTCAACACCACCGCCTTTTACACCCAGGTAGCGACCAAGACGATGCGCGCGGTGACCAGTCCGCTCGACCGGCTGATGATCCCGAGCGGGGGAACGCCCGACGGTTGAGGCGAGGTGCGCACCTCCATCGAGGTCGCCGATATCTTCCGAACGGCAGGGCCGGCGTATCGGTTGGCCCATGTCGGGCATCTGAGCCTGCACCAGCTCAAGATCATGTCGGCGATCGAACAGTGTCGCACGGCGGCAATGGGCGGCCACGTCGAGGCCTGCGAGGACTGTGGCCATTGGCGTGTCGCCTATAACAGCTGTCGCAACCGGCACTGTCCCAAGTGCCAGGGCGCTGCCGCGCGCACCTGGCTCGCCGACCGCGAGGCCGACCTGCTGCCGATCGGCTACTTCCACGTGGTCTTCACCCTGCCGGCCGAGGTCGGCGCCATCGCCTTCCATAACAAGGCGCTGATCTACGATCTGCTGTTCCGCGCGGCGTCGGAGACGATGCAGATCATCGCTGCGGACCCGAAGCATCTCGGCGCACGGATCGGCATCACCGCCGTGCTCCACACCTGGGGCTCGGCGCTGACCCACCACCCGCACATCCACATGATTGTCCCCGGCGGCGGCATCGCGCTAGACGGCACGCGCTGGGTCTCGGCGCGTCCGGCGTTCCTGTTGCCGGTACGCGTGCTCGGCGCGCTGTTCCGCCGCCTGTTCCTCACACGACTGCTCGCGCTCTACGATGCTGGCCAGCTCGCCTTCTTCGGCAGCATGGCGCATCTCGCCGAACGGCGCGCATTCCTGCGCCACCTGTCGCCGGTCCGCAAAAAGCGCTGGGTGGTCTATGCCAAGCCGCCATTCGCCGGGCCCGAAGCGGTCCTCGCCTATCTGTCGCGCTACACTCACCGCGTCGCCATCTCGAACAGCCGCCTTCTCCGCTTCGACGAGGACGGCGTCACCTTCCGCTACAAGGACTATCGCCGCGGCGGCGCCGACCGGCAGCAGGTGATGACGCTTGGTGCCGACGAGTTCATCCGCCGCTTCCTGCTCCACGACTTGCCCAAGGGCTTTCACCGCATCCGCCATTATGGCCTGCTCGCCAGCGGTATGCGCAAGGACAGTCTCGAACGGGCCCGCCAACTGCTCGCGATCGCGCCGCCTGCTGGCGATGACATGCCCGCCGAACCGCCAGATGCCCGGCCGCCGTGCTCGTGCTGCGGTGGACGCATGATCGTCATCGAGATCCTGGAACGCCGGTACCAGCCTCGCGCGCCTCCATGCTTCGCAGCATCATCCGAGAGACAGGCGTCGTGACCCGGCACGGCACATCATCGACAGACCCCGTGACGACCACGCTCCCGGGAAGGCCGGAGTCTGCTTCCCGCCTGTCAAAAAGCGGACGCCAACTGCCCGAAAGCGGACCGTCCGACCGTGAGCGACCTTCGCGACCGCCGGAAAGCAGACCCTCCGCTTTCAAATACGTCCGCTTATCCGCCGCGCCCGCCACCGCCCAGAGCCGCCCAAAGTCGAAATCCCCATAGACCTTCGCGCGGGGCCCGCGGGTTCGGGCACCGCCGACTTTCCGACGCCTCTCGGCGTCCGAAACTCTAAACGTGTCCGGTCAGGCTGGTTTTCTTCCCGAGCGGTGAGCACCGGACGTGCCGCTATAGAGCGCAGCGCTCACCTCCCGGAATGACGAAAACGGGTGCATAGCGGACGGCACTACCTCTTCAAATAGCTCGCGATACCATCCCACATGAACGCGAGCCCGAAGAGAGAAGCGCTCAAGACAACCGTAATCCAGTCGCCGGTAAATGGCCCTTCGAGTCGATGCATAGCCAGAGCTATCAGCAGCGCGGCAAAGGCGGCGATCAAGATCAACCGCTGGGTCTTCGAGATGCTTGCCATATTGAGCCCCCTTTTCAGGCTCGACCTTAGATCGAACGGCGCAGCGACCGCAATGGGGCCCTCACGGTTCGTCCGGATTTCGGCGTAATACCAAAACCTGTGGAATCTGACTCACGGAGGGTATCAGGATTGGCGCTGACGTGATTCACCATCGCAAACGGTTGGAGTTTTGCGATGGCAGCGCCAGTCAGACTTCGAGATGATTTCAGCCCAGGGCAGGTTCGGGCCTTTGCTCGCCGGGCCAAGGATGCAGACCAAGTCCGCCGTCTGCTTGCGATTGCGACGATCCTGGACGGCGGAAGCAGAAGCGACGCAGCTAAGGTCGGCGGGGTCACGCTGCAGATTGTCAGGGATTGGGTGTTGCGCTTCAACGCGCATGGCCCTGATGGTCTGGAAACCCGCAAGGCGCCGGGGCCAGATACTATCCTCGACGACTGTCATCGACGCGCGCTGGCCGAAACCATCGAAGCAGGCCCTATTCCTGCTGTTCATGGTGTGGTTCGCTGGCGGATCATCGACCTCGTCCAATGGCTATGGGAAGAGTTCGAAATCTCGATCAGCAAGCAGGCGCTGGGACATGAACTTCGGACCATGGGCTATCGCAAGCTCTCGGCCCGGCCACGCCATCAGGGGCAGCGCCCTGAAGATATTACCGCTTTTAAAAGCCTTCCCCGCCCGTCTGGCGCAAATCCGAAGGCGCCTGCCCAAAGGCACGCCGATAGAGCTGTGGTGGCAAGATGAAGCCCGGATCGGGCAGAAGACGCAGATCACCCGGCGCTGGGCCAAACGCGGGACGAGACCCGTCGCGCCTCGTGATCTGCGCCGGGCTTCGGCATGGATCTTTGGGGCAATCTGTCCCGCAGAAGGCAAAGGCGCCGCGCTGGTCATGCCTCGTTGCAACAGCGAAGCCATGGACATGCATCTTGCCGAAATCAGCAGCCAGGTCGCACCCGGCGCTCACGCTGTGCTCATGCTCGATCAGGCCGGGTGGCACATGTCCGGAAAACTCGACATCCCGGCCAACATCACTCTCCTGCCGCTGCCGCCCAAATGTCCTGAACTCAATCCGGTCGAGAACGTGTGGCAGTTCATGCGTGACAATTGGCTGTCGAACCGCATCTTCTCCTCGTACGACAACGTCGTGGACCACTGCTGCCACGCCTGGAACCGCCTCATCGATCAGCCATGGCGCATCATGTCCATCGGGTTACGCAAATGGGCGCATGGGTCATGATCTGAGAGTCTTGGTATAAGAGGGTGGATAGTGGTCATTGAGCCGCCTTGCAGGCGAGGGTAACCTTCCCAAATGAGAATTGGAACTTTCGCTATCGGCGTGATGGTCTTTTTGAGCGGATGTGACCGTCTTTACGGTGTACAAAGTCGTGCGTCCCTCGGTGGCCCGGTCGACATAAGTTGCATCAACGCAGCAATTCACAGCGTTCCAGACGCGGCTCGCATTACCTATAAGACTGATTGGCTCGATTCAGTCGAGATTTTGCCGAAACACCGCAGCGTGCACACCATCACGCACGTTTGGCTATATGGCGAAGCGCAAAGTTCCGTTCTCCAGATCGACCAAACTCCGGATGGCTGGGACTTCGTTAATTCCCACAGCAGGATCGGGGAAGCCATACCTCAAACGGAAATCGATCACTTTATTCCCACCATGAAAAAGGTGAACCGCGCAATTCAAATGAGATGCGGGCTTCAAGTCGCAGACTTACCTGCTGAGCATATTTCGTAGCGTCCGCCATGGGGGGTGTGCCGCCGGACCGCTTTCCCGATTAAATTATTGCAAGGTTGTCATTCCGCTACCGGCGACCGGCTTGCCGTCGCCTGATGGCTCGAAGGGGGCGCGTAGCAGCCGGGCAGCCTTCCGCTAGGCAGACGACAGGTTGAGGAGCAAGCAGACGCTCGTAACTTCAGTGCCGGACGGCGAGAGTTGGTCGAATCCTGTCGCCAGCCCGTTCCAGAGCCTGAACCGTAGCGAGTCTGATCGTTTGCGACCTTCATCGATAAACTAGGTCGAACGGCCTGCGTCAGCCGCGATACGACCCGGCCAGCAACCGATCCGCCGAACTCCTTGCCGACCAGATCCCAAATTGCGGTATTGTTCGTTGTCACCCCAGCGTAAGGGGATCCCACGATATGGTATCGATCATTCGGGCGGTGGCGGGTGAGTCGGACATCCCAGTCGGCTTCCCGATTCTGTTCGATGCGGAAATGGCAATCATCGAACCGGCCTTCGTCTGGCTCATGGAGCATGCCGACCTCAGTGGGCACGCGCAGGCGTCGGAAACTGTGCGTACCTACGGTGAGCATCTACACGACTGGTTCGACGCGCTCGAGCAATCTGGGGTTAATTGGCGCGAGGCCGACGAGCGCGTGATCGCCGCCTATCGCAACCGGATGCTGGAAAACCCTAGCCAGCATACCGGACGGCCCTACGCCCGGACCACGATCAACGCGCGCGTCTCCACTGTGTGCCGCTTTTACGGATGGGCGCTCGACAGGGGATTGATCGACCACTGCCCGTTCCGATTGACCGAGAAGATGACGCTGATGCTCGACGGTGCCTATCGTCCCGGATTGCAGCGGCGCCAGGTCAACGCACTGATCGTCTCCCGGCCCGAAAGGCTGCCGCGGCCGCTGCATGCTGCCGAACTGGCGAGGCTATTCACACATCTTAGGCCGACAGCGCGCCTTGCCGCGCAGTGGGCGCTCGGAGCGGGTCTGCGCCGTAAAGAGCTTTGCGCGCTTGCCATCGGCCAAATTCCCGATAGCTGGCCGCTCGACCTCGCCAGCGAGCCGCTGGTTGGAGTACCGCTGTATATCACCAAAGGCGACCGGCCAAGAACGGTCTATCCGCCGCTTCGGCTACTCGATCATACTCACTGGTACATCGGTGAGTGGCGTGCCCGGATCGTTCATCGCGCTCGCCGTGCCGACAGGCGCTACCGCATGCCATCCAATCTCCTGTTGAACGAACATGGCCGCGCCATGACTCGCAAGCTTCTCACGGCACAGTTTGCGGAAGCGTTTGCGGCCTCCGGGCTTCACGGTACGCTACATTGGCTGCGCCATACCTTCGCGATGGCCATGCTCGTCCGCCTTCAGGTCCAAGCCCGTACCAATCCTGATCTCAACCCGCTCAAGGTCGTGCAGGTGCTGCTCGGCCACGCCTCAATCACAACCACGGCGATCTATTTGCGCTGTGTCGAGCTCCATGAGCATGACCTGAGCGAGAGCCTTGCCTATCTGTATGGTGAGCTGATCCCAACCGATGGCTAGGACTCGCCTCGATCGGACGCTGCGGCTCGAAACGGCACCTGCAGACCATCCGCCGGATGTCGCGAAAGTTCAGTTCCGCGATGAATGGGGCAAGATCGTGCAGCAGTTCGATCGGGCGCTGTTCGGGATGCCGGACGACATCAGCGCAGCTATGGCCCGTGCCTTCCGTGATCATGACGTGGCATCCAGCGCCGCGACCCGTGCCGCTCGCTGGTTCGCGCTGCGCGTGTTCGGGAGGTTCCTGCGTGAAGACGGGCGGGTCGGGTGCGCTGCCGACCTTGATACGGCAACGATCCGCAGATTCATCACTTGGCTGGCGAAGCCGGCCAACGGACGTAAGCGCGGCGTAAAGTCGCAATCGCACCAGCTCGGCATGGTTAGGCCAGTACTAAAGCGAGCAATAGCGAACAATCCTTGTCTGTTCGCCCCTGACCTCACGGTGCCAAACAATGCTATCCCGCTCGCCGGTACCCAGCGACTGCCCCAAGAGCGGTTAACGCCCCTCCAGATGCGGTCGGTGCTAGCAGCCTGCTACGCAGAGATCGACGTCGCCTGGGACAAGTTCCAATATGGCCAGGGCGTCATAGCCCTAACTGAGCTGCCGCCGCGCCCTTCGTGGCGCACAGAAGGACTGGACCGATGGATATGGCGGCTCCATCGGGCTAACAATGGTCTATCCCCCGGAGGCAATGGTTTGCGGCGGCTAGGCTTCCGCAAGAAGGCTCTGCCAAAAGCGCACCCGATCGCCTCGATCGAGGGCTATCTGCATATCACGACCGATGCTCTAACGGCGTTCTACATCGCGCTGCTGATCCAGACGGCGGCTAATGCCGGGCCGCTGCGTCAAATCAAGCGGGATTGCCTGATAGCCCATCCGCTCGACTGGCATCGCGTCATGGTCGAATGGAGCAAACCCCGCGCCGGTGGGAAGGTCAAGCGCATGCAGCGGCGCTCGTTCGACAATCGCCGCCCCTATTCGGCGCCACGCCTGATAGAGAAACTTCTCGCGATGACGGCTCCTCTGCTGCCGCACGTGGGGCCGTCCGAGCGCGACCAGTTGTTCCTGCACCGGTTCCTCATGACGACCGGCCGCAACGAACGAGAGCATAACGCCGGCCAAATCGCGCAGGCCACGCTGCGATGGGCAATGCTGCGGTTTTACGAGCGCCAGAACGCCGCCATCGCCTCCTGGAACGAAGCTCATCCCGATGAGCGCCGACCGTTGCTTCCCGATTTCTCGCCCAAGCTGTTCCGCAGCAGCATGGCGAGCGCCCACTATACCGCCTCGCAGGGCGATATCATGGCGGCCAAGGCGGTCCTTAATCATGCAGATGTCGCAACCACCGATATTTACGTCGACGGCGAGGCCGTTCGCCGCCTCGAGCGCGATACGATCGCCCGGCTCCAATCGCTGATGATCAAATGGGTTCACGGCGAAACAAGCTCGGATCGCCCGCAAGATGGAGGATCATATACCGCAGCGCCAGTGACCGCGCTGTTCGGTCACACCTGCCTTCGGCCGACCGACGACGCGTCTGCGCGCCCTGGTCAAGTGTGCCCGAAGCTCGGTGGTTGCCTCGCCTGTCCTGGCTTGGTCGTCCCGATCAACCCGGACCATCTCGCGCGGATCGTCCAAGCCATCCGGCATCTTGAATTGGCACGCGAGCGTATTGACCCAATCCGGTTCGGACGCTTCTACGCTCCGAGTCTTCGGGCGTTGGCGGAGGATTTGCTGCCGGCGTTTCCGCCCGAGATGATGCCGGACGCAGAGCGCCTCATTCCGGTTCTGCCACCACTGCCGGATATGGAGTAGCATCATGGGCTCCGTGACGACATCTTCGCTCGCTCATTTCCCGGCGGTATCGTTGCAAAACGATAGCATGTCCGTCACGATGACGTTCAACTGGCGTTTCTTAATGCCGGATGGAGGCCGGTTCAGCGACGATCAGTGGAAACCGCTTAGGTATGCGGCTGAACTATTCCTGCTGTCGCTACGAGACGATCCCCCCGAAGGCCGGGTGCCGCTCCGACAGAGTACGATCCGGGGCCACTTTAATCACATTCGCTTCCTCGTTCGATGGATGGCGGTCGAAAATGTTCGACGCTTCAGCGATCTTGATGAAGACACGGTCAATCGGTTCGTCGCAATGCTCCGCGGTCGCCGCGGCAGAAGCGGAGCGTTGCTCTCGCTCAGCACCGCCGAAGGGTATCTGGGCACGATCCGCACGTTTCACATGCAACGCAACAAGCTGGATGATGCACCGTCTGTGCCGCCGCCCCGCGCCGCTTCAGTCGGGAAGCGCCACTGGAAACCTTACGGCGGCCATCCTTACACCCCCGACGAGATCGCCGTGCCGCTGGTCAGCGGGGCTATAGAGCTGCTGGGCGGAACGGCGGACCAGATACTCGCACTGCGCGACCATCTCGAGAATCTCCATGCACGGTTCCGACCGCACTACCAGGGTCGGTGGCTCCACTGGCATATCAGACGCGCCATGCTGGACGAGGCAATTCCTCATGCGGATCGATATGCGAATCCCAACTGGCCGCTGCGCCGCCTTGCGTTCATGCTTGACCGGCTTGGCGACGCCTGTTTCGTCGTCATCGCCTATCTCGTTGGCGCGCGAGCTTCGGAAATCTTGAGGCTTGAAGAGGGTTGCCTTGAGCGCCACGCGGCCGATGGCAGCGGGGAGGAACACGTCTATTTGGTCGGCACGATCACTAAGACTTCGCTGACAGAGCATGGCGACATCCACCGCTGGCTCGCACCTGAGCCAGTTCAGCGGGCGATCCATATTCTTGAACGTCTCTCGGCTCCGCTTCGCGAACTTAGCGGCGATAGAAATCTCTGGCTTCATCAGCTTGGCAGGGGGCGATCGCCACTGCCGACGTCGATGCCCGTCGCGCGATTGCGACCACCCCTGGTCAACCGTCGTTTGAATGAGCGGCTTGCGCCTTTCCTCGCGCTGCCGGACTACCAAGACGGCACCTGGCGCCTGACCACTTATCAGGGGCGCAAGACGTTCTCCCGGTTCATCGGTCGGCGTGATCGTACCGGCCTGACGGCATTACAACGCCACCTCGGTCACGTTCACCGCGCGATGACCGACCGAGCCTATGTCGGCACCGACTTTGAGCTTGCCGAACTGATCGACGACCAGACTGCGGAAGAAACCCGGGAGGCGCTGGAAGACCTTCTCCTGGCTCCGCACGTTGGCGGCAAGGCGGGGGTCATGCTCTCCGAACGATCACCGTTCCGCGGGCGAAAGCGATCGGGCGACGTCGATGGCTATATCACCGAGATCCTGGCCGAGACGGATATGCGCCTTGGCGTCTGCGACTGGGGTTACTGTCTGTACCGCCGAGAATCCTCCGCTTGCCTTGGCGGCGAGTGCGAGCCGAACCCGGTCCTTCGCACCCAAAGCACCTGCCGGACCTGCGCCAACTTCGCCGTGACCGACCGGCATAGACACGTTTGGGAAGCGCGCCTCGAACGTAACATCATGCTGACCCAGCGGGATGATCTCGATGCCGAGAGCCGCGCGCTTGCCGAAGCCCGTATCCAGGAATCGCGTTGCATCCTCGACCAGATCGACAAAGGAAATGCCGATGGCATCCGAACCTGACTTATCCACTCCGCAAGCCCGTCGCTGGGCAAAGACCGATGCTCGTCTGCGTGAGGCTCTTAGCGCCTTTGCTAGTGAACCATCCACTGCGCCGACGGTAGCCGCTCTCGCACGCGCTGCTGGGGTTGGCCGCAATATAATCTATACCCACCACGCCGGCGTTCTTGCCACTCTGCGCGGACTTCAGGCGCAGCGTGCTAAAGACACAGAAAGGATCGCAGGACAGACGGATCGCGCACGCACGGCTCTTCGCGATGCGGAAGACCGCAACGTCGCACTCGCGACACATAACGCGAGCCTGCTGAAGCGCGCTGTCGAAGCCGAGCAGCGCGCGGAAAGGCTCGAACGTCGCAACGCGCAACTCGTGCAGGAACTCGATCGGATACGCCGACCCGTGCCAATCCGCGCCAGCGCTGAACAACATGATCCTTCCGCTGTCTGAAGGCGGGCCCGACCTTATGGGGCGTCTTGGAAGGGGAGGGGGATTGGGAGTGGCGGAAATGCAGGATTTGCGAGGCAAAGAGGACAGAACCGTCCAGACCTAATGCAGCCTCAAGTACAAGGCAGCACCCCAGGAAGCCTTCATCAAAACCTGGCAGCCAGCGATCGACGCCTGGGCGCAAGGCCGAAAGGTCGTGCGCTATATTGGCTACGACGCTGGCAAACGTGATGGGCAGCGGTACGCGCACGCCGCTACAATCGAGGATCCGCGTTTCGATAATCGCTACCCTCTTCGGGAATGGGGCTGGAACCGAGAGGCGTGCGAGCGTCGCATCGAGGCCGAAGGCTTGCCGGTTCCACCCAAATCCTCATGCGTTTTCTGCACTGGGATGAAGCCTGACGAGGTGCGTTCATTGTCCAGGCACTGGCTGCGCATAATCGTCCTCATTGAAGCGCGCGCAGCGCCGCGGTTGCGCACTGTCGAGGGTCTTTGGCGGCGCAGCACCACCAAGCGCCCGGGGAAAATGACGGACTTCATCAGGACTGAAGGTCTACTGTCCGACCAGGAGATCGATGGCATCATAGCCGCCGCGCCCTCCTCGCTGGTTCGGTTTCAGGAGGTTGCAGCCCGCGTGTCGCTGGCGGAGCGACCAGAGCTTGGCACATGGCTCGAGCAATTCCATCGTGGAATTCTCTGAGCGCAATCGAACGACATTGTCATTGCCATAGTGCAGGCGTGCCAGGCTATTAGGTCGTGGCACATGTTCAATGCGATCGCACAGGTGGAGTCGGCGATGACTACTTACAGGGGGCGCATGGTATCGGGAGGGCACCTGCAAATCCCGTTGGACGTGCACGAGGAACTCGGTCTCGCCGATGGTGATGACGTCTGCCTTGAGGTTGTCGGCGGAGAACTACGCGTGCGAACTTCCACCTCCGCGCTTGCTCGGGTGCGTGCCATGGTTCGTACGCGTGTGCCCGCAGATGTGAGTCTCAGCGATGCACTGATTGCGGACCGCCGTGACGATGCGGCGCGTGGCTGATTATAATCTTGATGCTCGTTACGTCCTTAGCGCGACCAAGCAGGAGCCCGGCATCCCAGCGATGGCTGATCAAGCCTTGATCCGCGCCGTAAAAATCGCCACGTCGAAGATCGCTGGCACCCCTCACATCCTCTCGAATTGAGAACGTCTGTGTCTATTAGGCCAGCGGATCTCGTGGCAGACCGAGCCTGTAGTCTCTTACCCATAGGTCAAGGAAGCACAGCGATGAGCCGCTACGACTTCTCTGGTCGCCTGGATGGCGTCAGCGTTTCTATCGGTTGGGATCGGCCCCTTGGCACCTTCTTCGTCCAGGTTAAGCAAACCGGGGATGCTGACGACGCTGTCCTGCTATGGCTAGGCACTTACCCGGGCGAGATATCCTCCGCAGCTGAAGCTATCCGCTTCGCAACAGACCATGCGGAGCTTCCCGCTGACCTTGGATCGATCCTTGAAACTGACCGCCTCAAGACACTGGGCATGATCGACGGACCAGCCCAACGTGCTGCGAAGGATTTTATAGTTCGCAGTGGTCTGGGTTAGGTAGGCGTACAGCCGTTCGCATCAAGCCCGATCACGTTTGATGCGCTGTTTACGAGTTCGCACGCCTTCGCATATAACTCGGGATCGCCCATCCGCATCTTGCTCAGGATGAGCGCCTTCTCCCTCAGGTACACTTCTGCAAAAACCGGATCGTTCGAAACGATCGAGCGGGTATTGCTGATAAGGTCCGCCAATTTGACCGTCTGGGCTGCGGAAGAGATTGTTGCGAGCCGCTCCGCCTCGGCTGCCTTGCGTGTCGCCCGGTTTCCTTCGTGGCATTGGTCGGTCAATTCCATCACCAAAGCTGCGACGGATGCCCCGAATTGCTCTTCTATATCTCCGCGGGTTACTGCCGTGTCCTCGATGGTGTCATGAAGCAGGGCGGCCGCCAACATCTCGTCCGTATGCGAAACACCTTGCACGATCTGCATCACCTCGATGGGATGCTCGATGTAGGGTTTATGGGTGTATTTGCGCCGATGGTCGATGGCGCCATGGGCTCGCGTGGCAAAGGCCAGCGCTCTTGTCACCAGATCGGATCGGACATCTGTCATACGCAACATTCGGTGAGGCAGGCATCTATGTCGAGCGTTATTCACGCAGCCACGACGAATTCAAATGGCGGCGGCGGCCATCGTCTCGCGCGCGAGTCTGGCCATATCTGCACGAGCCATCATCACACGCACGTGGGCGGCCAGGTAGTTGGCGGCGCTTTCCGCATCGAGGTGGCGCACGGTATCGTAGAGCCCCCTGACATAGTCGCCCCCGCCACCTATGACGCCGGCGAGTTCGATCCGTGCCTCGCTGCCATCATCCCATATACCGTCCTCGATCTCGGACCAGAGCTGCGAAAGACAGTCGGCGAGAGCCTGCGCGTCGTAGTACCCGCTGTCGAGTCCGCAGCCCAGTGAGCGAGCCGCCAGTTCGATCGACACATCATCGGACGCGGAACCATTGATGAGGTCGAGAAGGGGGAGTTCATAGTTGTAGGAGCCGAGCCAAGTATGCATCGTTCTGCTTTTGTCTGTTAGGAGAGCTTTTCTGAACATATCAAGAACAAAAGGCCGACACAATGGTTACCGGCGAATAAGGTCGCTGGATCAACTTGCCCGCCCTTCGCGCCGCGTCTGTGGAATGCACGCATCCTTTCAAACGCATCTGTATGAATTTTGGCATAGCCATTTGTAGCAACGTAGCAACACGCAGCCTTGCTGGGGGAGTGCCGATGTGGCAATGTAGGAACAAAGGAGAGTTTCAGCATGACGATCACCACGCTTTCAGCTCGCGACTTCAATCAGGACGTCGGTCGTGCCAAAAAGGCAACGATCAATGGCCCTGTCATTATCACCGACCGCGGCAAGCCGGCTCATGTCCTCATGTCGATCGATGAGTATCGTAAGCTACGTGGCGGGAAAAAGATGAGCTTGCTCGAATCCCTTACACCCAGCCATCCTGCGGCGTTGGATGATGATTTCGAGTTTCAAAAGTTCGGTGGAATTACGAAGCAAGTGGAACTGGACTGATGCATCTACTCGACACGAATGTCGTTTCGATTTTCCGCCGCATCGACAAGGCCCCTCCACAGATACTTGATTGGGCTGCCTCAGTGGACGCCGAGGATTTTTATCTTTCCGTCATCACGGTCCTGGAGATCGAGCAGGGGATTTTGATGAAGGAGCGGAAAGACAAAGTGCAGGCCGACCTCTATCGGGACTGGCTGACCAACGACATTCTGGTCCGCTTCGAAGATCGGATTCTGCCCATTGATCTTGCTGTTGCCCGCCGCTGCGCGCGCCTGCATGTTCCTGATCCCAAATCAGAGCGCGATGCTCTTATTGCCGCTACAGCGCTTGTGCACGGCATGATCGTGGTCACGCGCAACGAAGCCGACTTCAAGGCAACCGGCGTACCGTTAATCGATCCCTGGTCCTACGGCCAGCACTAGAGGAAATATCAATTAAACCTGCGCCGGATGGCGGAGCACTAGAGCCAGCCTGCGCAAGGGCAACAACACCCTAATGGCTTACCGGCGTTCCACCTACCTAGGCCGCTTGCGCTTCCTGGCTTCGCGCTCAAGCTCATTGGCTGTAGCGTTCAGGTCCCGGGCGAACTGGACGAGGGCACGGCTGGCCCCGAGGCGGCTGAGACCATCGCTGCTGGCCGCAGACTCGCAGCGAACGGAGCGTTGTAACGCGAGGCCAGCAATGGTCCTGATCGTGTCTGCGTCCATGTACCGATAATAGCGCAACTCTAACGGTCCGCCCAGCTGGGTCTGGGCGCGCGGTGGCGCCCTGCACGCAGGTCCCAGCGAGGTGGGAGAGGTCGAGTTCCAGAGAAGAGACGGATTTTGAGGGGTGTCGTTTCGGAAGGGTCCGAGCGGCGCAACGTCGAAAGGTAAGTCTCATGAACATCGGTGAATTCAAGGTCGTCAACGGTCGTACCCTTGGCTGGATCGCTACGCGTACGATCGATCTTCCCCAACTTGGGCTCCGCCCGGTCGAGAGCGAGCACGAGCGTGCGCCGCTTTTCGAAATCCTCGCACTCAATGTCGGCAATCGCTGGGTCCAGGTCGGCGCGCTCTGGGAAGCCGTCGCGCGCAACTCCACGGGCGAAGCCTTCCTGCAGGGCTCGATCGATGATCCCAGCCTTTCCGAACCGCTCTCGATCGCGCTGTTCGGAAACGAGGAGGATGGCTTCCGCGTCGCCTGGCGGCGCCAGCAGCCGCGCGACGTCTTCGCACCGGTCATCCGTGGCGGCCAGAGGCGCGATGGCGGCGGCGACGTTGGCTTTGGCGAGAGTACGGCTGCACCGGGCGGTGACCTGGTGGGTGCCGGGGCAGGATTCGACGACGAAATCGCCTTCTGACGTGCCGAGCCGGCCGGGGGAGGCGCAACTCCTCCGGCCATTCCCTCCTTCCTTCAGGAGCGATTGCCATGACCTCTTCAAGCAGCGTTCACCGCTTTGCCGATCTCAAGGAACTCTACGCCGAGATGACCGCGACCCCGGAGTTTCGCGCAGTGTTCGGCGACCCGGAACACCTCTCGATCATGCAGCCGGGCGAGGAGCCCACCGACCTTGAAATGCCCGATCCGCTCGCGGCCCAGGCGGACTGCGGCGGGATCATCGCGTGCATCTTCGATCTTCTTACCGATACCCGCCTGGAACCCTTCGCGCCCGAGATAGCATGGGGCCTCGTGAATTCCTTCCACTTCACCGCCGGCAAGCTCGAGCGGCAGGAGGATGCTCTTGCGCAGGACCTGGGTGAGCTCGCGCGCAATCCTGAAATGAGCGAGGTCTACGCACGCAGCCTGGAGGACAAGCAGCTTGCCTGCCGTTCGGTCGCCGAGCAGCGCGAGGCGATCGAGACGATGCGCGACTTTGCCGCCGCGACCTATCATGCCTTGTCGGGATGGCCCTGGTCGCCTTCACGCGGCAGTCGCGCCTCCAAGAACATCGCCAGTCAGGTCGATGCGCTCGACTTTCTGCGGGCGAGGAGTCTGGCGGCGCGCGAACGGCATAATCCGCAAGGGCCTGTCGTCATCTTCTCCGGTCCGTCTGTCTGGCACGACCATGCAATGATCTTCGAGCGCCTCGACGCGATCCATGCCCGGGTCCCGAACATGACACTGGTCACCACCGGACAGCGCGCAGGGGCCGATGCGATCGCTGCAGGCTGGGCGGGCAGCGCAGGGCGGCACGTACCGCTGGTCGCCTTCCGCCTCTACGGCTCGGGGATGAAGAAGGCCTTCGATCGCAATCGCAAGCTGGTCGATCTGAGGCCGGTCGAGGCCGTGTTGTGTGAAGGCTCGGGGGTGCAGGCGAACCTCTACCAGTCCCTTCGGCAAGCCGGGGTACCGATCCATGCCTTCCGCAAGACGGACCAGACCGCGGATACCGTCGCTTTGCGCCAACGCGTGCGCGGGAGGGTGTGATGGCAATCCCGGAGGCCTATGCCGCGAATTTCCAGACACTGCTCGACGCAGCATCGCATGGTGATCTGGCGTTGATGGAATGCACCGATGCGGTGACAGGCGAACCCCGCTATGTCATCTGCGCTGTGGGATACGACGCAGGCGAATATGTCATGACGCCCTTTGGTCATCTCCACGACGGCAACCCTTACGAGGCCTACCTCCCGCCGGCATAGACGCGCCGCTGAGCGTGCGGATTTCGACAAGCGTGGTCGCACGCTCAGCGGTATCTGGCAGATGTACTTCAGACGACAAGCCCCAATTGGGCGGTGAGCTTGCCTGTCTGCGAGGGAGCGCCCCTGCATGGGGACACTTGATGGGGCCGTTAGACCAGCCAATCTTTCGGTGAGCCATTGCCCTGCCGAGACAATGCCCTTGCCGGGGCATCGAGCCCCGCCAAGGGCAGCTCTTCTTCTATCTATCAAGTCCTCCAAGTGTGGCGCGGGAACGCAGCGGCCTCAAGGACGATGGGGCCCCATATGTGGACGGCCCCCTGCTTACAAGAGCTGAGAAGAAGACCAATCGGATCGCTTGCGCTCATATGTCCGGTCTGATGTCGCGGCCGCATATGACCGCTGCCAAGATGGGTTCCGCGACGCGAGTTCCTAACACCATTTCGACCTTCGATGTCTTGGCCAGTGGGGCCCACGGAGTTGCTCGTGTCTTAGATCGATCGATCACGCCATCTGCTATCTTCTCTTGCAAGCAACTGATGTCGGGCCGCCTTTCCGGCCCAGAATTCGATTACGCCGCTACGAGTTCACCTGTTATGCCATCCTGCGGCGGGGTAACCCGGTTCCGATCGTAAACCTCACCGCTCACCATGAGCTTCCACGCTATGCGGGCAGTCTTGTTGGCCAGCGCCACCGCCACAAGCTTGGGCGGCTTGCGCCGCAGCAGTTCAGCCAGCCACCGCGATTGCAGGCTTCGTCCCTTTCGAACCTGCTGCAATAGTGCGGTCGCTCCGACGACCAGAACGCTCCGCAGGGCCTCATCGCCAGCTCGGGTGATAACTCCAAGCCGCTGTTTCCCGGCGGTTGAATGATCCTTTGGTGTAAGTCCCAGCCAAGCGGCGAAGTGGCGCCCTGAGCGGAAAGCTTTGGGATCGGGAACCTTCATCGTCATCAGCGCAGCGCCGACGACGCCGACACCGGGTATCTGAGCCAGACGCCTGCTCTGCTCGTGACTGCGATGCCAGAGCTGCAGCCTCTTCTCGATGATCGTAAGTCGATCCTGGAGTTGTGTGTAGTCGCCGCCCAAGTCGGCAAACATTTCCTTCGCAAGGTCTGGCAACGTTTCGTCGGCTGCAATCCGCCCCAGCAATGGCTCAATTTTGTCGAGTCCGCGCGGTGATACCAAGCCGAACTCTGCGGCATAGGAACGGATCATATTGCTAAGCTGAGTGCGCCTGCGAATGAGCGCATCGCGGGTCCCAGCTAGCATTAGGCCGGCCTGCTGATCCGCAGTTTTTGCCGGTACAAACCATGTTCGAGGCCGGCTCATCGTCTCGCAGATCGCCTCCGCGTCAGCCGCATCATTTTTGTTGCGGCGAACATAGGGCTTCACATGCTGAGGTGCGATCAGAAGCACCTCATGACCAAGCTCCTCAAGCTTGCGAGACCAATGATGCGACGCCCCGCACGCCTCAATGCCGATCTGCGTTGGTGAGAGCTTGCTGAAGAATTCCAGAACTTGGTTGCGACGGAGCTTTTTTCGCAACACGACCTGATCGTCGGCGCTGACGCCATGCAGTACGAAGATACTCTTGGAAGTGTCCATTCCGATGCGCGCGATGTTGCTCACTGACGGCCTCCTACTGTGATCTAACGACCTCATTATGATGTTCGGGGGCCGTCCACCCCAACACCATTTTGCCCGGCGGATCACCGGCAGATCCCCGACGCACCGCGGCGGCCGCCGGACAAAATCGTGACCCCCATCGCCGCTGGCGCGGTCGCTTCGCGATCCTTGACCCCGCTGCTCGGAGCCCGCGCCGGTGGGGGAACCTCTTTCAAGAAAAGGAGGTTCAAAATGACCATTGCAACGACGCACTATTCCTTCCAGATTCCGGGTGACGATGCCAACGAACCCACCGATCGTTTCGAGGATGCGTTCTCTCCGCGGATTGGCGAAGTTCGGATCGTGCGCACCGACGAGGCGATGGACCTCGATATGCCGGGTGCCTTCGAAGCGCAGATGGCGACCGAAATGCTGATCACTACGCTGTTCGATCTCCTGCGTGATACGCGTCTGCAGCCTGTCGCTGATCGGCTCACTTGGGGTATCGTGCACAGCTTCCACAAGGTGGCCGAACAACTCGACGGTGAGGGCGACAAGGCGGCACGTGAACTGCGCGACATGATCCGCGAGCACGATGGCAGCGAGATCGCGAACGCCACGCTGGAGGATGCACAGACCCTCTGCCAAGGGCTCGACGAGGCCCGCGAGGCGGTCGCGTGCATGCGAGACCATGCCGCCGAGGTCTACCGCGTCGAGACCGGACGCCCGTGGTCGAGCCCGCGCGGAACGCTTGCCTCAAGCAAGCGGACAGCGTCGGTTATCGCGGCATCCGACTTCCTGGCCGCGCGCCGCAACCGCCGGAACGAGGCGCATGCTCCCAGTGGCCCCGTCGTCATCTTCTCCGGAGGCCAGGTGTGGGCGGATCATCGGCAGGTGTGGGAACGGCTCGACGCGATCCGCACCCGCATACCCGAGATGGTGCTTGCCACCACTGCCCAGACAAAGGGCTGCGATGCCATAGCGGCGGCCTGGGCAGCGCGATCCGGGGTCAAGGTGGTCGCCTTCACGCTGGAGCGCTGGCGCTCGCTGGGGCGCAGGGCCGGGTTCGCCCGCAATGAGGCACTTGTTCGGCTCAACCCCGCTGAGGCTTTCGTCTGCGAGGGTAACGGGCTGCAATCCCATCTCGCTCGGCTGGTACGTAGTGCCGGCATTCCGGCTTACTTCCTGAAAGCCACTGATCAGGTCCGCTGAGCGCTGAGCGCACGACCCAAAAGCGTCGATGTACGGAGGTGAACCCTTCGTGCATCGACGCTTTTTGTCTGCCGGTAAGAATCGCTCTGCTCAGGGACGGGACCCCACGGGGGCCCGTCCGTCGCAAAGCGATGCGGCGTGCCGTTGGCACACCGGCCTCCTGCGCGCGGCTATCGCCGTGCTCGTCGCAGGGACGCCGTTCCGGCGAATTCTCACTGTCACGGAGATGCCGCCGGCACAGCCTTGAGAGCCGTAACAGCTTTGGTCCCGCCGATCCGGATAGCGAGCGTGAGTACGTCCTTGAACTCCCGTTCGGAGAGCGTCTCGACAGCCAACTCACCGGCTATTTCACCGTAATGTCGTCGTAGTGCCTTGCGTACCGCTTCGGCCTCGCTGGCCAGGCTACGCTGGTCGGCTTCGAGCTTGGCCAGCTTTTCACGATCAGTCATTCTGGGCATTGTTGTTCCTCACCGAGAGGCACGCCCGCCACGCAGTGATGATGCCGTAATTGCCGGCAGTCTCACACCTCAAAAATGAAAGGCTCGGCAAAATGCCGAAAAAGAACGAAGATGCCCCTTCGGGGCGCCGCGCGCCTGCCGGCACGAGGCAGGCGCAGCGGAAAGCCGCTGCGAAGCAGGGACGCACGGCCAGGGCCGTTTGTTAATGCACCGTACGCACGGGTGCTGCTCACCAAAGCGAGCATTTTCAGCAGCTTAGAAAATTTTTCAAAAGCGGCTGGGACACATTTTGTTCCCCGGGGCATCCCAAAGCAAGGTTTTTTCTTCTCATTTTGGAAGAAAACAGCCGATCCCAATTGACCGACACGGAGCCCTGCCACGAGCTTATCGGCCAATACGAACGGCAGATAATGGCGACACGTCATCACCCGTTTGGCGACCACTTTTGTGAAGAGTTTCGGGCGCTTGCGTACGAAAGCCTCCAGTGCAGGAACCCGCGGGCCCCACGCGCTGGTCTATGGGTAAAGCGGCTTTGGGGTGGTTCGGACGGGTATCCGCGCGCCAAGGTGCTTGGGATCGGCGGCGATGATCAGCATCGTGTCCGCGGCTGTGCGGAACAGCAGGTCATAGACCACCGCCTTGTTCTGGAAGGCGATGTCTGCGATCTCGTTAGGCAGGGTGAACACGACGTGGAAGTAGCCGCCTGGCAACAGGTCGGCCCCGCGCGCGGCCAGCTAGGTGCGCGCGGCGGCGCCTTGGCACTTGGGGCAGTGTCGGTTGCGGCACGAGTTGTAGGCGACCCGCCAGTGCCCGCAGTCGTCGCAGGCCTCGACGTCACCGCCCAGCGCGGCGGTACGGCAGTTCTCGATGGCCGTCATGACCTTGAGCTGGCCGAGGCTGAGGTGCCCGGCATGGGCCGCGCGATAGGCCGGCCCGCTGCTCCGGAAGATATCGGCGACCTCGAGTGAGGTGCGCACCGGCTCAACCGGGAGGTGCCCTGCCTTCCATCACGGCCACGATCTGGTCGAGCGGGCTGGCCACCGCCCGCATCGTCTTGCTCGAGACCTGGGTATAGATGCCGGTCGTGTTGATGTTCACGTGTCCCAGCAGCATCTGGATGACCCGGATATCGACGCCTTGCTCGAGCAGGTGAGTGGCAAATGAGTGGCGCAGTGTATGCGGGCTTACCCGCTTGTGGATCTCGGCGCGCTCGGCTGCTTCTCGCACGTCGCGGTGCAACTGGCGAGCCGAGACCGGATCCGTGCCGCTGCGGCCGGGGAACAGCCAGCCATGAGGTAGCATCACTCTGCGCCGCTTGCCTTCGCGCCACCATTGACGGAGCAAGTCCAGCAGGTGCGATGAGAGCATGGCGTTGCGGTCCTTGCGTCCTTCGCCCTGCTCGACGCGGTCGCAACCTGCTGGTCATTGCAGACAGTCACGGCCCTCGGGCGGACATAGGGCGCGCCCGTCTGCCGATTGATGCGCGTGAGCGGAATGATGGCGCTCTTGAATTTCAGCTCGATCATTATCGACGCACTGATCGGCAAGCGGAAACAGAACTGACAAAAACTCGGCACGGCTGGCGACCTCTTGGCCGCTCGGCACATGCGAGGAAGTCCAAGGCGTTCTGTTCGTCGGTCAGCCGACTTAAGCGCCGGCCGCCGCTCAACCACCGAGCTCGACTGTGGACACTGTTCTTTCGCGATGAAGCTAACTTCTTCGACACCACGCGAGATGCCCTATGACAGCTTCCGTCAGGACAAGGCGTTCACCGACTGATATGAGCGACCGGCTCTGGTCGTCTGCTAGCGGCGGCCGCCTCTAAGTCAGTGTCAGCTACCCCTGTTACCTCGCCCTGGACCGCACAATCGACTACCGGCCAGTTTTTATCCGTACCGTAGTTTCGTTTTTACGAGAGCGAACTCTTAGGCCGGGGTAGCGGACCAACCGACAGTATCCACAATTGCCCACTGATAACCGGAATAATCGAAATCTGTTAGTCTTTGGCATCAAGATTGTGAAAATCCGACAAGCCGCACCTAGGCGGCGAAAATCAGCGTCTAAACGTCGGCTTGTGTCGGCAGGGTATCTTTGGATTATAGCCCGCGTTCTATAAGTTTGGTGTCAAGGCGCGGGAAGACCTTGCGGGTGTTGCCCTCGAAGATCGCGTGGCGCTCTTTATCCGAGATGTCCAGCGCATCTACATAGCGCTTGGTGTCGTCGAAGTAATGCCCGGTCTGCGGATCGATCCCGCGCACCGCGCCGACCATCTCCGAGCCGAACAGGATGTTCTTGTTGGCGATCACGTCGGCCAGCAGGTCGATGCCGGGCTGGTGATAGACGCAGGTGTCGAAGAACACGTTGTTCATAATGTATTCGTCGAGGCTGGGCTTCTTCAGCATGTCGGCCAGCCCGCGATACCGGCCCCAGTGATAAGGCACCGCGCCGCCGCCGTGCGGTATGATGAAGCGCAGCTTCGGGAATTTCGCGAAGAGGTCGCCTTGCATTAACTGCATGAACGCCACCGTGTCCGCCGCGATGTAGAAGCCGCCGGTGGCGTGCATCGCCGGATTGCACGAACCCGAAACGTGGATCATCGCGGGCACGTCCAGTTCTGACATGACCTCGTAGATCGGGAACCAGTATTCGTCGGTCAGCGGCGGGTGCTCGAAATGGCCGCCGCCCGGATCGGGGTTGAGGTTGCAGCCAATGAAGCCCAGTTCCTCCACGCAGCGGCGCAGTTCCTTGATCGAAGCCGTTAGGTCTGCCTTGGGGGACTGGGGCAGCATGCAGACGCCCACGAACGTCTCGGGGAACATCGCGACCACCCGGGCAATCAGGTTGTTGCAGTGAAAGGCCCACTCCTCGGAAATCGCCTGATCGCCGACATGGTGCGCCATGGCCGAGGCGCGGGGGCTGAAGATCGTCAGGTCGGCGCCGCGTTCCTTGATGAGCTTCAGCTGGTTCTGCTCGATCGTCTCCCGAATTTCCGCGTCGGAAATTTCGGGGTAGGCGGGGATTGGTTCTCCAGCCTTGAACGCGGTGATCTGGGCCTCGCGCCAGGCGTCGTGCGCCTTGGGCAGCACCGTGTAGTGACCGTGACAGTCGATAACGAGCGACATGGCTCAGCTTTCTCCCTTGGATATGGCAGTAATTGCCGCGAGCTTTGCGGTGAAGCCCTGCGGTAGTGGTTCGATTGCAAGATCGCCAAGCGCCTGCTGGCGGGCGACCGTGTTGTTAGTCATGAGCGGGTCGATCCCCAGATCGCGCAGCATCTGCGCGGCCTCGGCCATCTCCGCAGCGCGGCGTCGTCCATGGATCAGCATGCGATCAAGGTTGTAATCGGCGCGTTCCGGCCAGGAATTCGTCTTCTCGCTGGCATCGAGCGAGGCGAGGACCGCATCGGCCACCCCTTCCGCATGGGCGGCCAGCATCATCTCGGCGGTGAGTGCTTCCACGCCTTTCACCATGACCGAACGCACCAGCTTGATGGCGGAAGCACGGCCAATCGCATCGCCGACGACAGCGGTTCTGGTGAAGCCCGCTTCGCGCACAAGGCTTTCCGCCTCCGCCGCGTCAGGCCCGGAAATGTTGAGCGGCACAGCCATGTGCGCCGGGTTGACCGGAGCCATCACGGCGACGTCGACATAACGTTTGCCAGCCTCCGCAAAGGCGCTGGCGGCCTCTCGCTTGGTGCCGGGGGCGACGGAGTTCATGTCGCAGAACAGGGCTTCGGGTGCGATAAGCCCGGCGCATTCGCGGGCGACATTCAGCGCCTGATCGGCAGGGACCAGCGACAGGACGAGAGCGGCGCCTGAGAGCGCCTGCGCCGCGCCGTCGCAGGACGTCACGCCCAGTTCGTCGATCACGGCGCGACGGGCGGCGGCCTTGTCGAAGGCTGCGGCCTGCGATCCCCATGCAGCGGCGCGGGCGAATGTCGATCCGGCCTCTCCGAAGCCGATCAGGGCTATTGTTCCTCTCATACCGCTCTAGGTGGCGGCGCGTCTTTCGTGCAGCAAATCGGAACTGGCGAAGGGCTATAACCGTGTGCTAATTTTGCGTGATGCCGCATTCGCGCGCCGCCGCTTTGAGATCGGCGAAGAATTCCGACTGGACCTCAGTGGGAAGCAGCGATGCGCGGGTCGTCATGCCGATTGTACGGGCGAAGCGTTCGGGCAGGCGGGCGAGGGGGCGCAGCCATTCGGCTTCGACTTCCACCGACACCTGATCGGGGGACAGCAGGGCGATGAAGTCCGTGCCCATCAGTACCTGTCGGATCATCATCACGGACCCCGACTCGATCGGAACCGGCGGCAAGGGCAGGCCAAGGTCGGTGAAATAACCTTCGAAACTTTCACGCAACGGGGTTCCGGGCGGGGCCAGTGTGAAAGGAAACCGTGCCATGTCCGCACCGGCGGGCGATGTACCCGCCAAGGGATGGCCGTGCCGCGCATAGAATGCCGGAACGTCATCGAACAGGCGATGTTGGGCGAGGTCAGGCTCGGTCAGCGGTTCGCGCAGGGCGCCGACCATGACGTCGATCACGCCGCTGCGCAGCGGCTCGACAAGCTCGGCGCGCGATCCTTCGACGATGGTGAGCCGGACCTGCGGCCTGCGCGCCAGAAAGCGGGCGACGGCGGCGGGCAGGATGCGCGCGCGTGATAGCGGCATGGCGCCGATGGCAATGCGCCGCGTCTCATGCCCGCGCAGGGCCATGACTTCGGACAGTCCCGTTTCCAGTTCGACTTGGGCCAGCCGAAATTCGCGCGCCAGTTGATTGCCCGCATCGGTGGTGATCGCAAACTTGCCCCGGCGGCTGACTAGCGCTCGGCGCAGCGCAAGCGCCAGATCGCCTACCGCGCGGTGGATGGAGGGCACGGACAGCCCCGTCGCCTGGCTCGCGCTGGTGTAACTGCCCGTCTCTGCCACGGCCAGCATTGCCCGCATTCGTGACATCGTGACATGCGGACTGCGTACATGCGTCAGCGCAGCGGCGATGCGGGGGCTGAGGATCTCGCCCGCGCGCGTCGGGATCATTCCGTCATGGCGCCGCTCGAACAGGGGCAGGCCCAGCATGTCCTCCAGCCTCCTCAGCGCTTGTGTTATCGCGGGCTGGCTGAGGTTGACGGCGCTCGCAGCGGCATTGACCGATCCCAGACCGGCAATTCGTTCCACCGCATGAAGGTGCCGAAGGTTCAGACTCCAGATGTCCATGCAGCCACTCTTAGCCAAATCCTATCGCACTTTCCAAAGTTCTCTTTCCGGTTCGGCAGCGCTTTCGCCATCTCGGGACAAAACTAGGAGTGCATGTCATGAGTGGTATCGTCGTCCAGAACATCGAGCGCGCCGACCCGGCCGTGATCGACGGTCTCGCCAAGTGCGGCGTTGCCACCGTCCATGAAGCGCAGGGCCGCACCGGCCTGCTCGCCAGCTATATGCGCCCGATTTACAGCGGGGCGCGGATTGCAGGCTCTGCAGTGACGATCAGCGCGGCGCCGGGCGACAACTGGATGGTCCATGTGGCTATCGAACAGCTCAAGGACGGCGATATCCTGCTGCTCGCCCCGACCAGCCCTTGCGAAGATGGCTACTTCGGCGATCTTCTGGCCACCAGTGCGCAGGCGCGCGGTTGCCGTGGCCTGATCATCGACGCGGGTGTGCGCGATGTGCGCGATCTGACGGAGATGAACTTCCCCGTCTGGTCCAAGGCAGTCTATGCGCAGGGCACCGTCAAGAACACGCTGGGTTCGGTCAACGTTCCGGTGGTCTGCGCCAATGCCGCCGTGCAGGCGGGCGACGTGATCGTCGCTGACGACGACGGCGTCTGCGTGGTCCCGCGCGAGAAAGCCGCCCAAGTGCTTGCCGCCGCGCAGGCCCGCGAAGCCAACGAAGGCGAAAAGCGTGAGAAGCTGGCGAATGGCGTCCTTGGCCTGGATATGTACAAGATGCGTGAGCGTCTGGAGAAGGAAGGGCTGAGGTATGTCTGACCCGGACCCTTCAGCAGAAGTGGGAACCGGTTCTGGGCCCGGAAGGGCCGGCACAAAGTTTTTTGGCAGCGCTCCGTGTATGTGGATGCGCGGCGGAACGTCCAAGGGTGGCTACTTCCTGAAGGACGATCTGCCTGCCGCCACGGCGGCGCGCGATGCCTTTCTGCTGGGCGTCATGGGGTCGCCCGATCCGCGCGAGATTGACGGCATGGGCGGCGCCGATCCGCTGACCAGCAAAGTCGCCGTCGTGGCGAAATCCGCACGCGAAGGGATCGACGTCGATTACCTGTTCCTGCAGGTCTTCGTCGACAAGGCCCTCGTCACCGATGCGCAGAACTGCGGCAATATCCTTGCCGGGATCGGTCCCTTCGCGATCGAGCGCGGCCTTGTGGCCGCGACCGGCGATGAGACGCGGGTGGCGATCTATATGGAGAACACCGGGCAGGTCGCGGTGGCCACGGTGCAGACGCCCGGCGGTGTCGTGACCTATGCAGGTGATGCCGCGATTGACGGCGTTCCGGGCACTCATGCCCCGGTGCCGCTGGAATTTCGCGACACCGCGGGGTCCTCATGCGGAGCGCTGCTGCCTACCGGCAATGCGGTCGATGTAGTGACCGGGGTGCCGGTCACCTTGATCGACAACGGCATGCCCTGCGTGGTGTTCAAGGCCGAGGACGTGGGCGTCACCGGCTATGAAGACCGTGAGACGCTGGATGCCGATACCGAATTGAAGGCGCGGATAGAGGCGATCCGGCTGGCCGTGGGTGAGCGGATGAACCTGAGCGACGTTACCGACAAGTCGGTGCCCAAGATGATGCTCGTCGCGCCGCCGAAGAACGGCGGGGCAGTGACGGTGCGCAGCTTCATTCCCCATCGCGCCCATGCCACCATTGGCGTGCTGGGTGCGGTATCGGTGGCGACGGCCTGCCTGCTCGAAGGATCGCCTGCTGCCGAAGTCGCGCACGTTCCTGCAGGCACGCGCAAGACCCTCTCAGTCGAACACCCGACCGGCGAGATGACCTGCGTGCTTGAAACCGACGACAATGGCGCGGTCACCAGCGCCGCATTGCTGCGCACGGCGCGCAAGCTGATGGATGGGGTCGTTTTCGGCTGATCCCCCCCACGCCGTCAGCGTGAGAGGGGCCTGGTGATGATGCCGCTTCCGTAGGGGTAGAGCGGCCGGACACTGTCATCCGGCAACGCAGGATCCTGTGCTTCGACGGCGGCCATCGACCGTGGCAGTTCGAATGGCAGCCGTCCACGCGCAGTTGCCTTGCCGAGCGCGACATCAAGTACCGCGGCGTCACTGGCGCCGAAGTTGACCAGAATTGCCGCAGCCTTGTCCTGCACGTTGGTCAGGATGGCCGGACGGTCCATGAAGATCGAGAACAGCGTGGGTGTACCCGCCGCCGTTGCCCGCTTCAGAGCTTCGTAGGCGGCATCGCCGTCGCGGTAGTCGAGGCGGCCTTCGTGCTGGCGACTACCGAAGAAGTGATAGGGGTGCAGCATCTCGTGCGCGGTGTCCGCACGGATGACGGCGAAGTCCGCCTCTGCAGGATCGCCCACCACTTCCAGCCCGGCGGCCTGTGCGGCTTGCGCCGACATCCCGAGCAGCCACACCTTGCGCTTGGTTAGGATCGGGATGAGGCCATGGTTCTGCAGCAGAACCTGCGCCGCTCGCTGCGTTGCTTCCGCTTCGGGCCGCGCGGCACCGACCACTGTCCCGGCCCCCGCCGGATCAACGTAGGCATTCTCGAACAGGCCGAGCTGGAACTTGGAGATCAGGATACGTCGCACCGACTGGTCGATACGCGCCTCAGTGATCTTGCCGTTGCGCACTGCTGCCAGCAGCGGCTCGACCGCATCGGTGCCGCCGAACTGGTCGATCCCAGCTGTGACGCCCAGCGCGTAGCGATCTTCGACGCTGAGGTCTTCGACGCCCCAGGCAGTGGAAATGTCCTCGGGCCTTTGCGGCGCGTCCTTGTTCGGCGCGCTACAGCGCGTGTCGCAGTCAAGCGTGATCGCCCAGTCACTGAGGATGATCCCTTTGTAGCCGAGCTTGCCGCGCAGCAGGTTGGTCAGCAGTACCTTGCTGTAGCCGGCGCTGACCGGCTCGACGGGCTGGCCATCAACGATCGCGCCGGGAAGGGTCGTGTAGGCAGGCATCACAGCGCTTGCTCCGGCATCGAGCGCTCCGTGAAAGGCCTGGACGTGCAAGTTCAGCTTGTCGCCGACGCGGGCAAAGCGACCGTAGGAATTGTGCCCGTCCAGCCCATCGATCGATGCGCCGTAGCCGACCCAGTGCTTCACCACGGTCATCACCCCGTCGTTGGCAAGGCCGTGAGCGCCACCCTGGAAGCCGCGCACATAGGCCGCGCCTAACGTGCTCGTCAGCGCCGGATCGGAGCCGAAGGTCCCGGTGATGCGCGACCAACGCGGCTCGGTCGCGATGTCGAGTTGCGGCGAGAGCGCCTGATGGATACCAACCGCGCGGTACTCCGAACGCACGATGGTCGCGAAGCGTTCGACCAGCGCCGGGTCGCGCAATGCGGCGAGGCCGAGCGTCTCGGGCCACTGGGTGGTGCCCGCGGCGTTCTCGCTGGCTCCGACGACATTCTGGAAATGATTGCGCGGATCGGAACTGATCGTCACCGGGACGCCAAGGCGCGTCGCTTCTGCGAGTTCCTGCACGGCGTTGTCCTGCGCCGCCATCCTTGCGGGCGGTAGCACCAGGCGGGTGATCATGCTGGTGACGTGCCGTTCGCGGATCATCGCGGCAGCGCGGTCCAGATCATAGCCGCTGTCCGACCGGCCGAGCGCGCCACCGGCGCCGGGCAAGGTGCCGTGCATCATCGTCCCGGCCTTTTCCGCGAGCGTCATGCGGGCGACGAGATCGTCGGCCCGTTTTTCGGGCGAGAGGCGCCAATCCTCGTAGGGAGTCAGCTTTCCGTCGCCATCGAGATCGTGGAAACGCAGCCCGTCGATCTTCAGGACGGGCTTTCGGTGTGCCTCGACGGACGGTTGCCGGGGCAAGACCTCTGCTTTTGAGGTTCCGGCCAACGCCACGAGCGTTGCAGTGCTGGCAAGAAGCAACCGATGCCGTGTCGATATCATCGAAAGAGTCTGCTTTCCGCCGTCCGTCAGAGTGCCGTGGTGGACGGCTGTGAGGGGAAGGGAAAGAGGAAAATCCGGCCCGCGACAGGAGGAGCTGTCGCGGGCCGGCAGGAGGAGAGCTTAGAACTTGCCCTGCAGGCGCACGCCGTAGGTGCGCGGGGCGGCGAACTGGTAGAAGTTCGTTCCGGTGAACGAGCCGATGCTGGCGCCGGTGAGGATCACCGAGTTGGTCAGGTTGCGCACATACGCCTGAAGGCTCCAGGCGTTTTCAGGCGCGGTGTAGGTGAGGCTTGCATCCACCGTCTCGTAAGGCTTCTGGCGGTCGTTCGCCCTGTTGTAAAACGTCAGGTATGAGGTTGAGCGATAGGTCGCCTGCACCCGGGGCGTGATGTCGCCGCCATTGGCGAGTTCGAAGACGTGCTGGTAGCCGCCCGACAGCGACCATTCGGGCGCCTGGATCAGATGATTGCCGGCAAGGTCCACGTTGACGCCGCCGGTGTTGACCGCGAATTTCTTGAACTTCGCATCGAGCCAGTTGATCGACAGGTCGATGGAGTCCGCGTTGCTGGCCTTCCACTCAACTTGCGCCTCGATGCCCTTGACCCGGGAATTGCCCGCGTTGAGCACCTGCACACCCTGGTTGGTGGTCTGGCTGACCTGCTGGTCCTTGTAGTCGTAGATGAAGCCGCTGAGATTCAACTGCAGCGTGTTGCCGAGCAGGCGGTTCTTCGAGCCGACTTCATAGGCGATTACGGTTTCCGGACCATAGGCGTTGATCGAGGTGAAACCGCCCGACTTGTAGCCCTTGTCGACCTTGGCATAGACGAGGTTGGCCGGCGTCGCCTGATAGTCGAGCCCGACGTGATACGATACGTCGCTGTCGCGCGAACGGTCGTCCGTCGGCGCATAGTTCAGTACCGGCTGCGTCGCGGGCGGATTGGCAAGGCTGGGGCCGTTGTAAGCATAGCCGGTGCGGGTCTTGGTGTCCTGCGACCAGCGGATTCCCGCGCTCGCCTTCAACTGATCGGTGAAGGCGTAGGAAATCTGGCCGAAGGCGGCCTTTGACTTCACCTGCACGTCATAGTGGTAGTCGCGAAGCAGGACCACGTTGCCATTCGGGTTGACGTAGTTCTGCGAGCGAACCGCGAGATCCTGATTGTAGTAGTACAGGCCGGTCTGCCAGGTGAACGGACCACCGGTTTTCGATGACAGGCGCAGTTCGTGGCTGGTGTCGTCCGAGAATTCGCCCGCGCGGAAGACGTAGGACTTGGTTGCGGTGCCGTCGTTGTCGAAGGTCTGGTCCTTGTCGACCCCGACATAGCCGAACAGGTAGGTCGCCTTGACCGGGCCGAAGTCGTAGTCGAGCTGCGCCGAGAGCGTCTTGCGGGTCAGGTCGTAGTCGTTCTTGAAGTTGAGCGGGATGGTCTTAACCTCGTCCCAGTCCGTCGGCGGCTCGGCGCGGGTGGTCGGGTAGCCCGCCTGGACCGGGCCGAAGCCGCTCTGCTTCAGGTAGCCGCCCGAGAGCAGAACGCTCAGGCTGTCGTTGGGCTTGAACAGCGCCTGGAGGCGGCCGCCGCGCGAGTATTCGTCGTCCCCGCGCTGGCCGTTGCCGACGTCACGAAAACCGTCGCGCTCGCGGCGGATGCCCGAAGCGCGGATGGCGATGGTGTCGCCGACCGGGATATTGACCGCGGCTTCGAGGTTGATGGTGTTGTAGTTCCCGGCATCGACTGCAGCATAGCCGCCGAAGTCGCCCAGTTCGGGGCGCTTCGACACGACGTTGATGACGCCGCCGGTCGCATTGCGGCCGTAGAGCGTGCCTTGCGGGCCGCGCAGCACTTCGATGCGGTCGAGATCGAAGAACGCAGCGTTCATGCCGGCGGGACGCTGAAGGAAGATGCCATCCATGTTGATGGCGACGGCGGGGTCGCCGATCTCGGAGGTATCGCGGCCGGATACGCCGCGCACGGTGACGATGGTGTTCGCACCCGACTGGCCGAACTGAATGCCCGGTGCCACCGCCTGCAGCGATTCCATGTTGGCGACGCCGTTCTTGGCGAGTTTGTCCGAAGTCACGACGTCGATCGCGATCGCGGTCTTCTGGACGTTCGATTCGCGCTTTTCGGCGGTGACGATGATTTCCTGAAGGCCGCCGTCGGCCTCCTGTGCGGCAGGTGTGGCGGTTTCCTGCGCATGTGCGGCGAACGGCGTTGCGGCGATCAATGCGAGGGTGCTGACGGCGTGGGACGCCCTGAACCTTGTCATAGATTTTCTCTCCCTGATGAGCGCTGGTCGGCTCCATCTGACGGGGCCGACCGCTAAGGGAGTGATTCTTTCTGGTCAACAATTTGGATCCCGAATGTTTGCTTATTGAATGAAAAACTCCCGAATACAGGCAATAATCGCGCTATTTGGGACTCCGTAAATGTTGACGAGAGTGCCGCCTTCTTTTAGCTGCGGATGCATGGTCCAACGGGAGGCGGCGCCGCGGCAGGCCGTGGATACAGGCCCCCGCATCAAAGAATTAAGGAACCGGCCTTGGGAGAATATGCAGACGCCGCAGCGCAGGCACGCAGACGCTATGTGTTGATCGCGCTGGTCTTTTTCGGGACCGTGCTGAGCTATGTCGATCGCCAGGTGCTGGCGCTGCTCAAGCCCACGCTCGAAGCCACCTTCCATTGGAGCGACGAGGATTTTGCGCACCTTGGCTCCGCGTTCAGTCTGGCGATGGCATCGTCGGTGCTGTTCTCGGGCTGGCTCGTTGACCGTTTCGGCGTACGCATCGCCTATGGCTGGGCCGTGGCGGTCTGGAGCCTTGCGGGCATGGCGCATACCGCTGCCGCAACCGTAACCCAGTTCGTTATGGCACGCGTGACGCTGGCGCTGGGGGAATCGGTGTCCGGGCCGGCCACGGTCAAGGCGACGGCACAGTATCTGCCGCTCAGGGAACGCTCCTTCGGTCTTGGCGTGATCGCCACCGCGCCCAGTATTGGAGCCATCCTGACGCCGCTGGTGATCCCGGTGGTTGCGGTGACGTTCGGGTGGAAATCAGCGTTCCTGCTGACGGGCGGACTCGGTGTGATCTGGGTGGCGTTCTGGCTGCTGGGCACGCGTCATCTGCACTCCACCGCAGCCGCGACCTCCGGTGATGCGAAAGCCGGCGTGGACTGGGAGGCGCTGTTCACCGATCGGCGGACCTGGGCGATCACAGGCTCGAAGGCGCTGGCGGACATGGTCTGGTGGTTCCTGCTGTTCTGGATCCCGGACCTGTTCAGCAAGGTCTTCGGACTGACCCAAACCGAGATCGGCGGGCCGGTGGCGCTGACGTATGCGATGGCCGCGCTGGGAGCACTGGCGAGCGGCGGCCTGTTCCCGGCACTGCTGCGGCGCGGGCTGTCGGTCAACGCGGCCCGCAAGTCGTCAATGCTGCTGTTTTCCGTCCTTATCCTGGCCTTGCCGCTGGCACTTCACGTCGGCAGCGCATGGACGGCGGCAGCGATCATCGGGGTCGCGCTATTCGCGCACAACGGCTTTGTCACCAACATCTTCGGCCTCACCGCCGACATCGTGCCGCTGCAGCGCGTGGGCACCGTCACCGCGCTCAGTTCGGTTGCGGGCAACCTTAGCGGCATGGCGATGATAGAGTTCGCCGGATGGTCGCTGACCAACGGCCACGGCTACTGGCCGATGTTCGCAGTGGCCTCGGTCGCCTACCTTGCCGCGACGCTCTTGCTGCACCTTGTCGTGCCGCGCATCGAACTGGTGCACGCGTAGGTTCGGGATCCAATGGCATTGACAGTTCGGCGAGAAATCCTTCCTGTGCCGCGATGAGCAACACGACGCTGGAAAACACGCTCAAGGAGATGATCCTTCGCGAAGAACTGGCCCCCGGCGAGCGGCTGACCGAAGCGGCGTTGTCGGAAAGACTGGGCGTGTCTCGCACCCCTATACGCAACATCCTGCCGCGGCTGGCGGTGGAGGGCTTCCTCAGCCCGGTGGGCAAGCGCGGCTATGTTGTTGCGGCGGTCAGCGAGCGTGAGATCGACGATGCGCTGGACTTGCGCGCCACGCTGGAAGGCTGGGCCGCGCGTACGCTGGCCGAGCGCGGAGCCGATCCGGCGGTGCTGGAGGCGCTGGAGGCATGCCTGGTCGAAGGCGACGCGCTGTTTGAGAAGCATCACCTCGATCGCGAGGACGAGCTTGAGTACGGGCGCATGAACGAACGCTTTCATCGCCTGATGATTGAGGGTTGCCAGTCGCCACTGCTTTCGATGTTCATCGAGCGGCTCAACAACGTGCCGTTTGTGGCACCGTCGGTGATCGTCTTCGATCAGGTGGGCTTGCGGCGGGCCTTTGCCATGCTGCACCGGGCGCACGGTTTCCACCACGCTATCGTCGATGCTGTGCGTAGGCGCGATGGCGCGCGCGCCGAATTCCTGTTCCGGGAACACGCCAATCACCAACGCGTCAGCATGTTCGAACGGCGCAAGGCAAAGGCAGTGGTGCAGCGCGAGACGGAGCCTCGCAAGAACGCGCCGCGCAAGCCGCGCAAGGTTGCCGCCGGGGATTAACCGGTTGCCGCTGCAGCCGTTGTGGTGGCCAGCGGTTGAGGGCGGGTCATCCAGGGCGCCAGGCTGTTCATCCCGGTGTCGATCTGCGATAGCACCGATGCCAGTGCGCCGAGTTCGATCGCATCGTCCAGGATTTCGGCTATGCAGAAGCGAGTGCCGCTACCGATCGCGCTCAGGTTGATGACTTCGGCCGATGCCCGCAGGCCGCCGAGCACGATGTCACCCGCTCGGCCAAGCGTGCCGCCGATCGAGATGGCGCTGGGGCCGATCACGCGCACCACCGTCGCCAGTGCGCGGCCAAGATGAAGACCCGTCTCGAACAGCACGCGCTGGCACGCGGCATCGCCCAGGCGGGCGCTTTCTATGACGTCGTGCAGGGTGGTCTTCGGAGAGCCGAGGTCGGGCAAGGCCTTGAGGATGGCGCGTTCGGTGGCGAGGCTCGTCAGGCAACCCCGGCTGCCGCAAAAGCACAGGTCACCCGCGTCCTCGATGACCATGTGACCGATCTCTCCAGCCAGGCCCGTGCCGCCGTGGTAGATGCCGCCGTTGATGATGAAGCCGCCACCGATACCTTCGGAGCAGGTGATGTTCAGGAAATCGCCGCAGCCGCGCCCCGATCCCCATGACCATTCCGCCAGTGCGGCGAAGTTGGCGTCGTTGTCCACCGCCACCGGGATGCGCAGGTGACGGGTGAAGTACTTGTGGATGTCCACTTGCTTCCAGCTAGGCAGGCGCTGCCAGGCCCATTGCGCGATCGTGCCGCTGGCGCGATCGATCGGGCCGACGATCGCAACGGCCATTCCCACTGCCTGCGCGCCGCGCTGCCGTGCCAGGCTGGCGAGACGGTTGGCCATGTCGAGCGCCATCGCCGGGGAAGGCGCGGCATCGCGGTGTTCGGGCAGGTCGGTCGAGACGACGTCGATCCGTTCCTGCCCGTTGAACTCGAACAGTGACGCCTTGATGAGGGCGTCGCTGACGGTCAGCGTGATGACCGAGCCCTGTGTCGAGGCCAGGCAGACGAATGCCTCGCGCTTGTTCTTCCATTCGTACTGCACGGCGCCCTGATCGCGCAGGGACTGCACGATGTGATTTACGGTCGCGCGCGAGAGCCCGGTCGAACGGGCAATGCTGGCCTGACTGGCGGGACCGTTGCTGCGCAGGAAGCCCAGCACGTCCTGCACGTTGGCGTTACGATCGACGCGCATGCCGCGCTTTCGTGGTTCGAGAGGGGTGGGAAGCATAAGTGCACGGTGATCGCAAGTCCGGGTTCGGTCAAGCGTGATCGTATGGAAAGCGAACGAATGAAAAAAATCTTCTCCCTTATCGTTCGACTTATTGCACTGCATCAAATAGCGCATTTCCACATTTTCAAGGCCTGTCCTCGTTACCGGGCCTGATTTTGCTGCGACGCGGCGACGAACGATCTTAATCCGAACGATAATCCATTTGAAACGGTCGGTAAAAGAACGTTTACGCGATCGGTATCCGGAATCACCTGCTCGTGACGAAGCAAGGGTTCGGTTTCCGAACGTTCCTTTGGGAGGGATTATGAAAGCCTTTCATCTTACCGCATCCGTAATCGCCGTCGGCTTTGCCGCTTTCCAGTGCGCGTCTGCACTCGCTCAGTCGGCTGACACCGTGCCTGCGCAGGATGCCGCGGAAGCGTCGGCGCAGACCGACGAGATCGTCGTCACCGCGCTGCGCCGCGACCAGGCGCTCAGCAAGGCGCCGGTCGCCATTGCCGCCGTCGCCGGCGACAAGCTGTTGTCCGAAGGCGTCACCAGCTCGCGCGATCTGCAGAACGTCATTCCGAACGTCCAGGCAGGCCCCGCCGGCTTCGCCATCCGCGGTGTCGCCAGCACCGACTTCTCGGAGAAGGGCGACCCCTCGACCGCCTACAACCTCGATGGCGTCAACATCGCGCGCCCGACCGAACAGGCGCTGACCATGTTCGACGTCAGCCGCGTCGAGGTGCTGCGCGGGCCGCAGGGCACGCTTTATGGCCGTAACGCGACCGCCGGCGTCATCAACGTCATCACCAACCGTCCCACGAACAAATGGGAAGGGGCCTATTCGCTCGAATACGGCAACTATAACACCGTGCGCGCCAACGGCATGCTGAACGCGCCGATCGCGGACGGCATCGCGCTGCGCCTCGCGGGGGCCTATAACAACCACGACGGCTTCACCGCCACGCACGACGGCCACGACAAGCTGGATGACCAGAACGACTTCGGTCTGCGCGCCAGCCTGCTGTTCGATATCGGCAGCGCGACCACGCTGTTCGTCTCGGGCGATTACGAACAGTCGGACACCAACGGCCAGGCGCGCGTCGCGCTCGACCGGGCGGTCGCGCAGAACGACGATCACAGCCTGCGCTACCAGAACCCCGGGATGGACACCTACAGCCGCTTCAATTCGGGCGGCGTCACGGCCGAGCTGAATTCCGACCTCGGCTTCGCCAAGCTGACCTATCTGTTCGGCTGGCGTAAGTCGACCTGGCGCGAACTGACCGTGCGCAACGACATCCCCTCCGATTCCAGCCAGGTCAATGGCGCGTTCACGTCGTTCCAGAACCACCAGCAGGACTCGCACGAACTGCGCCTTGCCTCGCAGGGCAGCGGGCCGCTCTCGTGGGTCGTGGGTGCCTACTACTTCCACGAGAAGACCTACACCGCCCCTGAACTGGACTTCGTCAACCAGGGCTTCACGCTCAGCTACGACCTGAACGCTTCGGCGAAGTCCTACGCGGGCTTCGGTCAGGCGACCTACGAGGTCGTCCCCGGCGTGCGCGTCACCGGCGGCGTGCGCTGGACCAAGGACAGCAAGGACCGCACCGGCACGCAGTATTTCACGCTCAATGGGCTCGGCCTGACGTTCCCGTCGGACTACAGCGGTCATTATCCGGGCGGTGGCATTTCCGGTTCGCGCGTGACCTGGAAGGGCAGCGTCGAGGCGGACCTGACGCCGACGATCCTTGCCTACGCGGGCGTGACTTCGGGCTACAAGGCGGGCGGCTTCAACGACGGCACGCCCAACGACGTCAGCAGCGTGCCGTTCTACTACAAGCCCGAGCGCATCATCTCCTACGAGGCGGGCGTGAAGGGCACCACGCTGGGCCGTTCGCTCTACTTCAGCCTGACCGGCTTCTATTACGACTATCGCGACCTGCAGCAGGGCCTGGTCAAGACCACCGGCGGCGCGGTGACGCTCAACGTGCCCAAGGCCAAGGTTCAGGGCATCGAGCTGGAGGGCAACTACCGCCTCGGCGCCAATACCCGCATCGACTACTCGCTGGCCTATCTGGACGCGACCTACGGCGAATTCCGTCCGCTGGAGAGCGACCAGAGCATCAACTTCGAGGGCACCCCGCTCGATCGTTCGCCCAAGTGGTCCGGCCGTGTCGGCGTGACGCAGGACGTGCCGCTGGCCAATGGCGGGCGCATCTCGGGCAGCGCTGCGCTGAAGTTCTCCAGCTCCTACATCGTCACCGACAACAACACCGCCAACCAGATCAAGCAGGACTCCTACACCCGCACGGACATCCAGGTCGGCTACTTCGCGCCGGAAGATCGCTGGTACGTGCAGGCGTTCGTCAAGAACCTGGAGAACAAGCGCCTGCTGGGCACCTACGAACTCCAGTCGTTCACCCTGACCGACCCGCGCCAGTTCGGCGTGCGCGGCGGCGTCAAGTTCTGATCCCTCCCGACGGCGCTCGCAGGGCAGGCCTGCGAGCGCCAACCGCTATTGGACAAGACCACCTCATGAACAAGCAGTACGACGTCATCGTGGTGGGCTCGGGCGCGGCGGGCAGCTTTGCGGCGATGGGGCTGACTGAGCAGGGTCTCGAAGTGCTGCTGCTGGAAGCGGGCCGCGCGATCACGGCGGACGATTTTCCCACCAACCTCTCCGGTCCGAAAGAAAAGGGCGTACAGCTGTGGGCGCGCATTCGCGCATCGTTCACCGGCCAGCCCCTGCAATCGCGCGTGGCGCTCTATGCGCAGCAGATGCGCCACCTGTTCGTCAAGGACAGCGATCACCCCTATACTACCGACAAGGATGCGCCGTTCCTGTGGATCCGCGGCAAGCAGCTGGGCGGGCGCCTGCATACTTTCGGCCGGGTGCTGTTGCGCTGGTCGGACGGCGATTTCAAGGCCGCAAGCCGCGACGGCTACGGCGAGGACTGGCCGATCTCCTACGCCGATCTTGAACCCTACTATGCTCGTGCGGAGGAAACGCTGGGCGTGCGTGGCTGCTCGGAAGGCATCGCCAGCATCCCGGACGGGAAATTCGCCGGCCCTTCGAAGCTGACCGCCGCCGAACGCGACTTCAAGCTGGCCACCGAAAGCCACTGGCCCGGCCGCAAGGCGACGTCGTGGCGCTACATGCCGCCCAACATCAGGCGCGTGCCGGTGCCGATTCTGAAGGCGCAGGAGACGGGCAAGCTGACGGTCCGTTCGGACGCGGTGGCGCGGCGGATACTCACCGATCCCGCCACTGGCCGCGCGACCGGCGCGGAGTTCGTCGATCGCGAGACGAAGCAGGTCCACACTGTCCATGCCGGCGCTGTCATGGTCTGCGCCTCGGCGATCGAGTCGGTGCGGTTGCTGTTCAACTCGGCGGGTGGAAAACACCCCGAAGGCCTGGGCAACAACTCGGGCAATCTGGGGCGCTACTTCATGGACCAGGTGCCGTGCATCATCATGGGCACCGTGCCGGGACGCAAGGGCTGGGAAGCGGACGACACGGTTCCCGCCGATCCGTTCTACGGCGTGGGCGGCGGCGTCTACATACCGCGCTGGGAGAACGTGACGGCCCAGACCAACTCCGAATTCCTGCGCGGCTACGGCTATCAGGGCACCGTGGGGCGCCTGTTCTCGCCTGCCGACAAGGCCGCCAAGTTCGGTATCATGGGCTTTGGCGAGATGCTGCCCGATGCCGACAACCGCATCACCCTCAACCCCTCGCGCAAGGACGCCTGGGGCGTGCCGATCCCGCACATCCGCTGCAAGATGGGCGAAAACGATCTCAAGGTGCTACGCGCACAATCGCGCGCGATCTACGAGATGGCGGAAAACGCCGGGCTTGCCACCGAGTTCGTCGGCAATGCGCTGGGTCTTGAGGAGCACGGACGCGGCGTATTCCCCGATGCCGACATCTTCAGCCGGACGATCGTGCGCATGAATTTCGCCAAATCGATGGCGATGGGCGCGGCGATCCATGAAAGCGGCGGCGCGCGCATGGGCACCGATCCGGCGACGTCGGTGCTCAATGCGCATAATCAGGTCTGGGATGCGCCGAACGTGTTCGTCACCGACGCCAGCAGCTTCATGACCGGCGGCACCAGCGGAACGACCCTGACGATCATGGCGCTGACCTTGCGCGCCTGCCGCAAGGTGGCCGAGGAACTGACAAAGGGACAGGCCTGAAGGCCGGCCCGCGAGGAGCGAAGAGAGATGCCAGGTATCATCAGCGGATCACGCACCGAGCTACGCCCGGCAGGCTATGGGGAGATCGAAGGGCCGTCCTTCCTGATCGCGCGCCTCAGCCTCGTCACGCTGGTCGAGTTCATCGTGTTCGGCGCGTGGTTCGCCACGCTCGGGCTGGTGCTGGCGAGCAACGGGCTGGATGCCATCATCGGCATCGCCTATCTCGTCAGTGCCATTGCCGCGATCATCGCACCGCTGTTCCTGGGCGCGCTGGGCGACCGCTTCCTGGCGCCGCGCAACGTACTGGCGCTGGCGCACGTGGCCGGCGCCGTGTTGCTGGTCATGCTGCCGCATGCTATCGCGGCGCATGACGCGAACCTGACGCTGGCGCTGATCTTCGCCTACATGTGCACGTTCCAGCCGACGCTGGGCCTCATCAACTCGATCTCGCTGACTCTGCTGGGCGATAACCAGCAGCATTTTCCCTACGTGCGCCTGTTCGGGCCCGGTGGCTGGGTCGTGGCGGGACTGGCGGTCGGCTGGCTGGGGCTGTCGGCCTCGACCGGCGTGTTCTACTTCGCCGCCGCCTTCGCCGTGATAACTGCACTCGCCTCGTTCACGCTGCCGCGCACGCCGCCGCCGGCCAAGGGCGCGCGATTTTCGCTGGGCGACCTCATCGGCGTCAAGGCGCTGGTGCTGTTCCGCAACCGTACGTTCGCCGCTCTGATGTTCTGCACGCTGCTGACCTCGATCTCGCTGGGCGTCTACAACAGCTTCGCCTCGCCCTATCTGGCGGTGCTGGGCATCACCAACGTCGCAGGCGTGCTGGCGCTGGGACCGATCTCGGAAGTCGTGTTCATCGGCACGATCCCCTGGGTTCTGGCGCGCATCGGGATGAAGTGGGCGCTGTTCTTCGGCATGCTGATGTGGAGCGTTCGCTTCGCACTGCTTCTGCTCGCAGGCGGCGGTAACAGCGCCTACGCGATCGGCGCGGTGGCGCTGCACGGCATCTGCAACGATTATTTCATCGTCGTCGCCGCGATGTTCATCGCCCGCGTCGCTCCCCCGCAGCTCGCCGCGCAGGCGCAGGGCTGGCTGATCCTGATGGTCTCGGGCTTCGGCGCGGCGATCGGTTCGGCCGCTTCGGGGGCGATCTACGGCGCACTCGTCGTACCCGCCGCCGCGCAGGGACCGTCGGCCTGGGCGCCGCTTTGGGTGGGGCCGATCGGCATGGCGATCGTCACCTGCGTGGCGTGGCTGGCGCTCTACCGGCGCGAGCAGGACTGATGGCAACCAGGATCAACCGGACAGGACAGGCATATGTTCGATAACTATCTCGTAAGGGCAGACAGCCTGCGCAACGACGTGGTTGACGGCGAAGTCGTCGGCTTCCAGCTGGCGGTGCGCATCGCCAATTACCGGGGCGTCTATCTCTCGCTCCACACCGGCTACTTCCTCGAAGTGGATGGCGTGCTCTACCCGCGCGAGGCCCAGACCTTCGAGGTCAATGGCAAGCCCCCGCGCGATTTCGATGAGATCCGCAACGCCGTTCACGAACACTGGGACTACGACGACGAGGCGATCCTCCACATCTGCGCGCCCGGTGGCCTGGCCGCCGGAGAGCACGTCGTGCGCTTCCAGCAATGCGTTATCGCCGCCTACGGCTACCTGCCGACCGACGAGGAATGGGTGAAGGCGCCGCCGACACCCGGCACCGGCGCGGGTTCGGACAAGACCCCGCATATCGTGACCTACACCCTGACGCTCAACGAAACGGCGGAGGCCTGACATGAAGACCGGTGTTTCGCTCTACAGCTACCAGCAGTCGCACTTCTTCAAGGAGCTGACGCTGGAGGACCAGATCCGCGAAGTGGGTGAGAACCTGCCCGGCGCCGACGGCATCGAGATCGTCGACGAGATGTCCTTGCGCTATCCCGATCCCGGCGAGGCCTTCGTGGCCCAGTGGTTCGGCTGGATGGACAAGTACGGCACCGTGCCGGTGACGATGGACGTCTCGTTCGACGTCCTCCAGTTCCGCGACCACGTGATGGACCACGAGGAAGTGGCCGAGCGCCTGCGGCACGATATCCGCCTTGCCCACCGTCTCGGCTTCGCCAACGTGCGCGTGCTGTCCACCTGCCCGCTCGACGTGATGGTCAGGGCGCTGCCCGAGATCGAACGGCTCGGCATGCGGCTTGGCAAGGAAGTCCACCAGCCGATGGCGCTCGAAGGCCAGCAGGTGACCGAGATCATCGACTATGCCGAGAAGCATGCGACGAACGCCATCGGCATCGTCCCGGACTTCGGCATCTTCGGCTTTCGCCCCACCGAAGTCCTGCTTGCCCAGTACGAGCGGCGCGGCGCTAAGCGCAATGCCAGCGATGCCGCGGTCGAACTCTCCGCACTGCTGCGCGCAGGGCAGGGGCCCTTCGATTTCGCCGACATCGCCAGGCAGACCGCCGGCAACCTGCGTAGCGAGTTCAAGCGCTTCTTCACCACCGGCGAAAGCATCCCCGCTCTTAAGGGCCCGTTCGAGGCCCTGCGCGCCTTTGCCGACGAACGCGTACCGCAGCCCAGCGAGCTTGACTACATCGTTGTGGCCGAGGCGATCATGCAGTCGCATACCTCGTTCGACACGATGCGCCAGCTGACCGGCCACGTCGTCAGCTGCCACGGCAAGTTCAACAACATGTCTGAAATTCCCGGTCGTCCGGGCGAGTATCACGACCTTGCGATTGACTACGAAGGCGCGATCAAGGCACTCAAGGACGGTGGGTACGAGGGCTACATCAACACCGAATATGAAGGTCAGCGCTATTCGCAGGACCGCAGCCGCGCCGAGATGATGGACGAAGTGGATCAGGTCCGCCGTCACCACGAAATGCTGCGGCGCCTGATCGCAGCATGACGCAAGGCCCACGCCTCGTCGCTTACGTTGGTTCCTATGGCTGCGCGCCTGGCGCAGCCGGGGGCGGCATCTATGCCTTCGATGCCGCGCCCGACGGCAGCAGCTTGACGCAGCTGTCGCGCGTCAGTGAACCGAAGGAAGCGGGCTATCTCGTCTATGCGCCGCAGACGCGCACACTCTATGCTGTGGACGAGCGCAAGACCGATGGGCGCGGGCCGGTCGAGCCGCCTGCCGCCGTCCATGCCTTTGGCGTCGACGGCGTGACGGGCGAACTCACCTTACTGAATACGCAGCTGGCGCCGGGGCCGAGGCCGACGTTCCTTGACTACGATGCCGTCTCGCGCTCGCTGGTCTGTGCCAACCATGGCGATTTCCAGCATGTCGAGAAGGTGCGCTGCCTGCCGGATGGATCGTGGTCGACCGAATACGTCTACGACGATTCGACGGTGTTGCTCTATGGCCTCGAAACTGATGGCAGCATCGGTGCGCTGCGCGATCTGCATGTCTTCGAAGGGCAGGGCAAGGATCCGAATTTTTCCCCTCAGAACGGCGGTCATGCGCAGTCCAGTCCACATGCGCACTGCGCGGTGATCGATCCCTCCGGTCGCTTCGTGCTCGTCTGCGACAAGGGCACCGACCGCATCCACACATTCCGCCTGGGTGATCGGCTGGAGCTTGTCTCCACGCTGCAGATGGAGCCAGAAACCGGGGCGCGGCATGTCGCCTTCGATCCGTCGGGTAGGCTGGCCTTTGCCACGCTGGAGTTCGCCTCGGAGTTGGCGGCCCTGGCATTCGATCCCGAAACCGGCGCGTTTACTTTGCTTGACCGGATTTCAACGATCGTCACCGATCCCGGCCGCATCAACGAACCTGCGGAGGTGCGCGTGCACCATCACAGCGGCCGCATCTACGTGAACAATCGGGGCGAGGATTCGCTCGCGTGGTTCGCGTTCGAGGACGGGAGGCTGGTGTGGCAGGGCGCGGTGCCGCTTGCCCGCTCCATCCACCCCGGCCTTGCCGCGCGCAGCTTCACGTTCGACCCTACCGGCAGCTTCGTGCTGGTGGCGGACCGTTCGGCGCATGTGGTGCGCTCCTATGCGGTCGATGCCAGGACCGGCGCGCTGACCTGGCAGACGCAGGCACAAGTTCCCGATCCCGCCGTCATCGCGTTCGCGCAGCTTTGGTGAAGGCGGGACCGGATGACAGGAGAATTCGTTTGAGCGTAGCTGCACACAGGGCTTTGCGGGTAGCCATCCTGGGCGCCGGAATGATCGGTGAGGTTCACCGCCGTGCTGCCCTGCTGGGAGGTGGTGAGATTGTCGGCGTTATGGCATCCTCGCCTGCGCGATCAGCGGATGCGGCGGCAGGTTGGGACACGCAGGCGATCGGATCGCTGGAGGAACTTGCCAGACTGGATCTCGATGTGGTCCACGTCTGCAGCCCCAACAGCCTTCACGCCGTGCATGTCGAGGCGGCGTTGGCGGCCGGCGCGCATGTGATCTGCGAGAAGCCGCTCGCCGTCGGCACCGACGAGGCGCTGCACCTGCACACCCTTGCGGCTGAGGCAGGCCGGATAGCCACCGTGCCCTTCGTCTACCGCTTCCACCCGCTCGTGCGCGAGATCCGTGCGCGGCGCGAGGCGGGCGAGTTCGGCGCATGGCAACTTCTCCATGGCAGCTATCTTCAGGACTGGCTGCTTTCGCCCGGCACCACCAGTTGGCGCGTTGATGCAGCCAAGGGCGGGCGCAGCCGAGCCTTCGCCGATATTGGCTCGCACTGGTGCGACCTCATGGAATTCGTCACAGGCGAGCGGATCGCGTCAGTCACGGCGGCGATGACGATCACTGTGCCCGAACGCCCGGCGGCTTCGCAGGCCAGCTTCTCGGGCGATGCTGCGGCGGGACCATTGGTCAAAGTCGATACAGAGGATGCTGCCACCATTATGTTCCGCACAGCCTCGGGCGTTCTGGGTAGCGCGGTGATCTCTCAAGTCTCGGCGGGCCGCAAGAACCGCCTGTGGTTCGAATTCGACGGGGCGCACAAGTCCGCCGTCTTCGACCAGGAGAACCCCGAGACGGTCTGGCTTGGCACCGAGGATTCTGCCGAAACACTGTTCCGCAGCCCGGGTACGGGCGCTGCCGATGCGCGCCGCCTTTCCAGCCTGCCGCCGGGCCATGCGCAGGGCTACGCGCAGTGCTTCGAGAACTTCGTGGCCGATACTTATGCCGCCGTGCGCGGAGAGGTGCCTTCGGGCCTGCCGACATTCGCCGACGGGCTGCGCTCCGCGCGCATCATCGATGCGGTGATCCAGTCCGCAGATACCCGATCCTGGGTCGATGTACCCGCCGCCTGATCAGAGGAAGACCATCATGACGCAAGCCGCGCTTCCCGTTACCCTGTTCACCGGCCAGTGGGTCGACCTTCCGCTGGAGCAAGTAGCCGAATACGCCGCGCAGTGGGGGTATGACGGCATCGAACTTGCCTGTTCGGGCGAGCACCTCGACATCTGGCGAGCCGCCGAGGACGCTGCTTACCTCGCTTCGCGCCGCGAGATCCTCGACCGGCACGGGTTGAAGCTCTACGCGATTTCCAACCACCTGACCGGGCAGGCGGTATGCGACGATCCCATCGATTTTCGCCATCAGGCGATCGTGCGGCCCAAGGTTTGGGGCGATGACGACGGTGAGGGCGTGCGCACCCGCGCAGCCGAAGAGATGAAGCTTACGGCCAAGGTTGCGCGCAAGCTGGGCGTCGATACCGTAGTCGGCTTCACCGGCTCGAAGATCTGGCAATACGTGGCGAGGTTCCCGCCGGTGCCGGACGATGTGATCGAGGACGGCTATGCCGACTTCGCACGGCGCTGGAACCCGATCCTCGATGTGTTCGACGAGGAGGGCGTGCGCTTCGCCCACGAAGTCCACCCCAGCGAGATCGCCTACGATTACTGGTCGAGCGTAAAGGCATTGGAGGCGCTGGGTCACCGCAAGGCGTTCGGGTTCAACTGGGATCCCTCGCATATGATGTGGCAGAACATCGATCCGGTGGGCTTCATCTGGGATTTCAAGGACCGCATCTACCACGTCGACTGCAAGGACACCCGCCTGCGCCCGAAGAACGGGCGTGCGGGCGTGATGGGATCGCACCTCGCTTGGGGCGATCCGCGCCGGGGCTGGGACTTCGTCTCGACCGGGCATGGCGACGTGCCCTGGGAGGATTCCTTCCGTGCTCTTCGCGCCATCGGCTACGACGGGCCGATTTCGATCGAGTGGGAGGATGCCGGCATGGACCGCCTGCACGGTGCTGCCGAGGCGGTCGGCTTCGTGCGCTCGCTGCTGTGGAAGCGGCCCGAGGTCCGCTTCGATGCGGCCTTCGCGAGGAACCAGGAATAACCGCTCCCCATCCTCCTCCGGGAAGCGGTAGAACGCCCTGCGGCCGATGGTCGTAGGGCGTTCTTATTTTGCCCCTTCGAGCGTTTTGATCAGGACCGACCGGAACAGTTCGTGTTGTGTCGAAGAAGGCCGCGATCTGTGCATGGATATGCCGATCTGGCGCACTGCATCGGGGAAGTCCGAGGACAAAGTCTGCAATCTGTTCCGGAGGGCTTCGCGCTGTCTGCGAGAATAGGTCAGCAGGCCGATGGCGTCGCTCTGGCGGATCATGTCCTCCGCCAATGGGAACGTGACCATCTCGCAGATCTGGGCGGGAGGAGCCATGCCGCGCCCCAGAAAGAAGGCTTCGAAGAACCGCCGCGTCGGCGTGCCATGCGGGCCGACGACCCAGGATGCGGCGACCAGATCGGCGCAGTCAGCACGGCGATCGGCGAGAGGGTGTCTGGGGCGCACGAGCAGCGTCAGATGCTCTTCGAGCAGCGGATGTTCCTGCAGCCAGTCGATTGCGCCATCGCCGCGCAAGGGGCCGAGTATCATGTCGATCTCACCGCGCCGAAGAGCTTCGGTCAGCGCGGTGTAACTGCCCGTCACGGCCTGAAGCTGCAGGTGCGGATAGTCCCGGGTGAGGATGGCGAAGGTCTCGACGACGATGCCCTGTTCGGAAAACGGCAGGAGGCCCACTGCAACGCGCCCGGTCACTTGGCCATCCAATGACGCGAGTGCGGCGGTCATCGTCGCCAGTTCCACATGCAGATCGTCCCTAAGCGCACACAGGACCGGCACGCTGGAGGTAGCCGTCATCCCGGTGGCAGTGCGCAGGAATGGGGGCTGGCCGATCGCGGCTCCCGCCTGCGCCAGAGTACGGCTCACGGTAGGTTGCGATATGCCCAGAGAGTTCGCGGCGGCGGAGGCGCTGCCCGCGTGGCGCACCGCATCGAGCACGTCGAGGATGAACCATGTGAGATGATAGCCAAGATCGCCGGTCCGCACGCCGTTGATTGCCAGCGCCTCACCGCACTGGACGATCCGTGCCATCATCCGGCGTGCGTGAGTTATCACCACAATGCCCGCGGAGGTCGGCTCCATGCCATTCCACCCGCGCTGGAACAGGGTGCGACCGAACGCACGCTCGGCATCATCGATCTGTCGAGACAGGCTGCTCTGGCTGATCGCGAGTTGGCGGCTGGCCCGGACCAGGCTCGCATTGTCCGCAACCGCGCCGATCGCCCGCAACTGCTTGATGGAGATGAGGGGAGAACGGTCCACCATTTCCGAACGATGCGAGCTTTATACGAATAATGCAAGGCATCTTCCTCACAATGCATAAGCGCGCTGGGGGCGGAGGCTCTATCTCCGCCAACAGGCAAGGAGCGGCACCGTCGGCATGGTCCGACCCGTCGCAGTGGAGAGGACATGCAGGACAAGTACCTGAATGCGATTGTCGTGGGCCGTCGTGCCCTGACCGATCGGATCACCGAAATTCTCATCGCCGCGCAGGATGGTCGCGCCCTGCCTCCTGCCGAGGCGGGCAGTCATATCGAGCTGCGCTTTGGTGGTGAAGACGGCCGCTTCCTGCGGCACTATTCGGTGGTCGGTGCCCTGACGGCGGGCAGCGCGCCCGAGCCTTTCTGGCGCATCGCGGTTCAGCGTGAGAATCGCGCGCGGGGTTCGGCCTTCATTCACGGTAACTTCGTCGTCGGCACACATTTGCGCGTGTCGCGGCCGCTCAACGCGTTTCGGCTGATGCGACATCGGCCGAAGACCCTGCTCATCGCGGGCGGTATCGGCATCACTCCGATCTTCGCGATGGCCCGCTCGCTCGACGCCCGTCACGAGAATTTCAGCGCCGTCTATGTCGGCCTTGAGCGCGCGACGATGGCCTATGTCGACGAGCTGGAAACGCTATGTGGCGATCGGCTTTCCGTGGTCCAGACCGAGTACGACGGCATTCCCGACCTGAAGGCGCTGCTGGCGAAGCAGCCCGAAGGTGCGCAGGTCTACGTCTGCGGCCCCGGCGGGATGATCGAGGCGCTGGTGGCGGCAGCGGCGGAGCTTGGCTGGGCGCCGGATCGCATCCGCTATGAAGTCTTCAATGCCGCGCACAGTCCCGAGGACGAGGGCTTCGAGGTGCGCCTCAAGGATGGCATGACGATCCCGATCGGTGCAGGCATGACCATCCTCGATGCGCTCGAAGCACGGGGTGTGGAGACGTACGCCGATTGCCGTCGCGGCGAATGCGGGCTGTGCACCACCGCGGTCATCGCCTGCGACGGCGAACTCGACCACCGCGACCATTTCTTCAGCGACGAGGACAAGGCCGAAGGGCGCCAGATGACCATCTGCTGCTCGCGCATTCGCGGCCGCGTGCTCGAACTCGACATTTGATCCAAGGAGAGGACGTACCCATGGCTACGATCGCCCCCCAGCCGCCTAAGCGCCAGCTCAGCGACAACGACATCTTCGCGGCCATGGAGCCGCACGATTCCGGCGCCTTCGCCAACAACACGACACCGCTGATCCGCAACACCTGGTACGCCTGCGCGCGTTCGACCGAGATCGGTCGCACCCCGCTCGCGCGCAAGTTCCTCGGCGTCGATGTCGTGCTGTACCGCACGCTCGATGGCCAGCCGGTGGCGATGCGCAACCGCTGCCCGCACCGCTCCTTCCCGCTCGCCAGGGGCAAGCTGCTGGGCGACAAGCTGGTCTGCGGGTATCATGGCATGGAATTCGGCACCGATGGTGTCTGTTCCAAGTTGCCGGCACTCGCCAATGTCCCGGCGACTGCCTCCGTTCGTACCTTCCCGATCGCCGATCGCGGTCCGCTGACGTGGATCTGGATGGGATCGCCGGACCTCGCGGATGAGGCGCTGATCCCCGACACCTGGTGGCTCAGTGACCCCAACTGGGGCACCGTCACCGGCGATTTCCACATCAATGCCGATTATGTCGGAATGCACGAGAACCTGATCGACCAGACGCATTTCCCGTTCCTGCACCCCGACACGGTCGGCACGCCCGAGTACGCCCGCTCGAAGCTGACTGCCTCGACCGAGAGCAACCAAGTGGTGATCCGCCGCGAACTGCTGAACTGTGCGCCTCCGGGTGTCTACGGCAAGCCCGCAGACATCATGGACAAGCGCGTGGATCGCACTTCGGAAGCGCGTTTCGTTTCGCCCGCACTGCACACCGCCTATGCGCGGGTGCGTGTGCACGAGCCGGACGAAGGCAAGCCCGGCCTCTACCGCTACAATATCACGCACGTCTTCACCCCTGAGACGAACAACTCGATCCATTACTGGTGGTTCAACTCGCGCGATTACCTGCCCGAGGACGAGGCCATCGATACCTTCATGCTCGAGGCGCACACCCAGGCCTATTCCGAGGACGTCGAGGCGCTGGAGTGGATCAACGAAGTGGTCCGTACCGATGGTGAGGAACAGTTCGACCTCAGTTTCGCGCCTGATAAGCCTGGGCTTATGGCTCGTCGCATAATGTATAAGCTGGCGATGGGCGAAGCGCGCTAACGACCAGCTCGGCTCGGGCATAACGACCGTTGGATGGTCGGATTGTGGCGAGCAAGACAGAGGATTCCATGGCCACCATCATTGGCGCGATCGCCACTTCGCACACGCCTACAATCGGTTTCGCGCTCGACGCGAACAAGCAGGCAGACCCGGCCTGGAAGCCGATCTTCGATGCCTACGAGCCGATCCGCGAATGGATCCAAGAGAAGCGTCCCGACGTGATGTTCATGATCTATAACGATCACATCACCTCGTTTTTCTTTGATCATTATTCCGCGTTCTGCCTTGGTGTCGATGACAGCTATCCTGTGGCGGACGAAGGTGGCGGCCCGCGTCCGATGCCCGCGATCGATGGTCATGCCGAACTGTCACGCCATATCGTCCAGTCGCTTATGGCCGAGGAATTCGATATGAGCACGTTCCGGAACAAGGGGCTGGACCACGGCATATTCTCGCCGCTCTCGGTGCTGATGGAACATGATGGAGAGGGCTGGCCGACGCAGATCGTGCCGCTGCAGGTCGGCGTGCTGCAGTTCCCGATCCCCTCGGCGCTGCGCTGCTGGAAGCTGGGCCAGGCGCTGCGCCGCGCGATCGAAAGCTATCCTGAGGACATCAAGGTTGCCATCGTCGCCACCGGCGGCCTGTCGCATCAGGTCCATGGCGAGCGCTGCGGCTTCAACAACACGCCCTGGGACGAGCAGTTCCTTGACTTGCTGGAGAACGATCCTGTCTGTCTGACCCGCCTGACCCATGCCGATTATGCCCGGCTCGGTGGGATGGAAGGCTCCGAGGTCATCATGTGGCTGGTGATGCGCGGGGCCCTGTCTGCGCGGGTACGCAAGGTTCATCAGAGCTATTACCTGCCGTCGATGTGCGCGATCGCCACCGCAATCTACGAGAACGTCGCCGAGCCGATGCCGGAACGGGTCGCGATAGAACACCGTGCGCGCATGGATCAGCAGCTTGCCGGTGCCGAGGAGCTTGAAGGCACTTATCCCTACACCCTCGAGCGCAGCGCAAGGGGCTGGAAAATCAACAAGTTCCTGCACGGTCTGATCGAGCCGGAGGCACGGGCGCGGTTCCAGGCCGATCAGGATGCGGTGCTGGCGGAGGCCGACCTTACCGATCACGAACGCGACCTCATCCGAAGGCGCGACTGGCGGGGGCTGATCCACTACGGCGCGATCTTCTTCCTGCTGGAGAAGCTGGGCGCGATGAGCGGCGTCCCCAATCCCGCGATCTACGCGGCGATGCGCGGACAGTCGCTGGAGGACTTCCAGAAGACCCGGAATCAGCAGGTCTCCTATGGAGTTGCCGCCCCCGCTGGCGGCTGAACCCGAGCAGCGCACAGCGGCACTCAACGGCACCCAAGAAAACCCAACGATACCAACAGCAGCCGCCGACCGCCGCCCGAGCGCGGCATGTCGGCGGCTGGGGAGACAGCAATGGAAGACCCCCGCGCCATAATCGCGCGTGAGCCGATGCACCATCGGCAAGTGCTCACCGTGGCGGTCGCGACCGCCCTGAACGCGCTCGACGGATTCGATGTCCTGTCGATCAGCTTCGCATCGCCGGGTATCGCCCGCGACTGGGGGATCACCCGCGCCGCGCTGGGCGCGGTGCTGTCGATGGAACTGATCGGCATGGGCATCGGCGCCTTCGTGCTGGGCAGCATCGCCGATCGCATCGGTCGCCGCCCGACCATCCTGGTCTGCCTTGCGATCATGGGACTGGGCATGGCGCTCGCCTCGACCGCCGGGGACGTCACCACGCTATCGCTGTTCCGGCTGTTCACCGGCCTCGGCATCGGCGGCATGCTGGCGGCGACCGGCGCCATCGTCGCCGAATGTTCGAACGCGCGGCGGCGCAACCTTTCGGTGGCGATCATGGCGGGCGGCTATCCTATCGGCGCGATCGTCGGCGGCAGCATCGCCTCGGTCCTGCTCGAAGTCACCGGGCGCTGGCAGTCGGTGTTCGAGTTCGGCGCGGTGATGACGCTGTGCTTCATCCCGCTGGTCATCAAGCTGGTGCCCGAGACGATCGCCTTCCTGCTGCACAAGCGTCCCGCCAATGCGCTGGACAGGATCAACCGTACGATGGTGCGCCAGGGCCGCGCGCCGCTGGCTGACCTTCCGCCGGTCGAGGAGCGCCCCGCCGGTCCCGGCCTCGCGCAGCTGTTCGGCCCCGGCGTGCGCACGATGACGCTGTTGCTCACGCTGGTCTACTTCGGCCACATGATGAGTTTCTACTTCTTCGTGAAGTGGATCCCCAAGATCATCGTCGACATGGGCTTTGCCGCGGCCTCCGCCGGCGGCGTGCTGGTCTGGGCCAATGTCGGCGGCGCGCTCGGATCGCTGAGCGTGAGCCTTGCCAGCCAGCGCGTCGGCGTGCGCCCGCTGGTGGCGGGCGCGATGTGCTGCGGCGCGGTGGCGATCTGCGTGTTCGGCTACTGGCCTACGACGATCGCCACGCTATCGATCATGGCCGGCATCGGCGGCTTCTTCACCAATGGCGCGACGGCGGGACTCTATGCGGTGATCGCCCAGTGCTTCCCGGCGCACTTGCGCGCGGGCGGGACCGGCCTCGTCATCGGCGTCGGCCGGGCGGGTGCGGCACTTGGCCCGGTCCTCGCCGGGCTGCTGTTCACGGCGGGCTGGTCGCTGGGACCGGTCGCCACGATCATGGCGCTGGGTACGCTGGTCGCCGGGATCGTGCTGATGATGCTGCGTTATCGGGAAAGCGCCATCGCCTGAGGCGCGCCGCGCCGGCGTTTTTCCGCCCAACCCAACAACACGATCAGGCCGGTGCGGCAAGGCACCGGCCACCGGGGAGTCATGTCATGCCCGCTCGTCACCGTTTTACCCGCTCGCCCGCGCGCTTCCTGCTCGGCGCGGCATTGGCCTGCAGCCTTCCGGGCCTGGCGTCCGCGCAAGTCGGCCCCGCGCCCGAGCCGCTTGCGCCGCCGGTGCCCGAGCCCGTTCCCGGCGGCATTCCCGCCAAGTCCGGCGTACCCCAGAGCCTGCGCTGGACCGAGGATTGGACCGCCGCCAACGATCCCGAATATCGCCGCAAGAACCCGGTCGAGCGCCTGCGTTACATCCCGCTGGGGCCCGACGACCTCTATCTCTCGGTCGGCGGCGAGATGCGCTATTACTACCAGAACTGGACGCACCAGAACCTCGGGGCGAGCGCGGACGACGGCAACAGGAACCTTGGCCAGCGCCTGCGCCTGGTCACCGACCTGCACCTGACGCCCTACGTGCACATCTTCTCCGAACTCGGGCACAACAAGGAGTACGACGCGACCCGGGCCACGCCGCCCAACCGCGACAAGCTGGAATTCCAGCAGATCTTCGCCGACGTGACGATCCCGATCGGCGAGGACGCGCTCGTCACCCTGCGCCCGGGCCGCTTCGAGATGCCGCTGGGCAACGGCAAGCTGGTGGGCCTGCGCGACGGCACCAATGTCCGCTTCACCTATCAGGGCCTGCGTGGCACGTTCATCCTCAAGCACAAGCTGCGGATCGATGCCTTCGCGGTGCGGCCCATGCAACTGCTGACCGGCTCGTTCGACGACAAGGCCAACCCCGACCGCCACTTCAACGGCGTGACGGTGTCGGCCGCCAAGGGCCTGCTGCTCCCCGACACGCAGATCGACGTCTACCACTACGACGTCTTCAACAAGGTCGCAAAATTCGCGTTGCTGACCGGCGAGGAGCACCGCCGGAGCTGGGGCGTCCACGTCACCGGCAAGAGCGGCGCGTGGGACTACGATGCGGAGGGCACGTACCAGACTGGCAGCTTCGCTGGAGATCGCATCCGCGCCTGGGGCTTCAACAGCGACCTCGGCTATAGCCTTCCCGCGACGACACCGCTCAAGCCCCGCGTGGGCGTGCGCTTCGATGCCTTCACCGGCGACGGCAAGGCTAACAACGGCACGCTGGGCACATTCGCACCGCCCGCGCCGCGGCTGCCTCTGTTCGGGGACGCGGGCTACCTCAACTTCTCGAACATCATCGATCTCTACCCCAACCTGACGCTCAAGCCCGCCAAGTCGCTGACGCTGGTGGCCGGACCGGAATTCTTCTGGCGCGAGACCAAGAACGACGCGACTTATGCGGGGCCGACCAACTATCCGGGCATCCGGCCGGTCGGTTCGTCCTACGTCGGCACCGGCTACAACCTGCAGGCCGACTGGATCGTCACCAAGAACCTCAGCTACCGCTTCTTCTTCACCCGCTGGATCGCCAGCGAGGCCTTCAAGGCCGGCGGCGGCACAAGCTCGGACTACATCGGGGTGTGGCAGCAGTTCCGGTTCTGATTGTCGAGAGCCTGCATTGCATCGCAGCTTGGGAGACGCTGTTAGTGATGCGATCCAAGCGCATGCATCTGCAAATCATCAGGTTACATGCAAGAGAACGTCCGAGCCACCATCCGCCTAGTTGCTGATTATGCGATGGCAGCTTTGCTTAATGCGGTCTATAAACCGGAAGGACTGCAAACGGCCACTCGGGGTCATTTCTTAATGACATTAGGAATGGCAGAAATGGGGGCGGCAGCCGCTGGACCGCTTGCCGATTAAAATCTTGTAAGGCTGCCATTCCGGTTCCGGCGACCGGCTTTGCGGCTCCTGATGACCGGGAGGGGTGGTTCCCTGCCATTGCCAGTCCGCCTTGTGAAGGATCACCGTTGCGGTGGACCACGCCCTAAATCCGGCATAAAAGACAATGAAAGACCCTCTTGGGTCTGAAATCCCTTAATTCTACAAAGTCGAGGGTCTATATCCAACAACGATCCAGCGTAATCGCTGTCGTTTTCATTCCGAAACGCTACTGAAACATACCGACTTTCTTTGAAGGCTTCGTCTTTAACGACTTTTAGCTTTTCAATATCCATTGAATAAAGCTGGCTAGTTTTATCAAGAGCCAAACCTCTTACGTCACAACCTGCACCGTTTTTCGCGCAGCTGACTGTCAATGCAACGGCGACAGCGGATACGGCTGCGAAGTAAAATTGGGATCGCTCACGATGCGGCATGGCTTGAAGATAACCGAAGATGGAATGTCTGCAACGGGGCGTCTGCCGGCCGGCAGCTTTCCCGATTAAATTATTGTAAGGCAGTCATTCCGCTTCCGGGGACCGGCCCGCCGAGCGTTTCCAAGCTTGTGTTGCCGCCACCCGTTGAACCCGCCCGGGTAGAGGCATGTTAAAATGCCGGTTCCGCATCTTGGCAGTCTCCCCATTCGAACGAAGATCGCGAACGTATTCCAGCGTCCTGCCTATGAGGCGATGACGATGCGAACAAGTACGCCAGAGGGAAGAATTGGAGCCGAGTTGGTGGGAAATGACCACAGAGCGTACAATGAGTTGGCGAGGGGCGCTACACCCCTCGCGCTACCAGAAATTGATCAGCCTTGGTCGTCTTCTTCCTCGTCTTCCTGACGATCATCATGCCAGTAAACGAAGTTGAATAGGGCATCGAGTTCAGTGAAACTCGACAAGTGGAGCTTGTTACGCACTTCCTTCGCCCGATCACAATATAACTGATAGAGGTCAGGGCTCACATTGTCCTTCGCAGGCCGAGGCGGGAATTCCTGAAATCCAGCGATACGAAGCCCGGAGACTGAGTTTTGGTTCATCACAGCGAACCGCTCATTGTCCAGTGAGTGTAGAATTTCTGTCAGCAGGTTTATGCCTGCGCCCTTGATACCCTTGAAATGGGTCAGCAGGATTTCGAAGGCTTGTCGTGGTTCGACTTCGGCATTGTTGACGATCTCAGTCACGGCAGCGGAGAACTCGGCAGGGAAGGCTGCGACGAAGGACTTTCCGCGCTTGAGGCCGCCCGAATGGAATGCTGAAATCAGTGCATCGTAGCGCTGCGGAAATTGCTGAGCCGGATCATTCGGCCAAGCAGCCATCTCCATAAGGTGAGTTCTAGCGGTCGCCCGAGTTTCACGCCTGATGGCCATATCGCTATCGAAGCGAGAGTTGGGTGAACCCTCCCTCATCATCTTGAGGAACTCGGTCAAGGTGTAGAATGAATTCCCGGTCGAGAATACTGTGTTTTTGGCCTTCCTCTTTGCTAGCCGCATCGCTGCGGTAAAGACCTCATGCTCGTATGCGTACCGGTCAATAACTTCCTTGGTCGCGGGTATTAGCACCTCGTCATCGATGAGTTGGTCGAAATGTCCGGTGACAGAAGGCATCATCTCGGATGTCGCATCGTCGATAAGGATGGAGGCCTCGTAGTTCCCAGAAAGCCCGCCCTTAGTGAAGTTCGCGGAGCCCACGAGCAGTTTGCAACCATTTGGGTAACGGAATGCATAGATTTTCGGATGGAACGTTTCATCAGCATCGCTGACGAACAATTCCAACAGGCTGCCGGGCTTTGAGGCGATTTTCCAGAGTTCGATAAGAAGCGTAGGGTCGGTGTGATAGAAGTCGAGGCCGATCCCCATTCGGGCGCGCATACCTCGCGCAAGCGCTGTTTTGAGAACCGTCTTGAAGTCCTTCCATGCGGACATCTTGGCGAACGCCACCATGCATTCAAAGGAACGCGCCTTCTCGAACAACCCGGTGATCGCTGACTTGTGATCGCGACCGTCTTCAACGTTGAACAGAAGTTTCGACTTATACTGTTTCGCCATATCACCCCCAAAATCGGAGCCGAATAGCGCTAAGAGTGCTGCAGTGGAAGGCGTGGATTTTTACGGATGATCACGCGCTGGCCTGCGCGCGCGCCGTATAAATACCTCCATGGCCCGTCCCACCCCCACCTTTACGATGATGATAGACAGACCGGCGAGAGCGGTTTCTGCGACCTGAAAATATTCTCCCCCTACGCAGTATCCAAACCTTGATGGTCTCGATCCCGATAAAGTGGCCCAGCGCTAGCTTGCGGAACGTGCGCCGGGCCCAGGTTTTCACGTCAACCATGACTTGTTCCTCAGGATAGGAACGTCTGGGGGGATCCGCCTGGTTTACGTGGTTCACGCGACGATCGGCGGATGCTCAAAAATGCGTAAGGGATAGCTGCAGTTGATCGTCCTGTTTCGGCTCGGTGTTGGCCAACCGTGCGATCCTCGCCGCATCAGACAGGTCGCTTTACCCGATGCAGACAAGATCGCGCGTGATCTCCACCTTCTCCCGCAGGCGCTGCAGAACGGCGGAAAAAATGTCACGAAGCTGGCGGCAGTCCTCCTGCGTGGCGTCGGCCCTATCGGCTTGGTCGAAGCGGTGCTGAGCCAGCGCGATTAAGACATCGTCGGCTATCGGGCCGGTCACCAGGATACCCAATCCATCTCGGCGTCGTCGACCGCTTCGAACATTTCTGGATCTGCGCCCGTGTCTCCCAGGCGCTTGCGGACCGCCTCGGGGGTGCCGTCCTTCGGGAACCCACGATCCGATCTGGCGATCGAGGCGAGTTGGCCAATGAAGCCGCCTCGCTCGCTCTGTTCCAGTATCCAGCGCCCGAAAGGCAAGGATTTCGAACTGGTCTCATAGCCTCCGAGGTCAAGCGGACCATCCATCTTCGATAGTGCAGGCATCGCAGAATCACTCCTTGGTGGAATGACACAATGTTATATGTTCCATATTTGTTCTGCAATCCGGTACGGGCAGGTCATGGTAACGAAACGGTTCGAGACGGTCTTGGACTACTCGAAATGGGGCTATGACATCGCGGTTACGTGTCGCTGTGGACACGAGACGCAGCTGAAGTGCAAGCCTGCGATAGCCGCGAAGTGCAGTGCAGCCCGTCTCCCTCGGCCGCGACACCCGATTTGTATCGGCGTACAGATTTCGTGCCTCTGCCACCCGGAAATCGAGAACATCGTCAGGCAGTATCGCTTCCTCGGACCTGATATGAGTTCATATCGAGGGTAAGGACAGGCAGCCGTCCTCGGTTACTCGCCCCAGCGCCGCGCCAACCCTCGCCTGATCAGGTATTCGCCCGCGTCGCGGTCGTTGACATAGATATTTGCCAGCGTGCGGCCATAGCGGTCCTTCCCGAAGCGCTCGATGGAAACGCGCCCCGTCAGCAGGAACGACTGCAGGGCGTCCCGGCTGGCCGCACCTTTCGCAAAATCGCACCAGGCTGGATTCTTCGAGCCGGCGAGGCGCCGCCGCTGGGCTGGCTCGCACCGAGGCGAGTCCTTCACCTCTGGCGCGTCGATCGACTGGAGGCGCACCTTCTCGCCGGTGCAGAGCCGAATGGTGTCGCCGTCATGCACCGTCGCGATGCAAAGGCCGGAGGCGAGCAGAAGGGGAATGGCGATCATGCTCGATCCCATGCACGCCATCGCGTCATCGTGCCAGCCGAGATGGAACCAGCTACGATGACAATCCCGAAGGTTCACCCCCATCTGATCCCTGCGGCCTTGTGTGATCGTAGCGATCCCTTGAGAACCGAGAGACCCGGAGGGGCGCCTCGCTGTGCGAGCGCGCTCTCACGTCGCCGACCTTGCAGGCCAGCGCCGCCGAGCCCTGCAAGACAGGTCTCGGCCATCCGGTTTCGATCGCGGGCGCGTGCGGCAGGCATGGCCTACCTGATACAGGCGCGCGCTGCGCGGCGCGGCGTTGGGCGTTGGTCCTTCCCTTCGAGCGGAGGTGGGCTTTCGTCGCCGTCCTGGGCCCGCGCGCGGCCCATGCAAATGCCGGCAGGCCGGCATTCCTCCACGTGCGTTGCGGCCCTTCGGGTGCATGAACCGCTCGTGCGCGGACCCTGTGCGTCTCCTCGCCGCCCCCCCCCGCTCCTGCGGGGGACCAATTCTGGATTGGGGCGGTGTCAGGAGGCAAGGCATGGTTTCCCGTTCCCCGCGCAGCGCTGGCGGCAGGCAGCGCAAGGCATCCCGCTGTGTGTCGCCACAGGCCGAGCGGTCCAATCTCTACGATACGGTCACAGCCAAGATCATCGCCCAGCTTGAGGAAGGGCGGCTGCCGTGGGTGCAGCCTTGGGGCAGGGTGGATGGAGTGCCGGGCTGCCCGGCGCTTCCTCGCAATGCTCTGACCGGGCGGCAGTACTCCGGGATCAACATCCTGCTCCTGTGGGGAGAGGGGATCGCGGGCGGCTATTCCTCGCAGCGCTGGCTGACCTTCCGGCAGGCGCTGGAAGCAGGCGGGCATGTCCGCAAGGGCGAGCAGGGGACCATGGTGGTCTATGCCGATCGCTTCGTGCCCGAGACCGAGAGGGCAAGGGTGGAGGCAGCGGGCGGCGAGGCGCGCGCGGTGCCGTTCCTCAAGCGCTTCACCGTCTTCAATGTCGCGCAGTGCGATGGTCTGCCCGGTGAGATGGCGTACGATCCCGCACCGCTGCCCGAGCGCGAGATCATCCCGCTTGCCGAAGAGGTCATTACCGCGAGCGGCGTGGATTTCCGGATCGGCGGGGACAAGGCATTCTATGCGCCGGGCCCGGACTACGTACAGGTTCCGCCGCAGCCCGCGTTCCACGACCAGATCAATTATTACCGGACCTGCCTGCACGAATTGACGCACGCGGTCGGCCATCCCTCGCGCCTGAACCGCAAGCTGATCAATTCGTTCGGCTCGAAGGACTACGCCCGCGAGGAACTCTGCGCGGAAATGGGTTCGGCTTTCCTGTGCGCTGCGCTCGGCATCGTCCCGACCGTGCGTCATGCCGATTATATCGGCGCATGGCTGGAAGTAGTGCGCGAGGATTCCCGCGCGATCTTCAAGGCGGCCAGTCAGGCCAGCAAGGCCGCCGACTGGCTGCTTGCCCGGCATGCCGCCGCGAGCGCTGGCGGAAACGCGGGCGCAGGTGCGCAATGTGCTGAGAGTGCCGGGGGGAGGGTGCCCGCATGAGCCTGCTCTCCCGCACAGCGTCCCGGATGCTGCTGGCCAATGCCCGCATGAGCGCGCGGCATCCCGCTTTCGATCCCTATCCACTGGTTCGGCTGTTCAATCCGCTCGGGCCCGGCACGTGGCTGGTCAGCGAACTCTATCCGGATGGGGACACTCTGTTCGGTCTCGCCGATCTCGGTTTCGGGTGCCCGGAACTGGGCTGTTTCAGCCTGCGCGAAGTGGCGGGCATCCATCTGCCCTTCGGGATGGGGATCGAGCGCGACCGCATGTTTCGTACCCGCCAGCGTATGTCGCGATGGACCGAAGTCTCGCGCCTGCTCGGATCGATCGGCGCGGCGCAGGCCTACCTCGACCAGATGGAACGCGCCTTCGGTTCCATCCCTGAAATTCCGCTGAAACGCGGATGACGCGGGCGGCCGTTCGCCGCCATCCCAAAAGCCGGTCCGCCCGACCATTCCACCTGAAGGACGGACCGGCCCCTCACTAGGAGTAAGGCTTATGAAACTCGCTTTTGTCCATCTCGACAAGCTTTGTGTGAGCAGGCTCAACATGCGCTATGCCCGCAAGGCCCCCGATGTCTCCGACATCCTGCCCACCGTCAGGGCGCGGGGCGTCCTCCAGCCCATTATCGTGCGGCCCTGCAGCGGAGCCGAGGGCGAAACCGGCCATCACGAAATCCTCGCCGGGGCGCGGCGCTTTCATGCCGCGCAGATCATAGAACAGGAATGCACCGGACAGCCGGGCCACGAGCCCGCGCAACTGCCGTGCGCCATTCTTGAAGACGGCGATGATGCCGACGCCATCGAGGCCTCGCTGATCGAGAACAGCGCCCGGCTCGACCCCGACGAGGTGTCGCGCTGGGAATGCTTCATCCGGCTGGTGAAGGAGGGGCGCAAGCCCGCCGACATCGCCGCGACCTTCGGTCTGCCCGATCTTGCGGTGAAGCGCATCCTCGCGCTCGGCAATCTCCTGCCGCGCATCCGCGACCTCTACCGCCGCGAGGAGATCGACGCAGGCACGGTGCGCCACCTCACCCTCGCCTCCAAGAGCCAGCAGAAGGCATGGCTGGCGCTGCTCGATGATCCCGAAGCCTATGCCCCCAGAGGTTTCAATCTCAAGGGCTGGCTGTTCGCGGGCCAGTCGATCCCGGCCGGGCATGCGCTGTTCGACGTAAGCACCAGCGGCCTCGCGACCGTCGCCGACCTGTTCGGCGAAGACAGCTATTTCGCTGACGCACCCGCGTTCTGGACCGCCCAGAATGCCGCAATCGAGGCGCGGCGCGGTGAATACCTCGAGCAGGGCTGGGCCGATGCGTTGGTGATTGGTCCCGATGCCCATTTCCATGCGTGGGAGCATGAGAAGACACCCAAGCGCAAGGGCGGGCGGGTCTATCTCGATGTGCGCGCCAATGGCGAGGTCATCGCCCACGAAGGCTACCTCAGCCGCAAGGAGGCCGCTCGTCTCGCCAAGGCTGGTAAGAACGCGGAGGGCGACGCCGGTATCAAGGCCGTCCGTCCCGAACTGACCGCCAACATGCAGACCTATATCCACCTGCACCGCCATGCCGCCGTCCGGGCCGAACTGCTTGCCTTTCCGGGCGCCGCGCTGCGCCTCATGGCGGCTCACGCCATCGTCGGCTCGCATCTGTGGCGGGTCACGCCCGAGCCGCAGGCTGCCCGCAGCGATGCCATCGCCGAAAGCATCGCGAACAGTGCCGCCGAAACCGTGTTCGACCGCGCGCGGGTCGATGTGCTCGCCATGCTTGGCTTGCCCACGGAAGAGCCGCATGTGACCGGCGCGGAAAAGCCCAATGGCATGTGCGCCCTGTTCGCACGGCTCCTGCTGCTTCCCGACAGTGCCGTCATGGCCCTCATCGCAGTCGTCATGGGCGAGACGCTGGCAGCGGGGAGCCCGGTCGTCGAGGCGCTGGCGCGCGAGATGGGCGCGGACATGCAGCACTGGTGGAAGGCCGACGATGCCTTCTTCGAGCCGCTGCGCGACCGTGAAGTCCTGCTTGCCATTCTGGGCGAAGTGGGCGGATCGGAAGTCGCGTCCGCCAGCACCTGCGAGAAGGCGAAGACCATCAAGGCGATCATCCGCGATCACCTCGATGGTGCGAACGGACGCGAGCGCTGCGAGAACTGGGTGCCGCGCTGGATGGCGTTTCCGCCTGCCGCGTACACCGCGCGCGGCGGGGTCGAAACCGTCGATGCTCATCGCCGATCCCTGATCGTCGCGGATGATTATGATGTCGACGCCTCCGAAACCGGCTTGGAGCCCGATGACAGGCCCGACGACGGTGACGCGCTGGACGTGATCGCGGCATAGACAGCCGCCCGCTCCATCGGACCGGGGCGGCAAGCGCCGCCCCGGTCTTTGCAAAGGGGAGAAGGGGCGAGGGGTCGTGGAATGTTCGCCGCTGGCGGGCTTCCCTTCCATCGGAAGCCCGCCAGGAAGCACGGCGCCCCGCATCAAGGATCGGTTTCGCGGCACGGCCGTCTAGCTGGTCATGTACCGGCAGGGTGTCACTTAAATATTGACACCTGAGCGCCGTCACTTAAAAGGGACGCCAATGGAGGTAACGCAAACTGCGGTCTTCGCGCAGTGGTTTCACCGTCTACGCGACCCAAAGGCGCAGTCCAGGATCGCGCAGCGGATCGCTCGCATCGAGATCTGCCTGATGGGCGACGTGAAATCGGTGGGAGACGGCGTATCCGAAGCCCGCATCGATTATGGGCTGGGTTACCGGCTCTATTTCACGCGGCGCGGAGATGAGCTGGTTATCCTGCTGGTCGGCGGCGACAAGTCCTCCCAGCAGCGGGATATCGCCAGAGCAAGGCAACTCGCGGCTCAGCTTCGAGGCGCACCGGAATCGGCCAGGCCAAGGAGGGCAGCGCCATGACTATCGAACTTACCCGCTTCGATGCGGCCACGTATCTTACACAGCCGGAAGATCAGGCGCAGCTCCTCGCAGCGGCGGTGGAGTCCGGCGATCCGCACATTGTCGCCAAGGCGATCGGCATTGTCGCGCGCGCCCACGGCATGACCGAGCTCGCCCGCGAAACCGGAATGAAGCGCCAGCAACTCTACCGGGCGCTTGGCCCCGATGGCAATCCGACCCTCGAAACCATGCTCAAGGTCCTGCCTGCGCTCGGCCTCAGGATGCGGATCGAGGCCGCTGCCTGATGAGTACAGGCCGCGACCGTTTCGCCCCCCATTGGGCTTTCTGCCGCTGACCATGTCGCCGCGAACTGGCGGACCCAAACAAGGGAAGGCGGAAAGCAACGCCAAGGCGCGAGTTATCACGTCATATCGCGCCGTGAGCGCGTGCAGCTTTGCCTCGGGTCCTTCAGGCGCCGCGGGTGCTGACCGAATATCGATGAAAATGTTCTGCCCCCAGTGCAATGCCCGAAACCATCGGCTCCAAAGGCACTGACCTGGAGCATCGCGCATGCCTGCCAAACCATCGCCTCCGGCTTATTTCCCCGCCCGCCGAAGCGGGCTCCTCGCGGGCGCTGCGCTTCAAATAAGCCTGCGGCTCCGGTCCTCCGCTGCGCTACGGCCTGACGGTTAGCACCCCTGCTGGCGCCGCTCTGCCGGTCTGCCTATCGCCCGGATGGTTCGGGCGGACCTTCAGGAGACAGAACATGCCCGCAATCGGTTACGTCACCCGCTCCGGCTCGATCTTCAAGGGCCAGCTTCGCACCCTCTCGATCCGTGCCGAAATCGAAATCTCCCCGAACCCGCGCAAGAGCGCCGACAGCCATCCCGATTTTCGCATCACATCGGCCGGTGTCGAGGTCGGCGCCGGATGGCAGCGCCGCAGCGAGGCAACCGGAAACGACTACGTGTCGCTCACCCTGGCAGCGCCCGAGTTCGGTCCCCGACGCCTCTATGCCAACCTTGGGCGTGCAGCCGGCCAGGAGGACGAGGAAACCTACGCCATCATCTGGAACCCCGCCGACTGATGCCGGGCCTGCTCCCCGGCGCCGCCGGGGAGCAGAATCTGCAATTGACGCCTGCGCCAACCCGGAGTGAACAGGTATTTATTTATAGAAGCAGTCTTCTATTTATATTTGCAAAACCTAAAAACTAATCCCGGCATGAAAATTCAGTTTACATGCCCGGATGCAGCCAAAGAGCGAGTGTGATATTAATACATATCCAGTGATTGGCAGATCGCGCTCGGTGGTGCGTTGGTCGCCTCGATGGTATTCATCATCGCCGCCATGCTGGTCGACTTTAGGTCCTCGATCACTCTGTTGCGGACAGGTCGGAACCAGTGGTCATCGCTGGAAACAAATTCCAGCAACATGGTCTCCACAAGGTGCGCATTGATCGACATCGAAAACGCTAAACCCTCGGAAGTCTCATGCTCGCCCCATACCACAACCAGAGGAAGGTCGGCAGATCGAGCCTCGAAGTCCTCTTCGGACCTGATGTCGGGCCTGTAACGCGGAGAAAGTCCGTCACTTTTGGAAAGTCCCGCCATGACCAGGGACCGCAGTGTTTGTTCCAAGTCCATTTCCGGCGTTTCGACCTTTGGTCTCGCCTTCCTGAACCATCCGAAAATCGCCAATATGATCTCCTGAAAGATAACTGACTTGCGGTGGGATCATGATCGACCCTGAACAGAAAACAAGCTCTTGGATAGCGGGGGACATTCCACGTCGCCCAGCCCGATAGCTGATTGTATCCAGGCAGGTAGCGGGCCTGTATTCCGGCGCGGCGCCCAGCCGATAGGGTGGAAACTTCTCTCTCAGACTTTCGATCGTGTCATGCGCCGCTCGGCCGCCTCAAGGATGAGCGGTTCCCCCAATTTTGCCGCAGCCTCCACTCCGCTTTGCTCCGCTACAGCTACGACAAAATCGGCACCCCCACTCCCCGCTGCGCGGCGCCCGGATAAACCCGGGCGTCCCTGACCCGGCCGATCGCCGCACGAACCGGCGCGCCCTGTCATCAAGAAGACAGGAGGTCATTATGCAGACGATTTCGAACTCAGCGCTCGCCGACGATGCCGCCTACTTTGCGGCTTGCGCGAAGGCAGCACGCCGCGCCCGGTACAGCTACTTCACGCAGTACGTCATCATGGACGGAGAGCTGGGCTATCTCGCTGTGGACGAAGGCGACTACAGCCCGATGCCGATGGAGATGGTCGACAGGGTAGTCTACGCCGTCACCGGGCTACTGGATGACGAGATCTGACTACCGAGGGGAGGGCCGCTAAGGCTCTCCCTTATCAAAATCGCTGCCTGCAAGTCCTCACGGATTGCAGAAATTTCCTCCCCTTCCAGCGCTGGCGGCCAGTGCAGCAAACGTTTAGCGTACCCTGTGCCACCACACACGCATTGTACGCACGGGTGCTGCTCACCAAAGCGATTATTTTCAGCAGCTTAGATCAAATTCCTAAGGCGGCTGGGACACATTTTGTGCCCTAGGAATTTTTGAAGCAAGGTTTTTTGTTCTCATTTTGAAAAGGAGCGGAGCCGCATTTCCGGGCTGGGTGAGCTTCAACTTGATCCCTATGTGGCCGATTGCAGCGGCTATCGTAATCCCTTGCGCGGCGCAGCATCCGAGACCTTCATGATACGCGCGGGTTCGAACGATTCTAGCGTAGCTTTTGAAACTACGCTCGCTTCGTGAGCGTGGCTCATCATTTCATGTACAGCTCTCGCAATGTCACTGGCATGAGTCTTGTCCACCTTCGTTCCCATCATCAAGTCCCATCAGAGGCTCAGAAATTAGCGGTTGATCAAATTTGGTGGCACGCTCACGAAAAGCCATGGTTGCCGCATCGAGGCAACACTGTATCAGATTAAACCTGAGTGGGGATATGGGCTGTAATTGATGGCTGTCACTGAATTAATGGTAGCTGCGTACACGGCAGGGATGCAGGCTGATAATGACCTCCACAGAAAGTGGATTAGGGTCATGCACAAACTTTCGGAAGTGACGGGGGTAGCCCATCTCGGCACCTTAGCTTCAGACAGTAGGCTCGACATGCTACTTCGGGTATTGGAGGCCGAAAGCCATGAACGATTGAAAAGCCCTGCGCGAAATCAAATTGATTTCTCGCAAGATATTCTGTTTTCTCTTTCCGAATGTTGGGTTTTGCGAGCCTATGAAGTTATCCGCGCTGGATGGGAGCGAATGGGACGGCCTCCCAGGGGGCACGATAAGATGCGGGCCTTGCTTCACCGCCTAGGTCTTGCTCGTATGCCTATAGCTAAGGGCGAGATTCAGCAGGCAAAAAGGGCTGAGAAAGCTGGCGAAACTATCATGCTCACCCACTCGAATGGCTGTGATCCACAACCGTATGCTAATAATGGGTCTTACATTGTACCTCGTGCGATATGCCCTACGACCGGCGCGATGATGGTACGCATCCGCTAGCTGGCGCGGAGCCGCCGGAGTTCAGGCGGCGAGTTCCTCGGCGACCTGCTGCTGAGCGGCCTTCCAGTTCCAAGGGAGGAGTTCGTGAAGGCGGCTCTGGGGGATATCGGCGATCCGGGCGAGGACTTCGGTGAACCAGGCGAGCGGGTCGACGTCGTTGAGACGCGCGGTGCCGAAGAGACTGAACATCATCGCAGCGCGCTGGCCGCCACGATCAGAGCCGACGAACAACCATGCTTTTCTGCCCCGAGCCACGCTGCGCAACTCTCGCTCGGCGGCGTTGTTTGAGAGGCAGATCCGGCCATCGGCGAGGAAGGTGACGAAGCCGTCCCAGTCGTTCTGGAGGTAGGCGATGGCCTTGGCCACGGCATCGTGACGAGAGAGCTTGCTGCGCGTGTCGCGCATCCAGGCCTCGAGTTCGGCAACGATGGGAACGGACAGTTTCTGGCGAACGGCCAGGCGCTCGGCGGCTGGCTTGCCATTGATGTCGCGCTCGATGGCAAAGAGCCGGTCGATGATCTCGAGCGCTTCGCTCGCCAGCGGCGAGACGAGCGGGGCTGTGCCTTTCTTCTTGCGCTTGAGCTGCTGCCTGAGGTCGACGAGTTTGAAGAATTCCCGACGTGCGTGAACCCAGCAGTTGGCGCGGGTCATGGGTTTGTCCGCCCGGCCTTCCTCGAACAGGGCATTGAAGCCGGCATACCTGTCGACCTGGAGAATCCCGGTGTAGCCTGCCAGGTGAGTGCGGGGATGTTCCCCCCTGCGGTCGCTCGAGTAATAGCATAGCGCCACCGGCGGAGCCGTGCCGCCGAACGGGCGATCGTCGCGCACATAGTCCCATATTCGCGCCACGCTGGTCTTGAGCTTGGCCAGAAGCGGGACGGTAGTGTCGTCGGCATGCAGGCGGTCTGCGGCCAGCCCGTGGGCTTCCAGCAGCAGGAACAGGGGCTTTACCGCCACACAGATAGCGCCGATCTGATCGCCAAGGGTCGAGAGGCTCAAGGGGATGCCTTCGGCCTCTAGCCTGTCTCGCTGGCTGTTCAGAGGTTGGTGCAGGCCGTACTTCTGGAAGGCGAGGTTTGCCAGGAAGTGCGGCCCGAACATTCCGCGCGGGGTTACGTGGAAGGGCGCGGGTGGCTGGCTGATCCTCTCGCACTGGCGGCAGGAGACCTTCTCGCGCACGGTCTGGATCACCTTGTGCCGGGCCGGAACGCGCTCGAGCGTTTCGGTGACCGCCGCAGGCAGATGGCTCAGATCGTCCGAGCCGCAGCACGGACAAAGGTCCGGCGCGGGGATGACGACCTGCTCGCGCGGAAGATCGGCGGGGAAGTCGCGGCGGGTGGATCGCTTGCGGGTGAACGCCTGGACTGTAGTGGTCTTGGCAGCAGCGATCTGGCCGAGCAGCTCGGCCTCGCTGGCATTGGCCTCCAGTTCCTCGAAGGTCGGCTCGAGTTGGTCGAGCAGGCGCCGGCTGCGCTCGGAGCGCACGCCATATTTCTCGCGGCGCATCTGCTCGTTCATCAGTTCGAGATGGGCGTTGCGAGCCCGCAGATCGGCGTTGATCGCCCAGACTTTGGCGGCCTCGGCCTCTGCTACCAGTGCCTGTTCACGCACCATGGCAAGTTCAGCGCGAAGCTGCACAACTTCATCGGATGCGTCGCTGGAGACCATGCGCGGATTATAACCCGCAAGTCCTCAGGAACCCAGCATTTACAGCACTTTTGTGCCGGTCCTGCTGCTATTTTGACGCAGGCGGGAATCACCCGACCTGTGTCGGTCGCCAGGTTTCCTGGGGGTTGCGCCAATCTACGCCTTCCAGCAGGCAGGCCATCGCCGAGGCCGAGATCGCGATCGTCCCATCCTTTGCAGATGGCCAGACAAAACGCCCTCTTTCCAGGCGTTTTGAATATAACGACATCCCGAGGCCGTCATGCCACAAGATCTTGCACAGCGATCCACTTCGTCCCCTGAAGACGTATAGATCGCCCGCATGGACGTCCTTGTTCAGCGATTGCTGGACCTGCAGGGCCAGCGAGCGCATTCCCCGCCGCATGTCCGTATGCCCCAGCGCAAGCCACACCCTCACGCCGCCCGGGATCGGGATCATCGCGCCAGAACCTCCACGACTGCCGCAGCCATCGCGGGAGACGCCAAACTGAAAATGCTCACCCGGCGACCATGGGAAAGCTCCACTACAATCGCCGGCTGCCCGGGAACCGGCGTGACGGCCTTGTCGTCCAACATCACAGCTTCGACGAAACCACGGCCTTCCTGCCCGGCGGCAGCCACCAGGCACAGTTTGCGCCGCCAGGTATAGACCAACGCGGTGGAGACGTCGTGCCGCCGGGCAACCTGCGCGACGCACGCGCCCGGCGCAAAAGCCTCTTCCAGAATACGCCGCTGTTCCTCGGTACTCCAGCGTCGGCGGCGTTCAGGCCCGCCGAAAACCGTGATCCGTCCCACAAACACCGCTCCTAAGTTCGCAAATAACTGCGACCTTAAGACCGATCCATCACCCCACCGGCAAGGCGCCGCTCAGCGGATGCGTACCGATGATGTGGATCACAGTGGACATCAATCCGGTTCAGTCGGTCGCGATCTGTCGGCGTGATTTATCTGACGAGTTTCTTGCTGTCATTGACTGAAGCTTGAGAGAAAATCACCAATAGATAGCTACCACCTCTACATCTAACATTCGCGATCTTTTTGAATCTAGCATGACTGGAGTTGGCGTAAATTGGCTATCTTTAGACTTAGCAAAGTCTGGAAAGAGCGGAAGGTTGAGTGCTTTTCTTGCTCGCTCTCGAGCGCTGAAATCCGCTTCGGGGGCAATTATTTCACCGCTAACATCTTCAATCACGGCCTTCACCTGCGAAAAAGCTGCTCTCTGGCCTTCCGCTGTCTCGAAAACGAAGTTTCTAAGGGCAATGCTGCGATCAATATTATCTGATGCCGTGTCCGAGATTTTCTTAACCAAGGACGATAGAATTATTTCCTTGTATTTTATTAAGGCCATTAGCAATTGATTGTTTAACGGCTCTGATCCGCCGTTCGGAGAACTGTCTGTTGATGCTAGCATCGCCATTTTACTCGATTCTTCAATCTGCTTTGCTAGGTCTGGGACAAAGTCGCGGAATATGTCTGCCGCTTTGATTGGATTCCAATCCGATTGAAGTCCAGATTTTGACAGTCGGCATAATACCGTAAATTCATTTTCCGCGAACAAAACGCGGCGGATATCCTTCCAATACGCGGAGTGCTCTGTCACGCCAACGATTTTGAGAGGCGCGGTTTCTATATCAAAATTTTCTAAAGCCCGGTTATCTACAATATACTCCTCTTTACCATCCAGAACTACAGAATAATCTGATGCTATTCCATCTATAGGTATTAAGCCTGCCAGTAACCTATTTATTATTTTGTTCGCATTTTTTGCATTATATAGGTCGCTGAATTTTACATTTTCGATAAACATGGTTGGGCTGTCATCAAACATGTCTGAAAATTCAGCGATCATACTGCTAATCTGAAAAATCCAGGAAGCTGATAAGCGGACACGAAACTCTAACAGGTCTCCTCGTTTGAGGTCCGTTGACTTGTATGCCGAGTATTCCTCTGGGTTTGAGAACAAGATATCCATTGAATCGGGCAGATTAACAGCCCTCTCAGGTTGAATTTTCCGCAAATTTTGCAGCATATGCAGTTCACGGAACCGCGATTGCGCGTTTGCTTTTCTAACAGTCTGAATGGCGTTGCTATTGGTGCTTTGAAATCTCGACGTTATTTCGGCGGCTGGGCCGACCGCTGATTTCGCGCTAATCTTTCCGCCCGATTCTGCAAGAAGGGCGACCTCAGATTTAGCCGTTATATTATCGGTGATCTCACCCTTTTGCGAAGCCAACAGACTGGAAAGACTGATTTCATCGAGATAAATAAACTCCCGAAGAGGTGCTTTGCTATTTTCAATATTGCTGCTTTGAGACGTGCTTTTAAGCCCTAAATAGGGAAATATCGAGCTAAACGCTAATTTGTTCGATATCATCTTATCTGTCTCTCTCTGGGCGTCGTGCAACGCGCTCGTAAGCTTGGGCAATGTCCTCACCGGCGATCTGGCTTCTTCCGTCAGATGCTGAAAGAAGGGCTGCTTCCGTCCAGATCGCCGTTAACCGTGCGGCAGACCAATTATGTGTCCGAACCGCTATGTCGATGATCGGCAAATCGGCATCGCATCGGACGCGACGCATCCCGACACGTAAAATTTCCAACCGATCAAGTACGTCAGGCAAGCCGAACTCGATTTCCCAGTCAAAGCGTCCAGGGCGTGTGAGCGCAGGGTCCAATGCATCGACACGATTTGTCGCCGCAATTACGATAGTTGCGTTCTCGTAATTACTGAACCCGTCCATCAGTGTTAGAAGCTGAGCAACCATCTTTCGCGATGATTCATTGCTATTACCTGATCGTGCTTCGGCGATACTATCAATCTCATCAAAAAAAATAATTGATCTGCCGGATTCAGCATTCCCAGCATGCTCAAATATTTTACGGAGCATACTCTCTGAATCGCCAACCCACTTACTGACTATGGCGGGCCCACTGATGCTGTAGAAATTCGCATTAGCTTGGTTGGCGATAATTCTGGCGAGATGGGTCTTCCCGGTCCCTGGAGCACCTGTGAATAGTACACCTTTTACGGGCCTAGCCCCAATTGCTTGCAACTCAGCTCTCCGATCAAGCTGAGTTTGAATAAGTTCTTTGGCCCTTGCGACAACGTGAGTATAGCCGCCAAAATCATCAAACGAAAAGCCATCCTTCTCCGGCTTCACTAAAAATGATGATGCGGAGACCTCGGTATCATCTAAATGAACCCGCACTCGGATAGGATCATGAGATAATATTCTCTTGATTTCTGATGAGCCATCTATTTCAACTGTGTTGTTTTCGGAGACTGGGAATTCTTTCTGATTTCCAAGGGAGATAATATTGCCCCCTGCCTCCCCCAAGATAGTCCCGTCGGGAAGCACCTCTCGAATGACAGACGTTAAGAGGGACGTGGGCCATAATTCTTCTGGCACCCTTCGCCATTCGTTCCCATGGCTTAAAACAACATCATCCTTGCTGAGGGTGCCTTCGGGGAGCCCCTTCATGCGCGCCGTCCGGCCATCGGCCAAGCGAAAGAACACAACCCCAGAGACATCGTCGATAAGAATGACCTTCATCAGGTCACCTTTGAAAGCTCCGTCAACCTCGTCATCGCTATCATTCATTGTTGTTACATAAGCACAAACCCTGACTCGACAAAGGGGCGGGCCACAAATTTCACCATTTGCATGGGCGAAAGAAAGGTGTTCGATTTCGAAGCTCAAGGCGTGGGTAAGGCGCTGCCGAATGCGGCATTTATTTCCCTATAAAATATCTTAAGAGAAATAATCCATCCAGTAGGGGTTGGAAATTTATGTAATTTCATGCATATAATTGGTTTATATAATTTTATACGAACATTTCTAAAATCATGAAATGGCTAACCGCGCATAATAATATGTTATTAATTCAGAATACGACAATATTATACCTACTAGCGCCCCATGAAGCGTCCCGGGTTTTCCAGAGGCTCCTATTTGTGAGAAGGAGCTTTCGTGATGAGCAAGACCCGGAACAAGTTTTCGCCTGAGGTGCGTGATCGCGCGGTGCGCATGGTTGGCGAGCATCGCGCCGATTACGGCTCGGAGTGGGAGGCCATGACCTCGATCGCCGCGAAGATCGGCTGTACGGCCGAGACGCTGCGCCGCTGGTGCCGTGAGGAGGCGAGCCGACGAACGGCACCAGCGGCGCAGGCCGCCGACGACAAGGCCCGCCTCAAGCTGTTGGAGCGCGAGGTCAAAGAGTTACGCCGGGCCAATGAGATCCTGCGCAAGGCGTCAGCATATTTTGCCATGGCGGAGTTCGACCGCCGCGAGAGATGATGATGGCGTTCATCGACGCCCATCGCGAGGATCTGGGTATCGAGCCGATCTGCCGTGAACTGGCGATCGCCCCGTCCTCCTATCATGAACATGCCTTGCGCCTTGCCGATCCCGGCAGGCGTCCGGCACGTGCACGCAGCGACGAGGAGATGCGTGGGCAGATCAAGCGCGTCCACGAAGCCAGCTATGGCGTCTATGGCTCCCGCAAGGTCTGGCACCAATTGCGGCGCGAGGGCGTGGCCGTTGCCAAATGCACGGTGGAACGGCTGATGCGTGTCATGGGCCTGTCAGGCGTTCGTCGCGGAAAGAGGACGATCACAACCGTCAGCAATCCCAAGGCGCCGTGTCCGCTTGATAAGGTCAACCGCGAGTTTCGCGTTTCCCGGCCCAACGCCTTGTGGGTGGTCGATTTTACCTACGTCCACACGTGGGCTGGCTTCGTCTACGTGGCCTTCGTGATCGACGCTTATGCTCGGCGCATCGTGGGCTGGAAGGTCAGCACCAGCGCCACCGCCGGCTTCGTGCTGGACGCTTTGGAACAGGCGATCCATGCGCGCAGGCCCGGGCCCGACGATGGCCTGGTCCATCACAGCGACAGGGGCGTTCAATATCTTGCCATGGCCTACACCCAGCGTCTTGCCGAGGCTAACCTTGTCCCCTCTGTCGGCAGCGTCGGGGATTCCTATGACAACGCCTTGGCCGAGACGATCAACGGGCTCTACAAGGCCGAGGTGATCTGGCGCCAGCGCTCCTGGCCGAGCACATCGGCCGTTGAAATGGCCACCATGCGTTGGGTGGATTGGTACAACAATCAACGTCTCTTCGGACCCATCGGCTACATCCCACCCGCCGAGGCCGAAGCCAATTACTATGCAGCCCTTGAGAACCTCGATATGGCTGCGTGACTCAATTGAAACTGCCTCCGGAAAACCCGGGGCGCTTCACATGTGTACTGCGCTCAATTTTGAGATGTTAAGCCTTGACATTGGAGGTGAAAGCCTCCATGTGAAGACTTCCTAATCCGGTAGGAAGCTCATAACCGTTGATGCTGAGTTGCAAGGTTAGAGGGGACTACAAAAGTGCCGTGTCAGCTATGATCTAAAAGGCTGAATTACCGCACTCGGCGAGCGTGCTACATATGTAGACGACTCCGTGGAGAAAACTCAGAACGAAATTTCGGCTTCGGCCAATAGTAAAGCGGGCTACAAATACTGTAGTCCGCTTTATTTATTTTTGCGGTGGGGCTGGAAGCAGATGATCGTTTGGAAACACGTTGATGTATTTTCGTTTTTCCGACTTTAGTGCGCGTGCTACCGTCCCGCCGTCATACAGCGTGCACTGAAGTGTGTCTGATTTTGAGGAAGATACCTCATAATGAAACCCTTTGAAGATCGATGCCCCAAAGCGAAAGCGGCCCGCGAGGAAATGGCGCGGGGTCGCTCCAGTGGGATGAGGTTGCCCATGACAGACTCCATCTGCTGCAGGCTCGAATGTTAGGTTGCGGTCGTCGCTATATTTCTTTGCGCCGTCGAATTTACATTGCCTAAATAAGTTGCAGAGCCGGCCGATCTCTTTCTTAAGTTCATCTACTTGCAGCCCTCGGTACCAAAATCGACCAAGATGTTTTGTGATTTTAGAATCAAAGTTGAACAAAGGCAGCGGCAGGGGAGAGGATTTTCTGCTCGCATACAGTGATTGGGATACTTCGTGGAGCAACGGTAGAATGCCGTTGATGCGATTCTCAATATAGGTGCGCGTTGGTGTTTCTTTGTGTACGTATTCGATTGGAATGAATTCTATCCAAGCGGAACGTCCAAACGCCTCCCATAGATGGGCGAGGTCATCAGGGCTGGGCGGGCCATAGCCCCAGATCGATAGACGTGCAGTCTCGGCAGGAGCCTGTTCGTCTTTCATCGCGCGATAGAGGGCTTCGACCGCCTTCTCTACAGACTGCTCATTTACACCTACAGATTTCTTGCCCATCGCAGGAGCAATCACTTTTGATTTTGCGATACGCTTTCCCAAACTCAAAAGGTTGGTTGATAACGATGCTCCCGCCCCGATAAACACAATGAAATGCGTGGAGGCCATCACGATATCAACTTTAGGACAATATCAAGAGGAATAGAAATTCGTGCCTGATCGTGATGAGATAATTTAGAAAATACCTGCTTCAACATATCGGTGCTGCTCGAAACTATTCGGTTATCACGAGGGGAACGCTTTCGAGCAAATGTCGAATGATCAAGCGAATGACGCGCAAGCCACGCGCTAATTTTCTCCTGGGTTGCCGCAACCTTTTCAGCCATTGGTTGCTGGAAATTTGTCGGTGCAATATCGGCTGCCGTTATTTCATAGTTTACGTCATTTGCGTCAGGCTTGCCGTCAACTATCTCAAAAAATCCGCCAGTTTTGATCGAAACAAATCGAGGCGCTTCAATCGGAGTATGGAATGCATCCCAGAAAGCTTGAACGTACGATACACGATTGGGTTCTGAGAGGTGCGGATGTCCCTTAGCGAACAATGCGGAAATATCATCTGGAATGGGCACAGTTGCCGGGATGAGGCCAGTCTTTTCTTGAACATCCGGATGTTGCACCAATGCCACCACAGGCCATTCCCGTAAGAAATCTTTCAGTCCCTTTGGGAAGAGAGCGCTGGTATCTCCAAATTGGCGCTTCAGGATAGAGCCAAGTGTACTTAACAAGAATGCACGCTGATTTTTGTTCCAGTGCTCCTCCACGGCATCTATTATCAATTTTTCGGCCAATTTTAATTCATTTTCGTTTTCTGACATTTTAAATCCATTCAAGGTTATATTTTAAGGTGTCGTGATTTATCATAAAGCTGAGGCAGCTTGCCGTTCGAGAAAGGCAATTCTTTCGTTGCAAAGCGAAGCGACGGTGCGGCCTAAATCGCTTACTCTGCTAATCAGCCAGTCGAGATCGCTATTTTCAATTTGATAATGCTTCGAGTATCGCGCTTTAATGTAAGCATCTTTTAATTTTTCGAAGCGAGCGCGGTCTAATTTGGTCTCTCGCGGCCAAACTCCAATCAGGTTCGGAGCAAGTTGTTCAGCGATCGACCGTAAGACTCCCAACCTATGCGTATGCGGCGAATAGAATGTTAAAGAGAGCAGTAGACCGTGGTAGTAGCGTTCCGCAGCTTGATGAATGTTGAAAGCCGCCTCATTTGAACGACCTTGGCTCTGCACGTACTTCGCCGTATCCAGACGCCCATCAGCTGTCGAAATCCAATCTTCCGCATATTCGCGGGTAAGAGCTAAGGCCTCGGACGATGACTTTGAGCGCGGCTCAGCTAGCCTGCTTGTGTCGGACTGGTATATGGCGATACCATCACGGGCAATGTCCGTGAAAAAATAGCGGCCCTCTGATAGAGCTGCATTCACCTCTCCTAAAGTGTGAACAATGAAATTGACGGGCGTTCGCAAAGTGCCAGCCACCGTCCGCTCTCGAATGAGGCGCTCGTCAGCGCTGCTCCAGTAGCTCCCCCGATCTACGAGCCTGTCATGATTAACGATAATGAGCAGATCAAAATCAGATAGGTAGCCCTTAGCTGTGTGAGGCTCATCAACCCAGCCGCCGCGCGCATGGCTTCCGAACAATATGATCTTGAGTATCCGCGCCTGTTTTTTCCAAGCCTGCTGGGCTAGGGCGACGGCGTCGCCAAATTCCTCGAATATGAGCTTTACCACAAGCTCCAGTTCGCGGCGCTTTGCCGGGGGTAGATGATCGAGATCGGTTCTCACGCTGTTCCCATAGCAAGCCAAACCGGGCGATGCACCCTTTCACGCGCATCGCCCAGAGCAGGCTTACCCTTTCTTTCGTTGGAGTTCTTCTCGTGCCCTGCTGATCTGCCTGATGGCGATCAGTAGGTGCCGCCGGAATTTGCGCCGCGAGATGTGCAGGCGCCTGCATATTCTTTCCGGGGGCCACCCGCGCGCGACCCGCAACCGAACGATCACAATGGAAAGCCGGGTCATGCGCGGGGCGGCGATGAGCCAGATGCGGCGGCCCATTTCCTTATCCGCCTTTGTCAGAGGCTTGGGCGAGTAGATGAGATCGTTCATGCCGCCTCTCCCTTTTCGGATGGAGATGGTTCGCGCCGTTGCCGAGATCGCGTTGCCTGTGCCATGATGAGCCAGCCGATGTGCTCGGCGCTTTTCAACATGGTGTCATCAGCCAGATGGGCATATCGGGCTGTCGTCTGCACCCGCCTATGGCCGAGTAGCCGCGAGACGGTGAATAGCGTCTCTCCCGACATGATCGCGTGGCTGGCGAAGCTGTGCCGCAGGTCATGGATGCGCAGGGCGGTCGGCAATTGTGCGTCCCGGCGAACCCCCTTCCAGACCGTGCGGATACGTTCGTACCCATCAAGGCCGGGAAAAGGGAACACAAGGGCGGTATTGCTTGCCGATAGCCGCGCCTTACGATTGGCGGAAAAGAACCGGCGAGCAGTTGTCCCAAGCGGAACGTCCCGCGCGCCGGTCTTGCTATCCCGGAGCCGCAACCGATCTGGCAGGACTTCGCCCCACGTAAGACTTAGCATCTCACCAGCGCGGCACCCGGTCAGTGCGAGGGCCGCCAGCGCTTGCGTTGCCAGGCATCCCGATTTGGAGCGGAGAGTGAGGGCCGTTCCCAGTCGTGCCATCTGCGGTTTGGAAAGGAATGTTCCTCGTGTCTTACGCCGGTTGTACCGCACGCCGGACACTGGGTTGACCCAATTGGAGGGCATTCGATTCCATTGCTGCGCGGAGGCCAGCATCTGTCCGAGTATGCCTAGCGCTCGATTTGCCCCGCCAGGGCTGGTGGCGCTGTAGCGTTCGAACCAGCGGATAACATCGGCCCGCGTTATCCGGGCAATGGGCAAAAGGCCGAAAGCCGGAATCAACTGGTTGCGGACATAGCTGCGATAAGAGCGAAGGCCCGACGGCTTCAATCCGACCGCGTGGCGCGCTTCGTGTTCGGCGCAGAACTCTCCAAAGCGCAGGCTTGCCGGGACCGGCGCAAAACTCCCAGAGAGAACCGCCGCCGCAGCCACACGGGCCGCCTTGAGGTTCGTTTCCGGATACTGGCCGATAGACACGCGGGTCTGACCGCCAGATGAGCGATGCCGAACAATCCATGTTTTGGTTCCGCTCGGGCGGACCCGCAGACTGAGGCATCGTTGCCGTGCATCTCGGATGACGTATTCCCGCTGCTCGGGTGCGGCGCTGGAGCACATGGCCTCCGTCAGGGGGGCTTCGAAGTTAGGCATAGCACACCTCCGAAGCTTCGCTGGAGACGAGGGCATTGGCCCATTCCGGGGAAGGCGTGGAGCGGTGCCGCCCCTCGTCAGGCTCGATTTCCGCGGCGCGCATCGCCTGATCGATCAGCTTCGATACGCGGCCCGCCGATTTCGAAAGCGATGCGGTTGCAAGGTGTGCGTAGATCAAGGTGCTGTCGATATCGTGGTGCCCGAGCAGCGCACCGACGAACTTCAAATCGATACCATTCGACACCCCCACTGCCGCGAAGTGATGCCGCAAATCGTGGAGCCGCAACGCGGGCGCGCCTGCCTCATTTCGCAGGTGCGACCACGTGCGATCCAGTGACCTTCGCGAGCTATTTCCAGAGCGAGACGGGAAGACCCATTTCCCGCTTCCGAGAGTACGCCGCCGTTCAATGATTTCCCGCGCAGGGGTGTTGAACCAGATGGCGCGCGGCCCCGCTTTCGCATCCTCCAGCACGGCGCACGGTCCCGTAACAGCATCCCATTCCATGCCGAGGATTTCCATCTTGCGAGCGCCGGTCAGCATCAGCAGGCGGACGGCATCGCAAGCATCCCGGTCATGCACCTCATAGCGGTCGAGCGCAGCCCAGAGCTTTGCGATGAGGTTTGGCGACAGGTGACTGCCGCGCGTTGATTGGGCTTTCTTGCGCAGGCCCTTGCAGGGGTTCGAACCGGGAGGGCGAAGGCCGTGGTCCTCGGCATAGACCATCATGCCGGACAAAGTGGACAGTGCTACGCGGGTTGTGGCGAGGCGCTGCTCCAATTCCGTCAGCCACACGACGACATCGGATCGGTTCACTCCGCACACCGGCCTGTCTGCAAACGAAGGCGCAATGTGCAGGCGGGAAGCAATCTCCATGCTCCTTCCGGTCGAGGCCTTCCAGCGCCGGTTTTCTCCAAAGGCGAGATAGCCCGCCATCACTTCGCTGACGGTCGCGTTCGCGGAGTAGAGGGCAAGGACGGCGCTGCCGGTGGGCAGCGCGGGCGTGGCGGTGGAGTGGAGGGTGCGAGCAATCGCCACAGGCACCTTGAGAGCGTCGCCCAGAGAGCGGCGAAGGGTCTTGCCTTCATGGGTGCCCAAAGTGACCCAGGATCGCGCTCCTGAGGTTCGCAGGCGTAATGCGAGGCCAGGAGCCTGTGTATCGTGGACCAGATATTCCCCGGCATCGGGGAGAGGCAGGGTGGAAATATCTACGGATGCCAAATCGATTCGTTGTGTGCGTCGCATGGCGGCGCTCCTTGAAACCCGGCTCACGAAAGCCGGTTGACGTGCGCCCCGGAAAAACTTCCCCGGGGAACACTGGGATTTGGCGGCAGCATCAGATTGAGCGGTGCTGCCCTGACCCTTGATCCCGATAGGAGCCTCGCGCCGCCGCAGCGGAAAAAGGCTTATCGGTTCAACCCTTTGGGCCGCCAGACGGCGGATTTAGGGGCGCAAGAGCAAGCTCTTGCGATGGGTGCGACTCACACCCTTGCGGGTGAAAGAAGGCATGCACCGTACGCACGGGTGCTTCGGCCAATTTTCAAAGCAATTATAGTATCTTATATGCGCCAGACTTGGCTGACATGCTCAGCTATCCGCGGCTGACGCGTCCGCCTGGATTTTATGCGCTTCCCTCAAGGGCCTCAGATCGCAGCGGATAACCTGTCCGACATGTCCGACCACGGTAATGTTCCAGAATCTCGGCCTCAGTCTGCCTACAATCGTCTCGGCATTGAGTGCGCGAACGGGATGGGGTAATCTGTCTGCGCTTCAAAGACAGTTCCGGTCGAGCCTCTGCAAAGGGATGCTCGACATGACCCGCATAAGCGTACGGCTCGATCCGGAGCTTCACGACCGGCTGCATCAGCGCGCCGCTGGTGCGCAATTGCCCTTCAGCGAATTCATCCGGTCTGCACTTTCTGTCGCGGCCGATCAGGATGGCAGGTACGTCTATTCCTCGCAGGACGAGATTCTGGCGACCTGCATCCAGACCTTTGCAATCCTTGCCACATCGCTTGGCGACAGAGCGCCCGACACACTCGCCAAGGGCATGGCGCATGCCAGGACGTTACTCTCGCAGCGCGGACTTCTCGATCCCGAGGGGCGCTCATGAGCATCTTTCGGAACGACACCCTCGGGTCCTGGACGAGGGGTGGGCAGGCGATCGTGCACAACGTCCGCATGACAACGCAGGTCTTCTTCCAGACCTTGCTGGCGGGGATAGTGCTGTGGTTGATCGGCACCGTCTGGTGGGCGCTTGAACATACGAGTGACTACCAACGGTTCGTCCTCGCCAAGCTCATCGAGGCGACCTTCAAGACCGACGCGGCGCCCGGGACGAATGATCCGGTCCAGTTCAGGACGCCCGGGGGCAAGGCGTACTGGACATCGGCTGATTGGCTGATGGCCTCACCCCTCGCCAAACAGTCCCTGCACGCGTTCGAACGGGCCCTGATTGAGGGAGCACTGTTTGCCGGGATATTCGCTGCGGCAGCGCTCGGTGTCGCTTGGTTCACCTTCACGAAAACGGGACGAGGTCTGGGGTCGAACGAATATCTGCGTGGGGCCCGCTTCGGCACGATCCGGCAGATCCGCGCACTGCTTCGCAAGCAGCCTCGGGGAAGCTTCTCCATCGGCGGTGTTCCCGTTCCCGGTGCCTTCGAGCCCGAACACATACTTCTGTGCGGGGCACCTGGCACCGGAAAGACGAACCTCATCGTCAAGATGCTGGATGGCATCAGGACTGCCGGTAACCGGGCGATCGTCTACGATACGGCCGGCACTTTCGTGGAGAAGTTCTACCGCCCCGGGCATGATGTAATCCTCAATCCGCTCGACAAGCGAACGAGCCGCTGGTCGCCCTGGGGCGACGTTCCGCGCGAGTACCATTACGACCAGATCGCCGAATCCACGATCCCCGACAAGGGCGGCGATCCCTTCTGGGCAAAGGCTGCGCGCGGTACACTCGTTGCGGTCCTGCGCAAGCTCGCCCGCGAACGCGAGATGCTGGTCTCGATCCTCCTGGACTGCCTTCTTCGCTCCCGGCTGAAGGATCTGGCCGCGTTCGCTGCGGGGACAGACGCGGCCGCTTTCATCAGTGTCGAAGGGGAGCGCACGTCGGCGGGCATTCAAGCTGAACTCGCTTCTGTCATGCGCTCATTCTCCTATCTCGACGACACCCGCAAGGGGCTCTCGATCCGTGAATGGGTGGAGAACGAGGAGGGCGACAGTTGGCTTTTCATCACCGTCAAGGCGGACCAGCTCCCTTCCTTGCGGCCCCTCATCACGGTGTGGCTCGACATCGCGATATCCGCCATCATGAGCCTCGCACCGGACCGCGAGAGACGCCTTTACTGTGTTATCGACGAGCTCCCCAGTCTACAAAAACTACCTTCCCTGTCCGACTTTCTGGCGCGTGCCCGGAAGTACGGCGGCTGCGGAATTCTGGGTTTTCAATCCTACCCGCAGCTGGAGGCAACGTACGGCATCCAGGATGCGGCGGCGATCACGGGATACTGCTCCACCTGGGTTGCCCTGCGGGCGAACGACACCCCGACCGCGAAGCATGTCTCGGAAAACCTGGGGCAGGTCGAGCAGGTCGAAGCCAATGAAGGGATGTCCTATGGCGTGAACGACATGCGCGACGGCGTGAACCTGTCCCGAATGCAGGTGACGCGTCCACTCGTGATGCATACCGAGGTGACCAATCTTCCGAACCTGTCCGGCTTTCTGCGCTTTGGGCGCAATCTGCCGGTCGTCCGGTTCGCTGACACTTTCAACACCGTGCCCTCGATCGCGGAGGGGTTTGTCGAGCGGGATACGCCGCCTGAGCGAGATACCGGCGGAATTACCAGCGCAGCCAAGGAAGGTCCACGCGGTCGCTCCAACGCCACTGCGGAGCGTGAACCAGATGTGCAACCAAACCTGTTCATTTCAACCCCGGAGGAGATACCTGCGACCGATATCGCCTCGAAGACCGAAACGAAACCTACGTCAAAGACTGAAGCGCAAGCCGGCGCGCTCCCTCAGATGCTTGCCCCCATTCGGGGCGGCATCAAGGTCGATCTTAACGTATTTGACCGGGAAAATGGGCCCGTGCATCAGGCCCGTCCGGCATGATCCACCCGCGCCGCCTCAAGGGGGCCGCGAGCAACATCGCTCGCTACTACACCGTCGGCGATTACTACACCAAGGGCGCCGACGAGCCCTCGGAATGGGGCGGGGCTCTCGCTGCCGAACTCGGCCTTCACGGCAAGGTCGATGCCGAAGTGTTCAAGGAATTGCTGGCCGGCCGGGTCAATGGACAGCAGCTCGGACGTCACCGTGCCGATGGTGAAATCCAGCACCACCCCGGGTGGGACTTCGCGGTCAATGCGCCGAAGTCCGTGTCGATCATGGCGCTCGTCATGGGAGATGAGCGGATCCTCGCCGCACATGAGCACGCCGTGGGCGTAGCGCTATCCTACCTGGAGGAGCACGCCGGCCTTCGCCGGCGAGAGAATGGCGAGATCAACCACCATACGACAGGCAGGTTGCTCTTTGGGCGCTTCACCGAACATGCAAGCCGAGAGCTTGATCCGCACCTTCATACGCATGTCGTCGTCATGAACATGACCAACGCCCGGGCCGGTGAGGAAATGTCCAGTCTGGAGACCCGTGCGATGTACGCGGAACAGATGGTCGCAGGACAGGTATACCGCAACGAACTGGCGCATGAACTGCGGCGGAGCGGGTTCGCTATCGAATTTGATCCCCGCCGGGGGCTGTTCGAGATTACCGGTGTCCCGGGCGAACTGATTAGCGATATGTCGCAGCGCGCCGAACAGATCGACGCTCATGCAGCCGAGCATGGCCTGACGGGGCAGGCCGCGCGCCGCCGGTCCTTCTACCAGACGCGGCGCGCCAAGGCGAAAACCAGCCTGGAGGGGCTGAGGGAACGGTGGGATGCGCGTGCATCCAAGCATCAGCCTGCGCTGAAGGCTGTGCTCGACCGCTCTCTGGAGGTGGAGGCATCACAGGAAAAATCACTTAGCCTTCCGGGGGACGCCCGACGCGCAATGCTGTTCGGGATCCGGCAGGCTGAAACGCAGGAAACGGTTAACAACCTGGGCCGGATGCTTCGCTTTGGTCTCGCCTCACATGTCGGTGAAGTTCGGCTTTCCGATATCAGGCCCCTGATCGCCGAGCACGAAGCCAGGGCGAAAATCCTAGCAACGAAAGAGCCGACCGGGGACCGCCTCCACACGCGTGGACGCACTACCAGGAAGACAGCGAGAATGGAAATGGCGCTGGTCTGGCACATGGCACTTGCCACCGATGATGCGAGACCACTGGCGACAAGCGATCGTCTTCTTCGGGTGCTTGAGGTGGCCGGTCTGCGCCCGGCGCAGGAGCAGGCGCTGGTCGATATCGCACGTTCGAGAGATCGTGTGGCAGGGATCCACGGCGTAGCGGGGGCTGGTAAATCCACACTCATTCGAGCGCTTGCGCAGGCGGCGGCGCCGGAGCATCAACTCATTGCCCTGGCACCCACCTCTTCGGCTGCGGCGAACCTGGGGGCCACCGCAAGCATACCTTCCCGGACGGTGGCCAGTCTTCTCGCAACCGGGGGGAGGGGCCTTTCCCGTGACCACGTGCTGGTTCTCGATGAGGCAGGCCAGCTGGGCAGTCGCCAGGCTCTGCGAATTCTGGAAATCAGCCGCGAAACTGGCGCTCGCCTGATCCTGGTCGGTGACAACAAGCAAACAGGCGCCATCGAACAGGGCAAGCCATTCTGGCTGATGCAGCGCCTCGGTCTCCCTACCGCGCAGTTGCCTGAATCGCTGAGACAGGAAACGCGGTCAATGAAGGCCGCGGTGACGTTTGCTCGAAATGGAGATTATGCATCCTCGCTTGCGCATCTGGACAAGGTGGAGAGTGGCGGAGAGACCGGGCAACTCGCACGTAGCCTTGTGGACCAGTGGACGCGGCTTAGTCCACAGAACCGCGAAACCACGAACATTCTTGTCCTTGAGAATGCCACGCGCCTTCGCGTCAATGCACGTATTCGCGAAGCTTTGAGACGCGAAGGCATTCTAGCGGCGGAAGACACGCGTCTCGATATCCTGGCGCCAGCTGGCCTGTCAGACCAGCAGAAGTATTTTGCGAGGTTCTATTCCGGTGGGCAGGTCGTGATCTTTGCGCGCGACAATGCTTCGCGCGGGATCGCTCGCGACACCGAATACCGGGTCGTCGGGCTTGGACGGGATCCGAACAGGCGGCAGATCATCAGGTTGGTAGATGAGAATGGCCGCATGATCAGGTGGGATCCTCGTCTCGGCCAAGTCCGCCACGTTAATGTCTTCAATCGCGAAGAGCGTACACTCGCCGCAGGCGACCGTATCCAGTGGCGGCTCGTCAATCGGGAGCTGGAGCTGAAGAACGCCGAGCGCGGCACGGTTATTGCCCTTGATGGGAGCCGGGCCACCATCCGCTGGGATCGGGACGAACGTGTTGCCGATGTCGATCTTGACCGGCACAAGACCTGGGATCACGGCTATGCCGAGACCGTGTTCTCCGCGCAGTCCAAGACGTATGCCCGTGCCTATGTGCTGGCGCCGGTGAATTCTGCTCTGGTGACGGGGCAGAACTTTTACACCGCAATCACCCGGGCACGTTTCGGGGTTAAGCTCTGGACCGAGGACGCGAAGCGCCTCGCCGAGAAGCTCGAGCGCTTCACAGGTGAGAAGTCGTCATCGTTGGAGGGTCTTGGGCGTCTCGATCGAAGTGCAATGAGCACAATTCGTGATCGTCACGCGGCCTCTTTGGCGCGATCCCGCAACGACCAAGAGGCTGCCCGGGAATTTCAACGCGATCGAGAGCTTGAGCGCAAAATCGACCGGAGGCCGGGAGCGCCGCGAGGCGCAGGGCGAATTGCCGGCAGTGCGAAGGCAGTTGCGGACATGCTCGACGGTCTTCTCGTGCGCATCATCGCCAAACAGACTGCAGAGCGCTCTCCAAGTCGCACCGAGACGACAACTCACCCCCATGGAAATGGAAATCATGCCAGGAGGCAACAGCGACATGACCGATGATCCCAATGGCATGCCAGTTCACCATTGCCGCCGCGCGACCTCTCGCTTCTTGGGCGCATTGATCAGCGTGACGCTTGCACTCCATCCGTGTTCGGCAGCCGCTGTCCCTGTCGCGGCGGGCGAGATCGAGATCGCCCGGTGCATCGGTTCGGTCGCGAATGGCCGTGTCTGGCTCGAGCGGACGCTTTGGGGGCTCCGTGATCAGGAGGCAGGGTGGATCGGCGCCGAAGTCAGGAACAGCAACGGGACGCACGATCTGGGGCCGCTTCAGGTGAACAGCTGGTGGGTGCAACGGATTTCCGAGCTTATAGGCCGCAGGCCAGAAGTCATCCGTTCCTGGCTGGCAAACGATGCGTGCTTCAACGTCAGGGCCGCCAACTGGATCTTTCTAAGCGGCCTGGCGGTGAGCAAAGATTATTGGCGGGCGGTTGGAATCTACCACTCTCCGACGCGATGGCGCCAGGCCCGTTATGCTCACGGAGTCGCGGTACATATGAGGCGGCGGTTTGGTGAGCAGGTTTTTGCGACCTCGACTGCGAACCTCGTCGCGGCGGAGCCCACGGTTGGCCAAGTGCGCATCCAATTCCCAAAGGTTCCCTAATGGCACTTTACCCGGACGCGCTGGTAAAGTGCCATCTGCGGTAAATGGTCGGCGCGAAAAGAAAAGGGATTCACACAGAGTCCCGGGTGTGCTTGATTCATGGTATGTTCCAGCTTGATCTATTCGCCAGCGGGAAGACCGCCGACGCCAAACCCAATCCGCAGGGGCGCACCGGCGTGCCAGGCATTCTGGAGCGTCTGACTGAGGCGTGCGAGCGACCGCGATATGCTTACATGGTGCTGAACCTTATCGCCCAGGCAAGCAGCGGAACTGGTTCTGCAGGCCCCTACGTCGTGAGCAGCGACCGGCGGATGACCGTACGCGAATGGCTGTGCGATGCCATCGCTCCGATCGGGCGCCGGGATCCGAATGGTGTACGAATTTCTGAACGTGTCAGGAAAGACCTTGCCGGCAAGGGAGAATTGCCGGACGACCACGCCCAGGCAGAGCAGTTAATCGAGGAGATCGTTCGTGAGCGTCTTCGAGCCTCGGGCCTGACGAACGTCAGTCGCGCGGTATCCGAGCTCGTCCGCGCAGGTCTCTTACACCGACACTATCAGGGATATCGGGTTGATCATCAGAACCGCGGGGCGCAGCGGTTGGCGGTCTATACGCTGACGGATGAGACACGGCAGGCGCTCAAGCTCACCTGACCGCGATTATTGCAATGATGCTGATGGGCCTCCGAACGCCAGCGTCTGCCAAGCCGGTGCGCCACGCCATCAAGCGTTTTTCCGCCTGTTCAACTTAGCAGGACACTTTACGGTTATCCGATGGACCGGGTTTTATGCGTATCTTCCATTCTTCGCGCTGATCCCCATCGTTGGCACCTTCTGGGTGTGGTCGCGGCACTGGAATTGCCGGACTGCTGGATCGGCGCAGGCTTCGTGAGGAATGCGGTGTGGGACCATCTCCACCAAAGATCCGCTATGCCGATCTGCGGTGATGTCGATGTAATCTGGTACGATCCACGTCGTGCCGATGCGATCCATGACAGAGAGTTTGAAGCGCTGCTGAGAGTTTCGGAGCCGTCCATCATCTGGTCGGTCAAGAACCAAGCCCGGATGCACGTTCGCAATGGCGATGCGCCTTATAGTTCCGCGACCGATGCCATGCGGTTTTGGCCCGAAACAGCCACCGCGATCGCCGCACGCCGCACACACGCAGGTGACTGCGAGATTGCGGCCCCGTTCGGTCTACACGACATGTTCGACCTCGTTCTGCGTCCAACGCCCCGCTTCGAGGAAGATAAGCGCTCAATCTATGAGGAACGGATCCAATCGAAATCATGGCGTGATGCCTGGCCGCTCCTCACCAGGATTGAAATCTGACGCAGCAATGCGGCGCCTCCCGTCACGGCACGTTTCAGGTTCCCGCCTCGGCGAGGGTGTGCCTAGGTTCTTAGGGCGCTCAACCGGATACTTCTGCTGGCGCCTGACCGTCCATGGGAGCCATCGCGATCGCGTGCGATGTGTCCTTGAACAACGCGACGCTTCAGTCTCGCTCCCACGGTGGGACGCCTTTGAATGCTTCGCTCAGGAAATTCACCATCAGCCGTACTTTGGCGGAAAGATGGCGGCGGCTGGCGTAGAGCGCCAGGATGTCGATGTCCGGCAGGCGCCAGCCAGGCAGCAACTGCACCAGAGTGCCCGCGCGCAAGTCCTCGCCGATCAGGAAGCCGGGTTGCCAGGTGATCGCCTCGCCGGCGAGGGCGACAAGACGGGCGGTGTCGCCGCTGTTGGTGCGCAGGCGCGTCCCAACGCGCACGCGCGTCTCGGCGCCGTCCGCATCGAGCAGCGTCCAGACGTCGGGCTCGGGCGCATAGCCGTAGATCACGCAGGCATGATCGACGAGATCGGCGGGCGTCTGGGGGGCACCGTGCCGCGCAAGATAGGCAGGTGCCGCGCACAGCACGTTGCGTGAGGTTGCCAGTTTGCGCGCTACGTAAGCCTGCGAGCCGGCGCGTGAGATGCGGATGCCCAGGTCGTAGCCCTCTTCGACGATGTCGACGACCCGGTCGCTCAAGGCGATGTCGAGCTCGACTTCGGGGTGCAGCGCCATGAACCGCGGCCACAGCGGCGCGAGGTGACGGATGCCGAATACCAGCGGCGCGTTTATGCGCAGCCGGCCGCGCGCGCCCTCCGCGCTGGCGGTGGCCGCAGCCTCGGCTTCCGCCACGTCGTCGACGATCGCACGGGCGCGCTCGTACAGCGCCTCGCCGGCCTCGGTCAGCGACAGGCGCCGTGAGGTGCGGTTGAGCAGGCGAGTGCCCAGATGGGCTTCCAGTTCGGCGATGTAGCGGGTGACGTTGGCGGGCGAGGTGTCGAGGGCATCGGCCGCGCGGGCGAAACCTCCGCGCCCGACGACGGCACAGAACATTTCAAAAGCGCGCAAGCGGTCCATAGCGTCATCCTTCAGCTTTCCTGAACGAATGATGCATTTTCGGGCCATCGATCAAGGCCCATGGTTGCAATAAATCCCTTGTTGTCGCCGACGATGACCGCCGGCTTCTGATTAAAGGAGCTTTTTCATGACCCGTCTCGCCAACAAGTTCGCGCTCGTCACCGGCGGCACCAGCGGTATCGGCCTTGCCACCGCCCGCCGCTTCCTCGAAGAAGGCGCTGCCGTCGCCATTACCGGCACCAGCGCTGAGAAGCTTGCCGCCGCCAAGGCCGAGCTGGGCGAGGTGCTGACCATCCACGCAGATGCCGGCGACGTTGCCGGACAGGCGGCGGTCGTGGAGGCGATCCGCGCCGCTTTCGGCCGGCTGGACGTGCTGTTCGTCAATGCCGGCGTCGCCGATTTCCGTCCACTGGAAGCGTGGGACGAGGCGGGCTTCGACCGCTCTTTCGCGGTCAACGTCAAGGGCCCGCTTTTCCTCGTCCAGGCGCTGCTGCCGGTGCTCGGCAAGACCGCCTCAATCGTCCTAAACGGCTCGATCAACGCCCGGCTCGGCAAGCCCAACTCGATCGTCTACGCCGCGACCAAGGCGGCACTGATCTCAATGGCCCGCACGCTGTCAGGCGAACTGGTCGGCCGGGGCGTGCGGGTGAATGTCGTCAGCCCTGGTCCGGTGACGACACCAATCTACGGCAAGCTCGGCCTTTCCGACGGCGACTTGTCTGGCATGAAGGACTACCTGATCGGAGCCATCCCGATCGGCCGCTTCGGAGACCCGCTCGAGATCGCCGATGCCGTCGTCCATCTTGCCTCGGATGAGAGCCGCTACACGGTCGGCAGCGAGCTGATCATAGACGGCGGTATGAGCAACCTGTGACTGTAACCTGGTGACGCCCGGTAACGGGCGTCACCCTGAAGGAGACGTTCAATGCGAATGGACTACAACAAGGCAGCTCCGCAGGCCATGAAGGCGCTCGGCGCAGTATACGGATATGTGGCCGGCAGCGGCTTGCCCAAGCGACTGATAGATCTGGTCTACCTTCGGGTCAGCCAGATCAACGGATGCGCCTACTGCATCGACATGCATAGCCGGGATTTGATCCAGGGCGGGCTAGCGATCGAGACCCTGGTGCTGGTGCAGACCTGGCACGAAGCCGGCGCACTGTTCGACGACAGGGAGCGCGCTGCGATGGCATGGGCCGAAACAGTGACGCAAGTGGCGCAGACCCACGTGCCGCAGGCCGACTACGACGCCGCCGCGCACGTGTTCGGTGAAAAGGAACTGGCCGACCTGACGCTCGCGATCGGTCTAATGAACGCTTACAACCGCATGGCCATCAGCTTCCGTGCCAAGCCGGCGGCCGCGGTCAAAGCCTAGCCTAACTAACCGAAGCCTTCCTGCCCGCCTACTAGATTGGATGTGAGCGCATCGGCTTCCTCGAGGCTACACCCTTGCCGGTCAGCTGAAATGTCCTCCTTCGCTGCAGCAGGCGCGGCGCGCAGGTCAGCGCCCCAGTGGAGAAGGGCCTGCCGGGGCGCCGGCATTGCGATGTCGGCGCCCCGAGGACTGCTGCCTGGGACAAGGGCTGGTACCAGCGGGATCGTAAGGCGTCGCAACCAGTTGGTTTGTTAGATTAGGCTAATCTTTCGGGGCGCTTGAGGGCTTATCAGAGCCGAGAGTAGCTGAAGACCGCGCTGCAACCGCTCTCGTGATATACTTCCGCCAATCGACACGCGTAGCGCAGTCGCACCAGGCATTGCGGGATCGACCGCAAATGCTTCGCCCGCAATGGCCGAAAGGCCGTGCTGGCGCAGAGCATCCGCAATATGCCGGGTATCAAGGTCCGCAGGGACTTCTAACCAGAGATGATATCCGTATTCCGGCGCGCGAAACGAACCAGCCGGAAGATATTCGCGAGCGAGCGCCTGACGGATAGATGCCTCGGTGCGAACTTCCTCGATCAGCCTGTGAAAGGCACCGCTGTGCAGCCATTGCGTGACTATCGCAGCGTTCAAGGGAGGTGCCATGATGGCTGTTTCGTGCATATCGGCAGCAAGACGCCACGCGCCAGCGACGTCAGGAGCACGCAACCAGGCTACACGCAGCCCCGGGGTAAGCACTTTCGAGACGCTCGCAATGTACCAGGCATTTGTTGGCGCGAGGGCCGCGATCGGCACCAGCGGCTGGGCAGGCAGCAAGCCGTAAGCGTCGTCTTCGATCAACAGAAGCTGATGCTGCGTAATGACCTGTGCGATCGCCGCTCGGCGGTCGGCCGGCATGCTGACGGCAGTGGGATTATCGTTGGTGGGGACCAGGTACACACCCCGCACGGCTGCTGCGGAACATGCGCTGTCCAGTGCCTCCGGAAGCAGCCCGTTTTCGTCTGACGCCACGGCGACCAACTCGATGCCGTATCTGCGGGAAAGCGCAAGCAGGCCAGGGTAAACGTAAGGGGCAACAGCCAGTCTATCGCCGGCTCTGAGTTCCGCGCTAAAAATCGCATGGAGCGCATTCTGACCGCCAGCAGCTACCAGTACGCTGTCCTCAGAACACGGGATGCCGCGCCCTGCCAGCATATCGGCACCTGCCTTGCGCGCCGATGCGGCACCGCCACTGCGCTGATACTGAAACGGAAGTACGCCGTGTTCGGGTGTCAGCAAGTCAGAAGCACAATCCCGAAAGGCGCTTGCAAGGGACCCGCCAAAGTCTTCAGGGGGAGCATTCATTCCCGTATCGCCGGCGTCCGGAACGCGGATGTCCGACACCGCCGATGCTTTGGAACGCACGAAGCTTCCGCGTCGACCGCTCCCTTCCAGAAGGCCAAGGCGCTGTGCTTCCCCGTAGGCACGGGTAATGGTCGTGAGGTCCAGCCCCAGAGTTTCCGCCAGCATTCGTTGAGGGGGAAGGCGGTCACCCTCGCGCAGCTTCCCTGTGTCGATATCACGAGCGAGCGCCTCGGCGATCGCGAGGTACTTCGGGCCGCTCACCGTGGCTATGTCGGGAATCCAGCTTTGCATGATGACCTTCTAAACGTCTTTGACGCTGCTTGAGCTGTCAGTCTCGGTGATAGAATGCGGGGCGCCCGGCAAGCACATTCCTCGCCATTTCCCCGCCATCGTACAGCGCAAGCGATCCGGCAGAGGCCATATCTTCCCAGAACCCAGGGTCAGCATACTGACGAAGGGCGACTTCGTATCGTTCAAGTCGAACGGTCTCTGCTTTCAGCAGGTCGGCGGCAGTCTTGATCTCTGGAAAATCTTCGGCCTGGCCGTTGCGGATCATGCCGGAAAGATCCGGTCGATTGATGGCATCGTAAAGGCCCGAGATGAGCCGGGCCGCCAGATTGATACTCCCATCCGTTTCAGAGACCGCTGAAGAAGGCGGGTCCCCCATATCACTTCTCCTCGCTTTCTGCCCGGGCATGCAACTGCGCCCAAAGGTTCTCGGTGCCGGCTTCCTGCGCCTTGTTCACGTACTGCGACGCGACCAGCCAGCCTTTGATGTATTGCAAGGGAAGGACGCATCCGAGCGCCATCAAAGGCGCGGACGTGAAAAGATGCACCCAGAAAGGCGGCTCAAAGGCGACCTGCAGCCAGACGACGAAGAATGTCAGCGGGAACGCGACAATACACAGCGAGAAGAAAGCCGGGCCGTCGTCCGGCGCGGCGAAATTGTAGCTGAGCCCGCAATTTGGACACGTCGTTTGCAACTTGAGCCACTTGCGGAACATGGATGCCTTTCCGCATTCGGGGCAGAGCCCCTTCAATCCGCAGTGAAATATCCAGCGTCCTTTGCTGGCAGATGCGTCATTCGAGTCCAACATGGGACAGCACCTCGATAGGTCTAATTGATTCTCACTCCCATATATGACATGCATTTCAACCATGCAATGACCATGCATATAAACATACAATTTAGACGTGTAGGCACGGACAGGACCGATATGAAGCATCGGCGCGCGGAATATCTCGAGAGGATAGGGTAATTATGCCGCCATATTGCATGGGCTGTATCCATACAAATGTTAAATTTGCGGAGCCGCATACGCAGCTGGATCGAACGCTTCAACGCTGTGTCGCAGCGCCCCGTCTCGCCGCCTGAGCCGCAGGAGAATTGCCAAGTCGCTCGCCACTTCCACTAAAATGTCCGAAAGCGACATCATCGCACGTCTCAACGATCGTTGCGGTCACGGCCTCGACCATACCGGGCGCATCGTCATCACCCGGACCTGCCTTGGCACTTTCGCTGACGATCCCATGGCAGAACTGATCGCCAATGGCTGGGACAGCCAAGATGCCCGTTGCTACCATCGCCACGGGCAGGGTACATTATCGGATTCACGGATTCACGGATCCGCGTGTCGGAGGTTCGAGCCGTTCCTCCGTTACCACCCATTACCCTGATAACTCAGCAGGTACTGGATGTTCAGCCGACTCGGCCATTTTGTATTTAACTACATGTATTCCCACCGTTCTATGCCAATTTCCGACTAGCGCGGGCAAGTCCGTGCAACATGAATGCAATATACTGTCGCCTCGCTCATTACTCATCATTATCGAAAAGGGGCGTGTCGAGCCGGTGCCAGAGCCCTTTGTCTTCGTAAATATCGCTCCAGCTCTCGGTGCAGTTGAAGCCGTCCATTTCCGGGCTGTCGCCATCCTCGTCGAACGCGCTGTGAAGCTCGGGCTCGCCGCCGGAAATAAAGCCGCCAGGTTGCAGCTTCTTGTACTCGCACGCGCCGGGGCGACGTGATTGTGATCCTGCTGTGCGGAGGCGACGAGTCCTCGCAGTCGGATGACATCGAGCGGGCACCAGCCATGGCGAGGGAGATTGAGTGATGGCCATTGAAACCAAGCCCTGGGATGCGGCCGAGGATGGTACCGCACACCCGTCGCCGCCATTAGCATTATCATCCGATCCTGCGGACATCAGCGTCGCGCGGCGTGTCATGACCATTATAGTGCGCGAGGATCGTTGATCGAACATGCCGCCAATCCCGAATGACTGGCCCGTGATGCTCGTTTTGCTTCGACGGTTCAGGGCCTTCCCGCCCCCTGGCCGGCGATGAGCGGTGGTCCTCAATCCTCATTAATCCCTTGGACGCTGACGCCGGTGACCATGATATCACCGTGCTCATGGCCATGTGGTTGAAAAAGTTTCGTGTCCGCGGTATATGAAACTGATTGAACAGGAATGCAATGACACGCCTGGCGAATTTTGGATTTGTAGACCCCGATCAGCTCCTCCGGGACCGTATCATGGCGAGCGCGGAGCGCATCATCAAGTTGATGCCGGCTTCCGCCAAGGCGGCGGCCATCCGCAGCATCGATGTACCCAGTCTGGTATTCAACCTCGCGCGCGGTATCCCCGCTGTCGAAACCGATAATCCCGAGGCGGCAGAGAAGCTCACGAAGGCCATTGCCTTCAAGCGGCGCATGATCGATGCCGCGGGCGGCGCGCTGACCGCTGAAAAAGTGCGCGAGCTGCTGGGGCATAAAACTATCCAGGCCGTTTACAAGGCGGTCAAGGAGCGCCGACTGCTGATGGTCGAGGATAACGGGACCAAGCTTTTCCCGGTTTTTCAATTCGACGGCAATACGATCCTCCCTGGGGTCGCGCGCGTACTGAGTGGTGTTCCGCAGACCGGTGGTTGGGCCATCCTTCAATTCCTCGTGGCCGGAGATGAGGGGCTCGATGGCAGGAAGCCTATAGATATGCTACGCGGCAGCGCGGCTGAAATCGATCTCGTGGTGCGCTTCGCCCAAACGCTCGAAGACTGATTTGGGATGGCTGGGACAGGCAGGATGCCTGTGGCGACGATCGCCACGGGCAGGGTACTTCACGCATTCATGGATCGGCAGTCGCGGCCAGATGGTACGGCCGCAAGGACGCGACCTGGCGCTGGGATGACCCTGATCGCAAATTCGGCGTACTCTACCTCGGGAAGACCCTCGTCGGCCCATTTGCCGAAACGCTTTTGCGCGCGCCGGCTGAAAGGGATGTTCTTTGGGAGCAGATTGCGCGCAGGCGTTCCGCCAGTTTTACGACGATGCAGCCTGTGCGTCTCGCCAAGGTTCATGGACCAGGCCTAGCGTGGTTCAGGACAACCTCGGCGGGGGTGTCTGCAGATTTCGATCCTGTAGACAATCCTGCCGCTTATGGCGTGCCGCAGCAAATCGCGGCACAAGTCTTCCATGACACCGATCTGGACGGCATTCAGTATCGATCGCGGTTCGACAGTGACGAGTTTTGCGTAGCGCTCTTCGATCGCGCTGACGGCGCGATATCGTTGAACTCCGAAGGTAACCCGATCCCCAAGGAGTGGGCGGAAAAGCTCCTTTGCAGTCGAGGTTACAACCTGATTGAGTTTTGACTGCGTCCATAAGGCGTCGGCAGGGGCTCCGCTGATATCAGCGTGGGGCTTGTCCGGTGGGGATTGCGAGAGCCTCACCCCTATTTTGGATCCGCAGGGTTTCGCGCAGATATGTAAATTATCTAAAATAAAGAAAGGAGTCCTGCCGGGCCAGGCTCACTCTGAACCGAGCACCGCCGCATAGTCCTGCGCTCCGTTCAAAATGTGAATTACAACCACCGCCTGCTTCTCAGCCCGATAGAAGATGACGTAATTGCCATGTGAACATCGGCGCACACGTTGGGCCTCATAACGAGGCACAAACGGGTATCGCTCTGGGAAATCTGCCAAGCCAAGACATCTTTCACGCAACTCGTGCAGGAACGTGACGGCTCTCGCCGCGTTATCCCGCGCAATAAAATCCGCGATCGTCTCAAGGTCATTTTCGGCCTCAGCCGACAGAGAGACGATCATTCGGGTTGCGCGCTCATGTCCCGATACTTCGCTTCCAGGCGGTCGAAAACCTCTGTCGCTGGAGTGACATTGCCTACCGCAGCATCTCCAAGTCCGCGAATGATCGAGGCATCGAGCGCGGCGAGGCGCGTTTCGCGATCCTGGATCAATCTTACGCCTTCACGAAGCACTTCGCTCTTGGAGTTGTAGCGGCCCGTAGCCACCAAGGTGGATACAAAATTCTCTAGCTGGTGCCCGAGATCCGCACTGATCATGGCTCATCTCCTTTCGGATCAATCTAGCAAATTATCAACTGTTGATAAAGTTTTATCTTGAGAGAGCAGTGCTCGGTGTACGCATCCGATACCTGAGCACACGGCATGATCCTGACGAAAGGATCGCGCAGGCAGCCGAGCAACTTTTGGAACCTTTTGAATGGTAACTGGCGTCGATCGCTTCCGCGCCCATTTTGCGGCTCATGAACATCAGTATGTCCTGATCGGAGGCGCAGCATGCGAATTGATCATGGACGATGCCGGCCTCGATTTTCGCGCGACCAGGGATTTGGATATCGTGCTGATCGTCGAGGCGCTCGACCCGGCATTCTCCGCAGCCTTCATGGCCTTTGTCGAGACATCAGGTTATGAAGTCCAGCAGCGCGCCGAAGGTGCGCGGATCTTGTATCGCTTCGCAAAACCCGCCAAAGATGGGTATCCCGCGATGCTGGAGCTGTTTTCCAATCTCCCGGATGGCTTTGAACTGGCCTCCGGCAGCCACCTCACGCCGATCCCCATTGCCGAGGAAGCTGCCAGCCTGTCCGCGATCCTGCTGGACGACGACTATTATGCCTTCCTCAAAACGATGGCGCGTCCCTTGGACGGGATCCCGGTTCTGGACGAAGCCGGCATGATTCCCTTCAAGGCTCGTGCCTGGATCGACCTCAGCCGCCGTCAGGCGCAAGGAGAGAAGGTCGATAGCCGTGATGTGAAGAAGCACTGCAACGATGTCGCGCGGATGTTACAATTGCTGAGCCCCGAGGCAAGCTATGAGCATCCCGGATGCTATCAGCGCAGATATGCAGGCCTTTGTCGAAGGGTTGGCGCGCAGGATGACTTCGTTCCCAAGCGGTTCGGAGTAGCGATGACCAAGGAAGTCGCAATCGACCGACTGAGACAAGCCTACCGGCTGTGAGACGGCAGGCCGGAACCGTCCAATTTTGCCACTATGCTGGCCTGGCACCAAAGACTTTCAGGGCAGTAGCTGCCTAAATCGGCCATAACAAAAATGCCGCCTGCGGAGGGGGAGGCCAAGGGAGAATGCGGATGTCTGACGACTTCGATGAGTTTACGCGCAGCCGCAGCCAGGGCAGCGTCATCGTGACCGAGGAGAACCTCCAGCGCTGCGCAATCGATCTCGCGGGCTTGGTGTTGCCGCCGGTAAAGGGCGTCCGCCTGGCGATTCGCTGTCTTCCTCCTCATTGCCGCGAGCGTTGGCCGCTTGAACTGTACTGGGACGCGGCGCGCCAGGAGAACGAGATCGGACGAGCCCAGGGTGTGACTGCGGCATTTAATGGGATCGTGCGTCAGCTGCGCCTTGCCGGGCGGTACGAAGATAGGGCGCCGACAGAGTCGTGATAACGATACCGGACCTTGCGATCAGATCGGCGCCTGCGACATCCAGCACGCTTGCTGGAGCAGGAGAAGAATCCGTGCATCGTCAGTAAATTCGGATGCCCCTTGCGACCATCCTTACGCTTGTGCGTTACCGAAGCGATGCCTGAAATTGAAAACTCCCTCCTGGTTGCCGCTAATCGCCTGCACCATCGCGGCTTCACGACGCCGATCATGTACTGCCGAGACCAGGACGTTCTGATCGGCCGGATCGAAGGCATAAGGGACGAGGTTTCCTGGCGCACTGTTGATCTCGTGGCGTTCAAAAGCGCGTTTGTCGCACATGTTGATGCTTACCTGCAAAGGCATGACCGGACGGTCCACGCAGACCGGGCAACGGAGCCTGTTCGTCTGATGTAGGGGCCGCATGCAGCGAACCATCGAAGATGCAGGAAGTCTCATCGCCCGATGAGGAAAGGATGACGAAGTGCTCGAACACGTACCTGCCTGGCTGGGGAGCTTGCTCAAGGATGTCCGTGCCGGACACTCGAAACTGGCAATCGTTCGCGAAGACATGGGCGACAGGCTCTTCCGCTTTCGAGTCCCGCATTCGCGGACGGTCAGCGCCTCCCGATCAGGTTCACCGCCGACGGGGAGGGCGTTTCACCGCCGCTGATCTGGGGGCCTCTCCCGGCAGGAACAGCATCTTTGGCGCTACTTGTCGAGGATCCCGATGCACCGGCCCCCAATCCCCTGGTGCATGGCCTTGTCTGGAATATCCCGCCCGATGTTGGAGGGCTGCCCGAGGGTGCGATCATGCCCGACGGGAATGGCGCAGCGGACGGCAGCGACGTAGGCCGAAACAGTTATCTGGCCGAAGGCTGGCTGCCACCAGATCCTCCCAAGGGCCACGGGGCACATGACTACGTATTCCAGCTTTTCGCGCTCTCCCACGTCCCAGTCCTTGAAGCAAACCCGGGACGTTCCGCGTTTCTCGATGCGATACAGGGCAAAGTCCTGGCCGCTGGCTTGCTGATCGGGACCTACTCCCGCGACGAGCCGGCAAGTTTTGGTACGGCCGGGGCCGGCCTGCGGCCTGCGGGCGCCTAAGCCGCCATGTTCGACGACAACGACCGAGCCTGGATGCGTGCGGCCATTCAATTGGCAAAAACAAAAGGAACAACGCCGCAGGACACCCCGATTGCTGCCATCATTGTGCTGGATGGCCGCGAGCTCTCCCGGGCAGTCAACGAGACCGAAGAGACTTGCGACGCGACGGCCCATGCCGAAATGGTGGCTTTCCGCGGAGCGGGGCCAGTCCATGGCGACATGGACCTTCGCGGCGCGACGCTCTACTCGACCCTTCAGCCGTGCGGAATGTGCACGATGGCCTCGATCTGGGCCAAGGTCGGTCGCATAATCTATGGCGCGGGTCGCGGCGACGTTCACCAGATGTATTTCGAGGATCGTCACCTCGACACGATGGACTTTATCAAGGACGCATTTCGTGACGACCTTGCTCTCGAAGGCGGATGCTTGCGGGCGGAATGCGCCGCGCTCTACTTCGCGCCGGGTGACGAGGTTCCGATGGAAGAACAGGGCAACATTTGAAATGCGAGTATGGCAGGGACCAGTGCCCGCCATATAGAAAGCTATCGTCTTACAGGAGTTGATCCATGTGCAACCGCGCCCGCATGAAAGGCGAGATCGAGACGATCTGGGGATCGGTCGCCGAGCTCTTCAGCGAGCGCCCGCGCGACAACCGCTTCGATCCTCAAGAGCTTCGGCCGAAGGGAAGGGCGTACGTCATCCGCGAACAGGACGGGGTGCGGGCATGGGACATAATGAATTGGGACGTCCTGGGGGGCAAGGCGCCGTATCCGATGCGGATTCCGACCATCGCGCGCAGGCATTCCGATTTGATGCCGCGCAGCGTTCCGATCTGATCGCGCGCAGTTGAAGCGCCTGATCGTTGGTCGTGGATGTCACCTATGTTGGCGCCTTGGTCAAGCCGCGGCGGTGGCGGCATTTCGACGCATGGATTCACCTTCGAGTTCTAGGCGGTGTGCGTTGTGAACGAGGCGGTCCAGGATGGCGTCGGCGTAGGTCGGATCGTTTATGGTCTGATGCCAGCGGGGCACCGGAAGTTGGCTGGTGACCAGCGTGGAGCGCTGACCGTAACGGTCCTCAAGGATTTCGAGCAGATGGTGCCGGGCGTTGCCGTCGAGAGGCTGAAGCCCCCAATCATCCAGGATCAGCAGATCGACCCGGGCAAGGCTTTTCAGGCGAGCAGCGATACGGCCGTCACCCTTGGCCAAGGTGAGTTCGTCGATTAGCCGCGGCAACCGGGTGTAGAGAACGGAACGGTTATCACGGCAGGCCTTGTGACCGATCGCACAGGCCAACCAACTTTTCCCGATGCCGGTCGGGCCGATGATGGCCAAGTTCTCGTGCCTGGATATCCATTCGCCAGCGAGCAACGTCTCGAAGAGCCGGCGGTCAAGACTGCGGCGCGTTCGGTAATCAACGTCCTCGGGCACGGCGCGGTGTCGCAGCTTGGCATGTCGCAAGCGCAGAGCGAGGCGCCTGTCATTTCGGTAGGTGGCCTCGTGGTCGAGCAGCAGTGCCAGCCATTCTGCGTGGCTGAGACTGGCTGCGTCATCGTTGCTTTCCATCTCGGCGAAGGCCTTGGCCATGCCGGCGAGGCCGAGTTGGCCCAGAAGGTCCAGAGTGGGATGCTTCAGCATTCTTGCTCCTTCAGTTGTAGTAGCTCGAGCCGCGGATGTTGGAATGGATGATCGGCTCTTGCTCGGGGGATTGGGGAACGGGCACCTGGTCGAGGCCCTTCTCGAGGATCGATTTAACCGACGGGTAATTGCGCGCCTGGATCTCCAGCGCGCGCAACGCCGCAGCTTCGAGGCGCTCGGGACCGAAGCGTTTTTCGAGCCCGATGATGCCCAGACAGGATCGATAGCCCTGTTCGGGATGGGGCTTTGCCTCGATGACCTTCTCGACCAGCAAGGATAGCATCGGCCCGATCCGGCTTGCCTCCTGCCGGATTTTCGCCAGCGTCCATTCGCCGTAGCGCCGGTGGCTGGATGGCATGTGCTCGGGGACGGTGGTGTGCCGGCCATTGCCGCTGCTGCGCAGGTGCACAGCAATGCGCTCGCCTCCCAGGAAGATCTCGACGGTACTGGCAGTGAACCGGGCTTCGACCTCGCGGCGCGCGAAGCGGTGCGGAACAGAGTAATGATGTCGCTCGATCGCGATATGGTAATCGAGCCCGACGCGGCAGCGGCGCCATTCGGCATGAACCCACGGCTCTGCCGGCAGCGGCTTGAGGTTTGGAACATCGACTTCGTTGAACAACTGGCGGCGCGTCTTGCCAAACTGGCGCAGCACGCGCCGGTCATTGAGATCGGCAAGGCACTCGGCGATCGCCGCGTTGACCTCCGCGAGGCTGTAGAAGATTCGGTTACGCAAGCGGCCTAATAGCCAGCGCTCGACGATACCGACGCAGGCTTCGACCTTGGCCTTGTCCCGCGGCTTGCGCGGCCGCGTCGGCAGGATCGCCGTACCGTAATGCCGCGCCATGTCGGTGTAGCTTCGGTTCACCTGAGGATCGAAGTGACAGGCCTTGATCACCGCCACCTTGGCGTTGTCGGGCACCAGCAACTGGGGAACGCCGCGGAAGAAGGCGAAGGCGGCGTTGTTGCCCGCGATCCAATCGGGAAACTGCTCGGTCCATGTCGCCAGCGCAAACGACAGGCTCGATCCGCCCATTACGGCAACGAAGATGTGGGCACCGCGGACTTCCCCGGTCCTGCGGTCCACCACGACCGGCACCGTGTCGCCAGCGTAGTCGAGGAACAGCTTTTCGCCTCCGGCATGGCTCTGGCGCATGACCAGCGGCAGGCGGCCTTCCCACCGGCGGAACAGATCGCAGAACCGGCTATAGCGATATCCGTCTGGATGCTCGGCGCGGTACTCCTCCCAGAGCACCTGCAGCGTCACGTGTTTGCGCTTCAGTTCGCGCGCTACCACCGGCCAGTCCGGCTCCGGAAGCTTGCGCCGTCCCGGCTTTACGCCGGGAACGCCGTAGAGCCGCTCCTCCAGATCCGCATCGCCAATCTCGGGCGGCAACGGCCACGACAGCCCGGATTGATCAAACCGCCTGAGCGTGTCGCGCACCGTGGTTGCCCCCGTCCGGACATGCTCTGCTACCGCTCGGGTCGAGAGCCTGGCGTCCAGGCTCAGTCTCAATATCTCGCGCACATGGCGCATCATAACCCTCCTCGTCGGCATCCAATCCTCCTGGCTGCTCAGCCAGGGAACTGGTCCCAACGATCAGGCTTCACGTCATCCCAAACTGCGCGCGATCATCTCGGAATGCTGCGCGGATAATTCTCGGAACGCTGCGCGCGATCACCTCGGAATCCTGCGCGCCATCAATTCGGAATGGTGCGCGCGATAATCCCGGAATCCGCATATCCGATGACCAACGTGCGCAACTTGTCGTTGCCGCAGTGGAAGAGGCTCGCCGAGCGGCCGGAAAACCGCTGCGTGGTGCCTCTTACCGAATTTTGCGAATTTACGCCGCAAAAGCACGATCTTGGCGACGGCAAGCCGCCGCTTAAAGGCGAGATGTGGTTTTCGGTTACGGATCAACCTGTCTTCGCCGTGGCCGGGTTCTGGCAGCACACGGAGCAGGGAAATGGCTTCACCATGGTGACCTGCAATGCCAATTCGCTGGTTGAACCGATCCACCCCAAGGCGATGGTGACGATCCTCGATCCTCATGAAATAGATACCTGGCTGCGCGGATCCTACGAGCAAATCGTCTCTCGGCAGAGGCCCTTCGATGCCGCAAGGATGCAGGTTCGCGGCCCGGTTTTTCCGACACGCTCTGCGCAGCGGTAAAATCGGCTCCGCCCTGAACCGCAAGGTCCCTGCGCGGTGCCTGCTGTCCCGGCTTCCTGAAGCCGCGCAAGACTGCGGGGAAGGCGCTGTTCGCAGCGATCCAGGAGGAGTGGATCGCCAGCGTCAGCACCCGCCGCCTCGCCGAACCGGTGCAGGCGATGGGCATGACCGGGATCTCCAAGTCCTCGATGTCGAAGCTGTGCAAGGACATAGACGGGCGCGTCCTTGCCTTGCGCAAGCGCCGGCTTGTTGGCGGCTGGCCCTGATCCCGCGTTGGGTGCCACCTACCCCAAGGTGCGCGAGCGTTCGCACGCAGCTCAACCACGAACGCGGGGTCATCTCGGGAGGCTCGAAGGCCGGATCGCAATGTGTAGGAGATCAGGTTAGATGGCGCCGTGGCATTCGCGGGAAGGCGCTGGGGGCCGGCTTTGATGAACAGGCGCTCGGTGAGCAACGCGGCTCGGATGCCTCAGCGCGGCGCATCGGCCTTCGCGAGCGCGATAACCATTTGCCGACGCCGCGTCCTCGCAGCTGATCAAACGTCTTAACGCAGGCTAATTTTGCAGCATCACGTCTTGCGCTCGTCCGTTTCTCCTCCAATTATTGTGCAGTGCAGCATAAATTGGCGCACACAGCCGCACAGCGGCCCTGACCCGAAGGAACTGGCATGCGCAAGATATCCGACACGATCAGCCGGCTCGCAGCCCTGCGCGCCGCGAGAGCCGAAAATGGCTTTATCCCAACCAGCAGCCGGCTGACGCCGCTGTCCGATTTCGGTCCAAACCCCGGGGGACTAAGCGGATTCGTCTACATCCCGCATACTCTAGGGGCCAACGCCGCGCTGGTCGTCGTCCTGCATGGCTGCACGCAGAATGCCGGGGGGTACGACATCGGCGCAGGATGGTCGGACATGGCGGACCGGTACGGATTTGCCGTGCTATTCCCCGAGCAGCAGCGCCAGAACAACCCAAACCTGTGCTTCAACTGGTTCGCGCCGGGCGACAACCGGCGGGGCGCAGGCGAGGCGTATTCCATCCGGCAAATGGTTGCCGCCGTCACCGCGCGGCACGGACTGGACCCGGCCCGCGTGTTCGTGACCGGCCTGTCGGCAGGCGGGGCGATGACCGCGGTCATGCTTGCCGCTTATCCGGAAGTGTTCGCAGGCGGCGCGATCATCGCTGGCCTGCCCTACGCAAGCGCCGCCACGGTTTCGCAGGCATTCGACCGGATGCGCGGACACGGCATGCCGAGCGCCCTGGAACTGACGGCTCGGGTTCGCGATGCTTCGGACCACGCGGGACCGTGGCCCACGCTCTCAATCTGGCATGGTACTGCCGATGCGACAGTGAGGCACGGCAATGCCCAGGCCATCATCGACCAGTGGCGCCCCCTGCACGGTGCGCGAACGGCACCGGATCATGTCGAGACTATCGGCGCCCATACCCGCCGTGCCTGGACCGATGCATCCGGCCGCGAGGTGATCGAGGAATACGCCATCCACGGCATGGGGCACGGCACTCCGCTCGACACCCTGAGCGAAGAGGGTTGCGGAGCCAGCGGTGCCTACATGCTGGAGGCGAAGATATCCTCGACCCAGCTCATCTGCCGCTTCTGGGGACTGGCTCAGGCAAGCGAGAGAAGGGCTGCCAGTATTGTAACGAAGCCTGCGCCCGCGCCGCGCGAGCAGGAACCGGCTAATGACCTGGTCGGCAATGCAATGCCGCAGATCTTCGCGCGCCGTCCCTTTATCCATGACCAGCATGCGCATCGCACCGCCGGCGTGCGCAAGGTCATCGAAGATGCGCTGAGGAGTGCAGGATTGATGCGATGAGGGCCGTCTCGTTCAGGAGTTGCCCGTCAAGCCATGTGCCCCCGAATGCGTTCTTGCCCAGGAGCAGGAGGCTCTTTCCCTGAGCCGTCACGTATCGACGATAATTCAGCGGCTCGTCGTGCCGCGTCAGCCAGACGCGTCGCCCACGCTTCTTGTCCGGACGGGTTGCCGACAAGGTCCTGTCGCACCTCGATCTCGGCGTAGCTCAGGTTCCGCGCAAACGCGTGGAAAGGGATCGTGTAGTCGGTCTCGTCCATGGCGTAAGGCTCGTTATCGCCAACGATCAGGTCTGCCTGATCGGCGAGTGCATCGCGCAGCGCGTGGGCGAACCCAGGCCGTCCCGAACCGTGCAGGACCCCGACGTCCCAAGGCCGGTTCATCCCGTCCATTTCGGGCGTGAAGCTGTGCAATGACAGTAGGACCGTCTCCTTGGCGGTAGCAAGCCGGGTATCAAGGAGCGCCGCGATCGTGGCATGATACGGCCCGTGGATCGCGGCGGACCGGGCATCGCGGGCCCGGTCACTCAGATGTCGGTTTCCGGGAATGGGGGTGCCATCCGAGACCTCCGGGATGGCATCAGGCCGTGCGGGCGAGCGATTGCAGTCGATGACCAGGCGCGAGTAGGGCTGATGCACGAAAGGCGCATCCAGCAGGAGGGCCAGAGCCTGGCCGAGGCCGAATACCCCGATATCGATCGCTATGTGTCGTCTGAAATCATCGGGCTGCAAACCAAGTGATTGCAAGGGAAATGGAACCGTCGATCCTGCATGATCGCCGATCAGCAGGAACGGTGAGCGTCCATCCACGTTGAAAATACCAAACGGCTCGGGGTCTTGCGGACCCAGCACGCTTCCTTTTGCGCGCCCGGCCATCAGGACGTTCCACCATGCCGTTGCTGACAATCCATCGCACGACGCTGTATCGCTACCAGCAGCCTGTCTCGCTCGGTGAACATCGCATCATGATGCGGCCGCGCGAGGCGTTTGACCAGCGATTGCTGTCCGCGCGCCTGATCATCGACCCTGAGCCCAATGAACTGCGCTGGCTGCACGACGTATTCGGCAATTCCGTTGCCGTCGCCTCGTTTGAGCGCCGCACGGCAGGCTTGACGATTACCAGCGAGACGACACTCGAGCATGCTCCGCTCGCCCAGACGCAGGTGGACGTCGAGAATTATGCGCGCCTGTTTCCCTTTACCTATTCGGCAGAGGACATGCCCGACCTGCTGCGCTCGATTGAGCGCCAGCACCTCGATCCTGAGCGCATTGTCGACAACTGGGCGCGCGCTTTCCTCAAGGACGAGGCAAGCACCGGGACTATTTCCCTGCTGACCGAGATGGCGACCAGCATCAAGCGGGACTTCACTTATGTCCCGCGTCATGAAAAGGGCACCCAGACGCTGATCGACACATTGAAGAAGCGTCAAGGGACCTGCCGCGACTTTGCCGTGCTGATGATCGAAGCGGTTCGCGCGCTCGGCTTCGCGGCCCGGTTCGTCTCAGGCTATGTCTACAATCCGTCCCGGTCCGAGGGCGTCGTCGGCGGGGGCAATACCCATGCCTGGGTCCGCATCTTCCTGCCCGGCTCCGGATGGGTCGAGTTCGATCCCACCAACGGCATCATCGGCAATCGCGGGCTCATCCGTGTCGCAGTAGCGCGCGATCCCTACCAGGCGTTGCCGCTGTCGGGCACCTGGTTCGGCCTGCCCGCCAGTTTCCTCGGCATGGACGTGACCGTCGATGTCCACCGGGCCGATCCCGACCAGTTCCCGTCGTTCGGCCATGGCGCCGTAAACAGCCGCCGCTCCGGCGCTTCAGGAAAGTGACACCCATGCTGATCCGCTGTGGCTACGATATCCGATTTGAAACCGAAACGAAGACGGCGATGATGGCGATGCTCAGCCTTCACCCCTCGCGCCACCAGGACCTGCGCACGCCCCAGCGCCTGCTGGCCGATCCCGACATTCCTCTCTATCAGTTCGAGGACGTCTTCGGGAACGTCGCGACGCGCCTCAGCATACCACCGGGCGGCGTGACCCTGTCCTGCGAATTCGTCATTGAAGACAACGGCGAGCCGGACATTCGTCCTGCCAACGGCCCGCAAATGCCAGTCGAGGACCTTCCAGATTTCGTCATGCCATTCCTGCTGGGCAGCCGCTATTGCGAAACCGACCGGCTCATGGACGTGGCCTGGAGTAACTTCGGCCACTACAGCAATGCCCGCGACCGCGTGGATGCGATCGTCGATTTCGTGCACCGGCACATTGAATTCGGTTACCACTATGCCCGGCCCGACAAGACGGCCTGGAACGGCTATCAGGAGCGTCAGGGCGTCTGCCGCGATTTCGCGCATCTCGCCATCACGCTGTGCCGGTGCATGAACCTTCCCGCGCGCTACTGCACGGGTTACCTGGGTGATATCGGGGTGCCGGCCGCAGACGCGCCGATGGACTTCAGCGCCTGGTTCGACGTCTACATCGATGGCAGCTGGTACACCCATGATGCCCGCCACAATAAACCGCGTATCGGCCGCATCCTGATGGCGCGCGGCCGCGATGCTACCGACGTTGCCTTGACGACGGCGTTCGGGCCAGCGACCCTGGCGCGCTTCGACGTATACACCGACGAGGTCCAGTCCGTTGAATGATCATCTGACAAATGCGCTTCTGCGTCCCTGGGACGGCCCGCTCGGCGCCCCGCCGTTTGCGCTGGTGCGGGCGGAGGACTTCCTGCCCGCGTTGAAGGTCGCGGCCGCATGGCACCGCGCGGAAGTGACCAGGATCGCGGAACAGGCAGAAACGCCGACGTTCGAGAACACCATCGCTGCTCTGGAGCGGTCGGGAGAAGCGCTTGGCCGGGTCCGCCGCCTGTTCTGGACGCTATCCTCAGCGCACGCAGCGGCGGGCATCCGCGCTATCGAGGCCGAGGTCTCGGCGCTGCTGAGTGCTCATTCCACCGTGATCAACCATAACGCCGCGCTCGCCAAGCGCATCGCTGCAGTCCACGCGTCACGCCATGATGCCGGCCTGACGCCGGCGCAGGTGCGCCTGGTCGAATCCAGTTACGCCGGCGCCCGGCGAAGCGGTGCGGCTCTGGGGGCTGAGCACAAGGAACGCTTTGCCGCAATCCAGTCCCGACTTTCAGATCTCTCCGTGAAGTTCGGCCATAACGTCCTGGCGGCGACTGCCGACTGGATACTGGACCTTGGCGAGGATGACCTCGCAGGGCTGCCTCCCTCCCAACGTGACGCGGCTGCCGCGCGGGCAGCAGCAGCAGGCGCTCCGGGCCGCTTCCACGTAACCCTTGATCGCACCGACTACGAAAGCTTCCTGAGCTTTTCCACGCGCCGCGATTTGCGGGAAAAGCTGTGGCGCGCCTTTACCGGGCGCTGCAATGGCGGGGAACATGACAACTGGCCCATCATCGCTGAAATCCTGGCGCTCAGGCACGAGCGGGCAATCCTGCTCGGGTACGCCGACCATGCGCACTATGCGCTGGAGGACAGCATGGCGCACACGCCTGCCGCCGCGCTTGCTCTCCTGGAGCAGCTGTGGGAGCCCGGCAAGCGCCGCGCTGCGGAGGAGGCGGCCGAGCTGCAGGCGCTGATCGATGCCGAAGGCGGCGCCTTCACACTCGCGGCGTGGGACTGGCGCTTCTATGCTGAGCAGGTGCGCCGTTCCCGCTATGCCCTGGACGGCGCCGCGGTGGCGAAGCATCTGCGTCTGGACGCTGTCCGGCAGGCGGCCTTCGATACGGCTGCCAGGCTTTACGGACTGAGCTTCACGCGCCGCGAGGACATCCCCGGCTATCATCCCGATGTCTGGGCCTGGGAGGTCCGAGACAAGGCAACTGGCCCTGTAGGATTGCTGTTCACCGATTATCTTGCCCGGCCGGAAAAGCACGGCGGGGCCTGGATGGGCACTTTGCGCGTGCAGGAAGCGATGGACGGGGAAGTGCTTCCAGTCGTCTACCTCGTCGCCAACTTCGCGGGTGCGCCGCCGCCGGACACTGGCGCCACGCGCCTGTCGATCGACGAGGCGCGCACGCTGTTCCACGAGTTCGGCCATGCCTTGCATGGCCTTCTTTCGCGGGTGACCTACCCCAGCCAGTCGGGCACGGCGGTGGCCCGCGATTTTGTCGAATTCCCCAGCAAGCTCATGGAAAACTGGATCGTCAGCAAGGAAGTCTTGTCCGGGTTCGGCGTGCCCGAGACGCTGATCGAGGCGATCCGCAATGCACTCAGCTACGGACAGGGTTTCGCCACGACCGAACTCATCGGTTGCTCGCTGATTGATCTGGCCATTCACACCTGCGAGCAAGCTTCTGCAGATCCGCGCGCTTTCGTTGATTCTGAGCTTGAAAGGCTTGGCATGCCGCCGGCAGTTGGTCTGCGGCATCGCCTCCCCTATTTCACACATATCTTCGACGGCGGCTATGCGAGCGCGTATTACAGCTATGCCTGGTCCGAAACGCTCGACGCGGACGCTTTTGAGGCTTTTGCAGCCTCAGGCGATATCTTCGACGCCCGGCTGGCCGAGCGGTTCCGTAAAGAGATCCTGAGCGTCGGCGACACCCGTGATCCAATGGAGTCCTTTCACGCTTTTCTTGACAGGGCTCCCGACCCCGAGGCTCTGATGCGGGCACGAAACCTGATCGATGTTTGAACTGACGGCCTGTACTGAGATGCGGTTTCAGCGAGTGCCTCAACATTCAGCATGAGGGTCCGGAAGCGAACCTTGTTGAAGGTTATATAAATAACACCGCCGTGGAGCAGTTGGTCGAAGCCCTTACTCGGTGGATGAGCTTTCGCGCGTACTGCACGGTGCCCGGCAGGGCAGCATGCGATAACGGCCTGCCCGCTCAGGCAGACAAATTTTGGCGAAAGCATCGCGGGGCATCGGCCATCAATAAGGTAGTGGGAAGCTGGATGATCATTCTGCCATTCATGCCTCACATCTCGGACACACTGGCGGCAGCCCGTTTGGCGCAAATCGGTTATCTCCCGCTGGCACGCCACTCGCGCGTTTCCTATCGCCCCATCGCGTGTTGCGGATCCACTTCGACCGCACAGGCTCATATGAAAACCATAAGGATTTCCGAGCTTCGGGCTTGCAGGCAATATCCCCGCAGGGCCAGCAGGCGTGCTCTAGATCAAGATACGCCATTCCAACGTCCACGCGTAAATGTCAGTTAGGTTAGCGTTCAGGTGCGAATGGATCAGTATGCGGGTCTGGATGCCTAGTCCTGACGATCTGAACAGATGACCGGTACTTGACGCACTGTCGCGTAAAGCTGACTCTGCCCGACAGGCGTCGGTCAAAACGTTCGGGGGAGGAAGTCTTATGAACTAGCCCCAATCCGATATACGCTGTCAGGCCGTTCTGCCGATGGCCTTCTTTAATGCCGCGCGCAGGTGAGAAGGAGAACTGGGCTTTGGGCAAATCTGCGCATCCGGATAGCGAATGCGCAGGGCATTCTCGTTAGCGTGGCCGGAATGGAAAATAAGCGGGACGTTCATCTCCCGCATGCGATCCGCCGCCGGGAAGACTTCTCCGTCAGGAAGGCGGACGTCGAGGATCGCGCAGACCGGTCTCTGACGCTCGATCGCAATCATTGTGGCGGCAACCGTGCCGCAATGTGCGGAGACAGCGAAACCCTCTTCGGCAATCAGGTCTTCAAGATCGAGCACGACGAACAACTCGTCCTCGACGATCAGTACGGTATCGGTCATCGAACCATCACACCGCCAGGCAGCCACAGTCGAAGGGCAAAGTGGCCATCGCGTAGTTCGCGGGAAATCCGGGCACCAAGCTGACGGACAGAAGTGGTGACGAGCAATGTCCCGAAGCCCGATCCCTCGCCCGCATCAATCGTGTCATCACCGTCTTCGTCCCAGAGCAAGTCAATTCCGTCGGCGCTTAACGTCCAGCGCACGCGGAGGGTTCCCGCGCGCGGTCCCAGGACACCGTACTTTGCGGCATTGGTTGTCCATTCGTGCAGGATGAGGGCAAGAGGAGAGAGGCAGTTGCGATCGATGTCGATCTGCGGGCCTTCGACCAGAATCCCGGATTGCCCAGCGTAGGCGGCGGTCGTCGTCTCGATGAGGGTCCGAAGCGAGAATGTCTGCTGCTCTTCGCCCGAAGGCGACGCCAGGGAGTGTGCCCGGCCCAGCGCCGCGATGCGTTCGCGCAGATCCGCGCCATAGCTGCGCACGTCGTTGTGAGACCGACCGGCAACCGCGATCATGCCGCTGACCACTGCGAACAGGTTCTTCACCCTGTGGTTCATTTCGCGCAGCATGAGGCCGCGTGTCTCGGCTACGGCGTATTCCGCCGTCAGGTCGATCGTTGCCCCCACCAGGCGGCGCGGGCGCGAGCCGATGAGCCGGCCGTAGGCCTTGAGCTGACGGCAGGCGGCGGCAGCATCCTCCGCTTCGCACACGCGAAAAGCGATTTCCATGTCCTGATCGCTGTAAAGGGCATGAGCGATGCCGTCTTCGAGCAAGGCGCGATCCTCGGGATGAACCTTCGCCAGCACATCGCCGAGATTCACTGAGCCCTTTGCGGGCAACGAAAGCTGGCTTCGGCTCGTGGTGTCGAGGATCACGTCGTCTTCATCCGGACGATACTCCCAGACCCCGATCCCGCCGGTCTTCACGGCCAGATCGAGCCTCTCGCGCTCGGCGGCCAGATCATCTTCCATCAGCAGGGCGACGGTGATGTCGCTCAATACCAGCGTGGCGCCATCGATCGTTCCGTGCTGGGTCCGATAGGGCAGAACGCGCAGCGAAAGGGTTCGGCCGCCGTCGCGGGTGCGAACCCGGCGGTGGAGAGGCTCTCCGCTGCCCGCCACGCGCCGCGCGTCGTCAAGGTAGGTGCTGTCGTCCAGGCGCGTTGCGACGTCAGCCAGCAGGCGCCCCCGATCGGTCTGCTGCAACGGGAAAATGGCAGTCGCCGCTTCGGTAAAACTGCGGATGCGAAGCTGCCCGTCGAGCACGATCACCGCCAGTTCGGTGGACTCGAAAAAGTTGCGCAAGTCGGCGTTCGCGACGGTAAGCTGGTCAACCTTGCTTTTCAGCTCGTCGTTGACGGTGGACAGTTCCTCGTTGGTGGACTGCAGCTCCTCGTTCATCGACATCATTTCTTCGTTGGAGCTTTTCAACTCCTCGTTCGCGGTCTCCAGTTCCTCGACCGCGGTGCGCAGCTTGTGGCGGGTGAGGCGCAGTTCCTCTTCCAGCGCCTCCATGTGATCGTCGCCGCTTTCGATCTCGGTAAAGTCCGGCCCGTCGAACGGCTGGAAGGGGCCGCGATCGCGCAGGATCAGCAACAGCGAATTGTCGGGCAATGGCTCGCAGATCGCCTCGACCGGCTGGATGCCGTAATCCGAACGCACCTCCACCTCGCGCGCCACCACCTTCTTGCGGGCATCGCGGGCTTGGCGCACGAGTGGGCCGAGCACGTCGCGAAGGCCCGGCTTGGCCAGAGAGATCGCGCTGGAGCCGCCCGTGCGGGTTACCGGGAAATCGAAGTAGCGGCTCAGCTTGCCATAGGCGGCAAGCACCGCGCCGTCCTGATTTAGCACCATGGCGGGCGGCGCATAGCGATCGACCAGGCGCTGGACGGCTATGCCGGCATCGGACTGCTTGCGCCGGGCATCCCGATCGCTGTTGTCCTCACGGCGACGCTGAAGGCCATGCTCTCCGCTCGGCAGGTCGATCGGGTACCGGGGGGTGCCGGGGGCGCGCTCGAAGATGCGGGCGTGATGATCCAGAGCCGGGAACAGATGGTCGAAACGGCCGATGCTTTCCGAGGGGCCGAGGAACAGGTACCCGCCCTCCCGGATCGCGTAATGCAGGATCGGCATCACCGATTGCTGCAGGCGATCGTCGAAGTAGATCAGAAGGTTGCGGCAGGAAACAAGATCGATCCGCGAGAACGGGGGATCCTTTACAACCGAGTGGTTGGAAAACCGGATAAGGTCGCGAATCTGGTTCGAGATTGCGAATTTCTCCCCATGCGGCGTCGTCCACCGCTCGCGCATGGGCGAAGGGATATCGGCCAGCGCGGAGGCGGGATAAATTCCTTCCCGTGCGATCTGCAGCATCTGCTCGTCGATGTCGGAGGCGAAGATCTGCACCGGGTTGGCGAAATTCATGCGCCGTGCCGTCTCGGCGAAGAGCATGGCGATGCTGTACGCCTCCTCCCCGCTGGAACAGCCCGGGATCCAGACCCTGATGTCGTCGTCGCTGGGACGGTCGCGCAGCAGCGGCTCGATCACCTTCTCGCGCAGCGCGTCGAACATTTCGGGATCGCGGAAGAACCGCGTGACATTGATCAGCAGGTCGCGGAACAGCGCCTCGCACTCGCCTGAATCCGATTGCACGCGCTGCAAATAGCCGCTGGCCGAATCGATGTTCAGCACGTGCATGCGCCGCTCGACGCGCCGCACCAGCGTCGAGCGCTTGTAGCCCGAGAAATCGTGGCCAACGGCCTTGCGCAAGGTGGCGCACAGGTCATCGACATGATCGGCGACAAGTTCGGCTTCGCGTTTGTGGGGCTCGCCTCGGCGCCGGGCGAAGAACGCGCTCAGGCAATCGAGGATCTCCGACGGCTGCTTGACGTAGTCCACGAGGCCGGTTCCGACCGCGGATACGGGCATCCCGTCATACCGCGCGGTTTCCGGTGTCTGGACGACGCAGACCCCGCCATGTTCCTTGATGGCACGCAATCCCGTCGATCCGTCGGCCCCCGTGCCGGAGAGGATCACGCAGGCGGCATCGGTCTGCTTTTCGGCGGCGAGCGAGATGAAGAAATCGTCGATCGGGCGGCGAAGTCCGCGCGGCTGGGCGAAATCGGTCAGCTGGAGCTTGCCGTCCTGCAGTGCGAGACCGCGGCCGGGAGGTATGATGTAGACGCGGTCTGCCAGAACTTCTTCGCCGCCCTCGCACTGGAGCACGTCGAGCGGGCTCGCCCGGTCCAGCAACTGCGCCAGCATGCTCTCGTAGTTGGGGTCGAGATGCTGGACGACCACGAATGCCATTTCCGTAGGCAGCCGGGCCACCGAGAGCATCTCGCGCAGGGCCTCCAGCCCGCCCGCCGATGCGCCGATCCCGATGATCGGGATGCCGCGGGTACATTCGTCGCCGCTCAAAGGATCGCGCCGTCGTCTAGATCGGCGAGGGTCAGCCTCGCCTGGGCGATCGTCGCGGCCGAATTCGCGATCGTGGTCAAGGTGCCCTCGACGATGATGCCGCTCTCGGCAGCCACCGGGCTGAGGCGGGTCAGTGTCAGGCCAAGGTCGCTGTCATATGCCCTGAGCCGATCGGGCTGAGCGCGGCTGACATCGAACTGAGACGCGAAAATGTAGCGCGTCCTCCCGGAAAGAGTGCGCAGCCTCGACATGTAAAGCAGGTTCACGAAAGGCGTTCCGTCCTTGCGAAAGTTGAGGATCGGGGTGCGCACATTGGCCGCAGCATCGTCGCCCAGGAAAGCGCGCAGTCTCGCCCGGGCTTCATGATCTTCTGCCGCCCCCTGCAGGATGCGGCAATTGCGACCTGCAAGGTCCTTTTGCGAATAGCCCGTCAGGTCCGCAAAGCGGCCGTTCACCAGGATCAGCGGATTGTCCGCGTCCGGGCTGCCCAAGGCCAGGGCGACCGGAGAGTTCTCGAAGAAGGTGCACAGTTCGTCGGGAATAGTCAGATCGGACAAGTCGTTACTCCCGGCCATCGGGTAAGAGCTGAGGGGGCCGTTCGTACCGGCCATGCGGGCAAGACTGCAACGGCTCTGTGCACCATCTGTTGCCGAAGGTCGAGCCGAGAGGGAAATTGCTCAATGGGCACATGAGCTTGGGAAGCGACCTTTAGGCCGTGAATGTTCGGGGTGTTAGGCGCTACGCCGTATCCTGGCCCGAACCGCTGGCTTCTGAAATCAGAGCCCCGATCCGTTCGAGCATGGCGAGGATCATGGCCTGTTCCCAGCGCGGCAATCTGTCAAATCCCCGCCCAAAGCGCATCTGCAACGGAAACGGCATGCTGTTTAGCCGCTGAAGGCCTTCTTCGGTCGCCTGGACGAGGATCTGGCGTTTGTCGTTCTCGCTGCGAGAGCGAGTGACGAGACCGGCTGCAGCCAGCTTGTCGACGATGTTGGTTATCGTCGCCTGTCCGAACCGGAGCGCGGCTGCGACAGCGCTGGGCGTCACGCTTTGTCCGGACCCGATCTGTCGCAAGACCAGGGCCTGCGACGGGGTCAATCCGGTTGCCGCAGCCATCCTCCTGTTCTCCAGATCGGCGGCGTCGAGAATTTTTCTCAGGGCCGAAAGTGCTGCTGGCGTGAGATCGCTGTCCATGCCCCGACAGCTAGCTTTCCTGCGGCTTTGCGCCAAGCTGCAAGATACTTCCAAATCCGAAATATTGCATTCCAATGACGCGCACTAAGGGAACATATCTAGCGACACATGGTTGCAATGAACCGCACGATCCGTATGTTATCGCGCAGCAGCAGTCATAATGAGGCAAATGCCAAGCACGCCAATGTGCTTCGGAGGGTGAAGTAATATTTGATGAAGTCATGAGTAAAGCCGCCTTCGGGACGAATCCCGCGGGCACAATTCCGATGCGTAAGACTACCTCGCCGGTCCTGCGCCGGCCCACTGCCGAAGACGGGCCTGCCGTCACTGCGCTGATCGCGGCGTCCGAGCCGCTCGATCCCAATTCGGCCTATTGCAATCTGCTTCAGTGCAGCGATTTCGCCGACACCTGCGTGCTCGCGGAGCGCGACGGCGAGGTTCTCGGGTGGATTTCCGCCTACCGTCCGCCTTCGCATCCGGAGCGCATCTTCGTGTGGCAGGTCGCGGTCGCGGCCGCGGCGCGGGGCGAAGGGCTTGCAGGGCGCATGCTGGATGAACTGGTCTCGCTGCCCGCCGTACAGGGCGCGACCACGCTGACCACCACGATCACAGAGGCCAACCCGGCCTCCTGGGCGCTCTTCGGCGCCTTCGCGCGCCGCCGTGGCGCCAGCCTCTCGAAATCCAAGCGCTTCGAGCGCGCCGCGCACTTCGCGGGGGCACACGATACGGAATGGCAGGCGACCATCGCGCCGCTGCCGTCCGTCCAAACCTGAACAGGGGAACTCCCGAAATGACGAAGACTCCCATGCCGAGCGCCACCGCGCCGGATACGAAGATCTATGACCGCCGCGAATCCAGGGTGCGCAGTTATTCGCGTGCGATGCCTCGCCAATTCGGCAAGGCGCAAGGGCCTTGGCTCCACGACAACGAGGGCGGGCGTTATCTCGATTTCCTGTCGGGCTGCTCCTCGCTGAATTATGGTCACAACCATCCGGTGCTCAAGGCGGCGCTGATGGACTATATCGCCAATGACGGCGTGACCCATGCGCTCGACCTGCACACCGACGCCAAGGCTGCTTTCCTGCGCACGTTCGAGGACGTGATCCTGGAGCCGCGCGGGCTGGACTATCGCGCGATGTTCACCGGCCCGACCGGCACCAACGCGGTGGAAGCCGCGATCAAGCTGGCGCGCAAGGTCACGGGCCGCGAACTGGTGGTCGCCTTCACCAACGGCTTCCACGGCATGACGCTGGGTGCCCTCGCCTGCACCGGCAATGCGGGCAAGCGCGGCGGCGCAGGCGTGCCGCTCAGCCACGTCAGCCATGAGCCGTTCGATGGCTATTACGGGAGTGAGGTGGACACCGCCGACCTGCTCGAACAGCGCCTTTCCGACCCCTCCAGCGGCCTCGACGCGCCCGCTGCGTTTCTTGTCGAGACGGTACAGGGCGAAGGCGGCCTCAACGCCGCAAGCCCTGCGTGGCTGCGCCGCATCGCCGCGCTGGCGAAGAAGCACGGCGCGCTGATGATCGTCGATGACATCCAGGCCGGCTGCGGCCGCACCGGCGGGTTCTTCAGCTTCGAGAACATGGGCTTCACGCCCGATATCGTCACCCTGGCGAAGTCGCTTTCGGGCATGGGCCTGCCTTTCGCGCTGACGCTCATGCGTCCCGACCTCGATGTCTGGAGCCCCGGCGAACACAACGGCACGTTTCGCGGCAACAACCACGCCTTCGTCACCGCCACCGCAGCGCTGCGCGAATTCTGGGCCGACCCGGCCTTCATCGATGCGGTGGCGCGGCGCGGCGGCATCCTCGAAAGGCGGCTTGAGCGCATGGCCGAGCGCCATGGCCTGACCACGCGCGGGCGCGGCATGATGCGCGGCATCAACGTCGGCAGCGGCGAGGTCGCATCGCAGATCACGTCGGCCTGCTTCGAAGAGGGCCTGATCATCGAGACCAGCGGCGCGCATGACGAGATCGTCAAGGTACTGGCCCCGCTGACCATCGAGGATGCGGTGCTCGAAGCCGGGCTCGACATTCTGGAAGAGGCGGTCGCAGCCGCGATCGCCCCGGTGGAGCGGGCGCTGCCGAAAATTGGCGTGGCCGCCTGAACACTCCCTCCAAATTCAAAGGAATACACACATGATCGTTCGCAATCTCAACGACATCCGCAAGTCCGACCGTCACGTCGATTCCAACGGCTGGCACTCCGACCGCCTGCTGCTCAAGGACGACAAGATGGGCTTCTCGTTCCACGTCACCACGATGTTCGCGGGCGAGGAGCTGCACATGCATTATCAGAACCATCTGGAAGCGGTGCTGGTGATGCAGGGCGAGGGCACCATCGAGGACCTTGGCACCGGCCTGACGCATGAGCTGAAGCCGGGCGTGCTGTATGCGCTCAACGCCAACGACAGGCACATCGTGCGCCCGGTGCAGGACATCGTGTGCGCCTGCGTATTCAACCCGCCGGTGACGGGCCGCGAGGTCCATGACGAAAACGGCGCCTATCCCGCCGATACCAGCGCACCCGCACTCGCGGACTGAGGAGAAAGGGGGCACAAGATGCACGACCACTATCCCACCCGCAGCGCGGCCGAACCCCAGCTGTTCCCGCGCAGCGAACCTGTCGCCCGCCGCGCCTGGCAGCCGGGCGCGCCGTTGACCGCAGAGCAGATCGCCCAGTTCGATCGCGATGGCTATCTCGTGCTGGAGGGCGTCTTCTCCGAAGCCGAGATGGCTACGCTCCAGGCGGAAACCGGGCGCCTGCTTGGCGATCCCAGGGGGCTGAAGGACGAGACGGTGATTGCCGAACACGGCAGCCGCGAAATCCGCTCGATCTTCGAGATTCACGAACAGAGTGACACGATGGCGCGCCTTGCCGCCGACGAACGGCTGGCGGGCGTCGCCGGCTATCTGCTCGACGACGAGGTCTACGTCCACCAGTCCCGCCTCAACTACAAGCCGGGGTTCAAGGGCCGCGAGTTCTACTGGCACTCCGACTTCGAGACCTGGCACGCCGAGGATGGCATGCCGCGCATGCGCGCGCTGTCGATGTCGGTGCTGCTGGCGGAAAACACGCCCAACAACGGTCCGCTGATGGTGATCCCCGGATCGCAGCACGTCTTCATCGCCTGCGTGGGCGAGACGCCGGACGATCACTACAAGGCGTCGTTGCGCAAGCAGGAATACGGCGTGCCCGACGAGGACACGCTGGCCGAACTGGCGCACCGTCAGGGCATCGTCGCGCCCACCGGCAAGCCTGGCACGGTGATCGTGTTCGACTGCAACACGATGCATGGTTCCAACGGCAACATCACCCCGTTCCCGCGCGCCAATGCGTTCCTCGTCTACAACGCGGTGAGCAACCGGCTGGAGGCACCCTTCGCCGCTGCCACCCCGCGCCCGGATTTCATCGCCGCGCGCGATGTGAAGCCGGTGACGCCCGTTTCGGGCAGCCTCGAAGGAGTACCTGCATGAACGGAGCGCATTCCGTAGAAAAGATCGGCGGCACTTCGATGGCCGCCACCTCGACCGTGTTCGACAACGTGCTGATCGCCGGGCGCGAAGGCGCGGACCTCTACAACCGCATCTTCGTCGTCTCGGCCTATGCCGGGATGACCGACCTGCTGCTGGAGCACAAGAAGTCGGGCCGGCCCGGCGTCCATGCCCACTTCATCCGCAACGAAGTGCCCGGCGCCTGGCGTTCGGCGCTGGCCGACGTGATGGGCGCGATGTGGGCGCGCAATGCCGAGATGTTTGCGCGCGCCGAAAGCCGCGAGGAAGCCGACGCCTTCGTGGCCAGGCGCATCGCCGCGCTGGAAACCTGCCTCGACGATCTCGACCGGCTGCGCGCACACGGCCGCTTCTGCCTGAAGGAGCAGATGACCACCGTGCGCGAGATGCTGGCCGGGCTGGGCGAGGCGCATTCGGCGCACTCTACCGCGCTGATGCTGCGCGACCGGGGCGTGAACGCGGTCTTCGTCGACCTCACCTTGTGGAACCACGAGGACATGCGCAGCCTCGATGCCCGGATCGAGGAGGCGCTCGGCCCGATCGATCTCGCCACGCAGATGCCCATCGTCACCGGCTATGCCGGGTGCGAGGGCGGCATGGTGCGCCGCTATGCGCGCGGATACTCGGAGATGACGTTCTCGCGCATCGCCGTGTTGACGCGCGCGCGCGAGGCGGTCATCCACAAGGAGTTCCACCTCTCCAGCGCCGATCCGCGCCTTGTCGGCGAAACGGTGGCGCGCAAGATCGGGCGGACCAACTACGACGTGGCGGACCAGCTCGCCAACCTCGGCATGGAGGCGATCCATCCGCGTGCCGGGCGGGGGCTGCGCCAGTCCGGAATTCCGCTCAGGGTGCGCAACACCTTCGACCGGCACGACGGCGGCACGCTGATCTGCGGCGACTACGTCTCCGAAGCGCCGCGCGTGGAGATCGTCACCGGCCTGTCCTCGGTGCAGGCGCTGCAGGTGTTCGAGCAGGACATGGTGGGGGAGAAGGGCTACGATGCCGCGATCCTCGACACCCTGACCCGCCACGGCGCCTGGATCGTCAGCAAGAGCTCCAACGCCAACACGATCACGCATTACCTTTCGGGCACCGACACGGCGCAGATGGCTGCGATCGTGGCGGACATCGAGGCGAAGTGGCCGGGCGCGGCGGTGACGGTGCAGCCGGTGGCGATGGTCTCGGTGATCGGCAGCGATCTGGGCGAGCCGGGTCTCGTCCCTCGCGCGCTCATGGCGCTGGCGGAAGCGGGGATCGGCATGGTCGCGATGCAGCACCAGATCCGCAACGTGGACGTGCAGTTCATCGTCGGCGTCGAGGACTTCGACCCCGCCGTGCGCGTGCTGCACAAGGCGCTCGTCGAAGGCGCGACGACGGCGCAGGAACGCGCGGCGGCCTGACGCCCGGTTCCACTTCGTCGATGCTGAACGCCATCCTTCCCGTGCGCAGCCTGCTGCTCGCCATCTTCATGCTGATGGCGGGCGGCGGGTTCATGAATACGCTTGTCAGCGTGCGTCTCGAGCGCGCGGGAAGTGGCACGCTGGCGATCGGTCTTGTCGGCACCGCCTACTTCGCGGGGCTGGTCGCCGGATCGCTGCGCGCACCCGCATTGCTGCGCCGGATCGGCCATATCCGCGCCTTCGCCGCCTTTGTCGCGGTTCTGAGCGCCAGTACGCTGGCCTACGCGATCCACCGCGATGTGCTGTTATGGGGCACGCTGCGCTTTGCCGACGGCCTTTGCCTTGCAGGTATCTACGTCTGTCTCGAAAGCTGGCTGGGCGAGCGGGCCGAAGGGGCAGGGCGCGGAAGCATCCTGGCAGGCTACATGATCGCGCTCTACGGCGGGCAGGCGATCGGCCAGTTCACGCTGAACCTTGGCGGCGGGGGTTCGACGATGCCGCTGCTGGCAGGCTCGATCCTGATCTCGCTTGCCGCGGTGCCGGTGGTCCTGACCCGGATCGCGGCGCCTGCACCGGAAGAGGGCGCGTCGCTGGGTTTCCGCGAACTTTACGCCGTCTCTCCGCTTGGCATTGTCGGCGCGTTTCTGACGGGCGTGATGCTCGGGGCATTCTACGCGATGGGCGCGGTCTATGCGCGGCGATCCGGGCTGGACCTGTCTGCGACGGCCCTGTTCATGAGCGTGGTCATCATGGGCGGCGTCGCGCTGCAGTGGCCTCTGGGTCGCCTGTCGGACCGCATGGACCGGCGCAAGGTGATCGTGATGGGCTTTGCCGGAACGCTCATCGCCAGCCTTGCCATCGCGCTGACGAGCGGCACCGCGCCGCTGATGGCGTTCGGTGCCTTGTTTGGCGGCTTGAGTTTCGCTTTGTACCCTTTGTGTGTCGCTCACACCAATGATCACTTGACCTCGGATCAGCGGATAGCGGCCAGTGGGGGGCTGGTGCTTCTCTACTCGCTCGGCGCCGCGATCGGGCCTTCGATGGCGGCTATCGCGATGACTTTTCTGGGAACTTCGGGACTGTTCCTGTTCGTCGCAGTCTGCGCAGGCACGGCGCTCGTCTTCGGCTTGTGGCGACAGGCCCGTTCCGAGCCGGTGCCGCCCCATCTTCAGGAAACCTACGTCGTTCTGCCGCGAACCACGCCCCTTTCAATCGAAATGTCGGCCACGCCTGACGCCGCCGACGAAAGCACATCTTCATGACCGAACCGACCCCGCCCGCCGTCCTGCACCGCGCAATCGCCGCCTCGGCTATCGGCAACGCCACCGAATGGTTCGACTACGGCATCTACGCATATGGCGTGACGTATATCTCCGCAGCGCTTTTCCCCGGGGACACGGCGGAGGCGACGCTGTTTGCGCTGGCGACGTTCGCGATCTCGTTCCTGATCCGCCCGCTCGGAGGGTTCTTCTGGGGGCCATTGGGCGATCGCCACGGGCGCAAGGCGGTGCTGGGGGTGACGATCGTGATGATGGCGGGCGCGACGGTTTTGGTCGGCCTGATCCCGTCATACGCCGCGATCGGCATGTGGGCACCCGCATTGCTGGTGATCCTGCGCATGGTGCAAGGGTTCTCGACAGGCGGCGAATACGGCGGCGCGGCGATCTTCATGGCCGAATATGCACCCGATGCGAAGCGCGGCTTCTACGGCAGCTTTCTCGAAGTCGGCACGCTGGCGGGCTTCTGTGCGGGCGCAGTGCTCATGCTCGGGTTCTCGCTGCTGCTGGGCGATGCCGCGATGCGCGAGTGGGCATGGCGTCTGCCGTTCCTGCTTGCCGGGCCGCTCGGTCTTGTGGGGGTCTACTTGCGTTCGCGCATGGAAGAGACCCCGCTTTTCCGGGAGGTGGAGCAACAGGAGCATCGCGGCGCCGGATCTCCCTTACGCGACCTGCTGACCCGCCACCGTCGCCCGCTGCTGGCCATGAGCGGCCTTGTCATCGCGCTCAACGTCGTAAACTATACGCTGCTGAGCTACATGCCGACGTACTTCGAGCGGCGCCTCGGCCTCTCTACCGACGCCGCGCTGGCGGTGCCGCTGGCGGGAATGCTGTTCATGATGGTACTCCTGCCTTTCGCGGGGGCACTCTCCGACCGGATCGGCAGGAAGCCCATGTGGATGGCCTCGCTGATCGGGCTCATGCTGGCGGTGGTCCCGCTTTATCATGTGATGGATGCAGGCCCGGTGAGTGCGGTAATCGGCTATGCGCTTCTGGGAATGCTCTATGTCCCGCAACTGGCGACGATCTCGGCAACGTTCCCGGCCTTCTTCCCGACGCCGGTGCGCTTTGCGGGCTTTGCAATCGCCTACAACCTGTCGACCTCGCTGTTCGGCGGGACTGCGCCTGCGGTCAACGCCTGGCTGATAGACCGTACCGGCGATCCGCTGATGCCCGCCTACGTGATGATCGCCGCCTGCGTGGTGGGCCTCGCGGCATTGCGATTCACCGACGAAACCGCCCGACAGCCGCTGCGGGCCGCTTGACAACAACCTTGGGGGACTTTCTTTGCCGATCGATGCCAGTGCCGCCCTTGCCCGACTTACGGGGGCGTGGGCACAAGAACCATGGGCGCGTACAGTGCTCGGGATTGTCGTGCTTGCGGGTTCAGCGTGGCTCGCCAACTGGATCGCCCGGCGGATCGTGCTGAACGGGATGATGCGGCTGATCCGGCGCACACCGTTCGAAGTCGGCGCGGATCGCATTGGTGCGATCGTCTCGCGCCTTTCGAACATCCTGCCCGCCCTGATTGTACAGGGCGGTATCGGCACTGTGTCGGGGCTGCCGATGGCACTGCCCAGCCTCGTCCACAGTATTTGTGCAGCCATCATCATCGTCAGCCTTGCCCTGGCGCTGACCGGTGTACTGACGCTGGGCAACGAGCAGTACCAGCGTCGTCCGGAAGCAGGTGACCGGCCGATCAAAGGCTATGTCCAGGTGGCAAAGCTGCTCGTCTATGGCGCGACCGCGATCCTGGTGATCGCGGCGCTCATGGATCAGTCCCCCTTGTTGCTGCTTTCCGGCTTGGGCGCCATGGCGGCGGTACTCATGCTGGTATTCAAGGACACGATCCTGTCGCTGGTGGCATCCGTTCAGATCACGTCGAACGACATGATCCGGGTGGGAGATTGGATCGAGATGCCCAAACTCGACGCCAATGGCGACGTCATCGATATCGCGCTTCATACCGTGAAAGTGCAGAACTTCGACAAGACGATAACCACCATACCCACGCACCGCCTGATCACGGACAGCTTCCGCAACTGGCGCGGTATGGCGGAGTCCGGCGGGAGACGGATCATGCGTTCGCTGATGATCGATCAGAACAGTGTGCGCTTCCTTGGCGACCAGGACCTTGCACGATTGTCGCGCTTCGCCGTGCTTCGGGGTTATCTCGATGATCGTCAGCGAGAGGTGTCAGACTGGAACCGTCATCATGCCGCCAGCGAAGTTCTCAATGCTCGCCAGCTCACCAACATCGGGACCTTTCGCGCCTATGTCCTCGCCTATCTGCGCAGCCGTACAGACATGGCCAAGGACAAGACCATGCTGGTCCGGCAACTGGAACCCGGCGAGCATGGCTTGCCCCTGCAGATCTATGCGTTCGCATCCACGACCGTCTGGGCGAGGTACGAGGACATTCAGGCCGACATCTTCGACCATCTCATCGCGATCATGCCGGAATTCGCCCTGCGCCTATTCCAGAGGCCGACAGGTCTGGACCTTGCGGGTCTCGTCACGCATGGCTCGGATGTGCCGGTGATCGGGCGGCATGAGGATGCAGCCCGGAAGAAAGATACAGTCCATGCCTGACTTTTCCATCAAAGCCCTTTGCGCCAGTTCACTTGCGGCTGCTGCGCTCGTTTCGGTCGCGCCCGCACATGCACAGACAGCGCCGCAGCCGGCCGGTCCGAGCTACCCGGACCTGGTGGAACTGTCCAAGCGTGCAGGCATGGTCATCAAAGCGCGGGTCCAGACGATATCGCGCCTCGATCCCGCCCAGGTCCGTAATCCGACCGCGCTGCACGATCGCTTTTACGCGCAAGCGCAGACCGAGGCCCTGATTTACGGACGTCAGGGCATCGGCCCTTCGCTGCGCTACCTTGTCGATCTGCCGAAGGACCGTCCGGAGCTTTTCGGGCGCGAGGTGCTGCTCTTCGCCTGGCGCGTGCCCGACAAGGCCAGTGACATCAAGCTCGTCGATCCAACGGCGCAAATCTTGTGGACGCCGCTCCAGGAAGCACGCTTGCGGTCCATCCTGAGTGAAATGGTGGCGCCCGACGCGCCGTCACCCGTCACACGGGTACGGGAACTGATGTTTGTGCCGGGCAACCTTGCTGGACAGGGGCAAACACAGATCTTCCTCGACACCAAGGGCGGGAGAGGCGCGGCTATCACGGTACGCCATCAGCCGGGCATGGCGCCGAGTTGGGGCGTGTCCTTCTCGCAGGTGGCTGCCGCAACTGAAGCGCCCCCGCGGCAAGACAGCCTGGCATGGTATAGCCTGGCCTGCTTCCTTCCCGCCTATCCGCCCGCAGCCGCGAACGTATCGCGCAGCAGCGCAAAGCAGGAACAGGCGCTGAACGACTATCGCATGGTCGTCTCGTCGCTCGGCACCTGCAACCGCACGCGATGAAGGGGCTTATTCCACCACCAGTTTGAAGGTTATGGGGACGGGGCAGGAATGACGGCATCTCAATCGGCGGCGGCGCCGGGCCACGAGGGCGCCATCCATGAACGGTTGGAGCATGTCGCGCTCTACCGCTGGTGGCGCCGATCGGTCGTGGGGCGTGTCGATCACGAAGCGGTGATGGCGCGCATCGTCGCGGATAGCGGCTGGACTCCTCGCTACGCGTTCATGGTGATGATGTCGGCCGGTATTGCGGTCCTCGGCCTGCTGCTGTCCTCCCCGGCGGTGGTGATCGGCGCGATGCTGATCTCTCCGCTCATGAGTCCGATCCTTGGGCTCGGCTTCAGTCTTGCCCTGTTCGACTTCAGCGAGATGAGACGGGCGCTGACGGCGCTTGCGATCGGTGCCAGCGCGGCGGTGCTGTTCACGGCGCTGATCGTTGCGCTGTCACCCCTCCAGGCACCGACCAGCGAGATCATCGCGCGCACGCGGCCTAATCTGTTCGATCTCGCCGTCGCGCTTTTCGCAGCGCTTGCCGGAACGTTCGCGATCATCCGCGGGCGCGGCGACACAATCGTCGGCGTAGCCATCGCAACGGCGTTGATGCCCCCCTTGGCCGTGGTGGGCTTTGGCCTTGCGACCTGGAACATGCCGGTGCTGGGCGGGGCCTTTGCACTGTTCGTCACTAACTTCGTGACGATCGCGCTTTCGGCGATGATAATGGCCCGGTTCTATGGTTTCGGACACCGCCTCTCCAGTCAGCAGACATGGACGCAGACCTTCGTCCTGTTGTTCGTCTTTGTGGCGATGGCCATTCCGCTTGGCATCTCCCTCAAGCAGATTGCCGGCGAAGCGGTGACGCTGAACCAGACCCGGTCCTTCCTCTCCGAACGCTTCGGTTCCGATGCTCGGGTTACTCAACTCGACATCGACTTCGACGCGCAGCCGGCGGTGGTTCGGGCCGTCGTCATAACGCCGCGCGACAAGATGAAGCGCACCGCAGCTTTGCAGGACGATCTCACCGCAAGACTGGGCCAGCCGATCAAGCTGCGGCTGGATCAGGTTCTGCTCGAGGCGGGGGCCGGTGCGATCGAGGCCCAGCGCGAGGAAATCCGCCAGGCAGGGGATGCCGCTGCCATCGAAACCCATCGCATTGCAAGCCTTTCACAGATGCTCGCCCTGACAGCCGGCATCGCGTCCGATGCCGTGACGATTGACCGCGATCACCATCGTGCGATGGCCAATGCAATGCCGCTTCCCGGAGCCACGCTGGCCACGTACCGCACCCTGGAACGCCGGGCTGCTACCCAGGCGGATGGATGGGACGTGGTGCTCACCCCGCCGCAGATGGCATATCCGTCGATCGGATTCCCCGGTTCACAGGATGCACTCGACCTTCCGGCGCGCGAAGCCGTTTTGGTGAGCGCATGGGCCGCAAAACGCTGGAATGTGCGTGCTCTCGGTGTTCCGGGGCTGCCGAAGGAGGCACCAAAGACCCCCTCTTTGACCCAGCGGCGAGCCATCACCATCGCTGATCTCCTGCGGGAGAACGGTGTCGAAGCCGTGCCTGCTCCGGCCGCTGGAAGCCGCTTTGTCCTGCGAGAAGTCGAAGGAGACGGGGAACAGCCTTGAGCCCGGCCCTTGTCAGTGCCCTGATCCTGCTGGGTGCACTCGTCCTGTTCGTATCCGAGCGTGTCCGGCATGATCTGGTTGCATTTCTTGCGCTCTTCGCCTGCCTGGTGACGGGTCTTGTCGCGCCGGCTGACGCCTTTGCCGGATTTGCCGATCCTGCCGTGATGGCGGTTGCGGCGGTGCTTGTGGTCGGGCGGGCGATCGAGCTCAGCGGCGCTGCGGGTCTCGTTGCCGATCGGATCATCCCAATCAATGCGCCGTTCGCGATACGCTTGGCCGGCCTTCTGGTCGTCGGCGCCATGCTTTCGGCCTTCATGAACAATATCGCCGCTCTGGTCATCACGATGCCGATCGCGGCCGAGATCGCGCGTACGGCCAGGCGATCACCGGCCGCCACCTTGATGCCCCTCGCGTTTGCAACGATTCTGGGCGGGATGACGACGCTGATCGGGACGCCGGCTAACCTCATCCTGTCTTCCGTGCGGGAAGCGAGATTGGGTGCGCCCCTCGGCTTCTTTGCCATGACCCCCGTGGGGGTCGCAGTGACGGTCGTCGGCCTTGCCTACCTGTGTGTGGTGGGGTGGCGCCTGCTGCCGGTGCGGACGCGCAGTTCCAGCAACGGAAAGCCGCCGTGGCGGGTGTACGAGCTGTCGGTGGTGGACGAGCGTCTGGATGCCGAGGAACTGCGTAGCCGCCTCCGGGCTGCCGGAGCGCGGATGCTCGCCACCTTCCGGGACATCGCGCCGATAACCGGCGTCAGTCAATTTCGGGCGCGGGACCGCCTGCTGGTCGTTTCGCGTAAGAACCAGTGGTCTGTAGCAGCGACAGCTGGCCTCGCCAGCGATGTTCCAGCAGACCATGTGCCAGATGCCGTCACCGTCCGCGTCGCGGTGGCGCACGGCTCTCCGCTCATCGGGCTTGGCTACGACGAAGTGCGAACCCGCAGCCGGCAGCAGCTGCAGGTTGTCGCGGTAGGCCCCCGCGTGGCCAGGGAACGGCGGCAATTGGTGGACATGCGCATACGGGCAGGCGACCAGCTCTATATCCGCGGTCCTCAGGCAGAACTTGGTGCGTTCAGCGCCAGTGCCCGTGTCCTTGAGATCGACCGGCACGATCCCGTCCCGACCGCTCACAGCCGCGCGGCCGGAATTCTCGCAATTTTCGCAGCGGCAATCGCCTGCATCGTCGGGCTAGGTCTCTCGCCTGCGCTGGCCTTCACGGGCGCCGCGGTCCTGATCGCGGCGCTGCGGCTGCTGCCATCTGAGGAAATCTACCGCTCCATCGACTGGAGCGTGATTGTCCTGCTTGCAGCCATGATCCCGGTTGGACAGAGCTTTGAGAACAGCGGTGCTGCAGCCATCGCCGCACAGTGGCTGGGCGAGACGTTGACGGGATTGCCGCTGATCGTCGTGCTGGCCGCGCTTTGCTCCGTCACCTTGGTGCTTTCGATCTTCCTCAACAACGTGGCGACGGCGATCATCATGGGCCCGCTCGCGATAGATGCCGCCAATCTTCTCCACGTCAGTCCCGATGCCGCGCTGCTGGCGGTGCTTATCGGCGCATCATCGGACTTTCTGACCCCGATTGGTCATCAGAACAATCTTCTGGTCATGGGGCCGGGCGGCTACCGATTCAGCGATTATGCCCGGATGGGCGCGCCGTTGGTCGTGGCTGTGGTAGCCTGTACGGCGATTACGCTGACGCTGCTGTATGGCTGATCGGGACTTCACGGTGCGCGATGCGCAGCACCAAGAAGCCCAGAATGCCGGAAATCAATGAACCGACGAGAATGCCGACTTTGGCTTCGGACTGAAGGATCGGGTCGCCCGGGAACGCCAGGAGGGCGATGAAAAGGCTCATCGTGAAGCCGAACCCACAGAGCAGGGCTACCCCCAGCATTCTGCATCCGGCTGGCATGCGCCGGAGCATCCGCCAATCTCAGCTTGGTGGCCAACAGCGACAAGCCGAACACGCCGATCGGCTTGCCGAGCACCAGACCTGCTGCGACTTCAAGCGTCACCGGTGCGAGTACTGCATTCGCCGGCAGGCTGAGAGAGTGGGTCGATTGCCGACCTGCCCAAGTGATCGAGTACGCCCGTCTGCGTCGGGCGGACATGGTTGGGAAGGCGAAAACGAGTTTCGCGCCTTCCCTTGCACAAGAGATCGAGCCCGGCTGCTACCACCTCAAATCGGCGATATTGAATTTGATTGAGCGATTGCCTTCAAAACCTGAGCGCTTGGCTTAGGAGACCGTTTGAATGTGACCGGATCGACGCTGGCAAGGCCGAAGGCGCCGTGGCCGATGCCAGCTCCCCATTCGTAATTGTCCATCAGCGTCCAATGGATATAGCCTTGTACCGGGACTCCTTCGGCCATCGCCCCGAGAAGTTCCCGTAGGCCGTCGCGGATAAGGTTGGCGCGGATTGTATCGTCGTCGGTTCCGACACCGTGCTCGGTTACCAAAACCGGCTTGCCGGTCGCCTGGTAGGCGTATCGCGCCGCGCCGGCGAGTGACGGAGCATATACTTCGGCGCCGCGGAAATTGCGCGGCGTGCCCGCAGGCGCAGGGAGGCGGCCATCCTTGCCCCACAGGATGCGTTCGTAGTTCTGGATGGCGACGAAATCGTCATCGCGCGCCACTGCCAGCCAGTCTCCGTAGAGTTCGGCCCGCATCCGGTCTCGGATGGAATTCGGGCCGACGGGCTGGTCGTCGGCGATAGACAGTGTGAAGCCGACGGGAAGGTCGGGGCGCACTGCCTTGATCGCGGCACGCGCACTTTTGTGGCCCTTGATCATCGCGGCGGTCAGGGCGGGGACGTCCTCCGGCAAGACGGTGTTAGCCACGAGATAGCGCGGTACGCCCGCAGCCTTTGCGGCCGCAGCCAGATTGGCGCGCAATCCTCCCATGAACTGAGGGGGCAGAACGAAGGGCAGCAGGCGGGGCAGGTTCGGCTCGTTCAAGGTCGTCGCGATTGCTATTCCGCTTGCGAGATGTTTGGCCGCCCGCTCGCAGAAACGAGCGAACAGGTCGCTCGCATCGGGATGCAACCATCCTCCTTGGGCGGCAAACCAGCGTGGCGTTGTGTAGTGGTTGAAGGAGACCACCGGGGCAATACCACGTTCGCGGCAGCCATCGATGATGGCCTTGTAGTGATCGAGCATGGCGCACGAGAACATTCCCGGTTCCGGCTCGATGCGTGGCCACTCAAGACTGAAGCGGAACCCATTGAGCCCGATGCTTTTCACAAGGTCGAGGTCATCTCGCCATAGCTCGAGGCTGTTGACAGCATCACCCGACGGCGCGCCAGTGATAGTAGGTTGCACATTCTCGAGAAGCCACTGGTCGGAATTCGTGTTGTTACCCTCGATCTGGTGGCCGGCAGTAGCCGCGCCCCACAGGAAGCCGGAAGGGAAGCTGGCCGATCCTAGCGAGGATTGCTTTTGCGCAGGAGCGGCGAGCGCTTTTCCAGCAAGCATGGGCGCGGCAGCAAGCGCGGCAGCGCCGGCGATGATTGAACGTCGGTCGATCATGCGAAGTCCTTGGTGAAGCGGCAGGCGGGTGGGCCCGGCCATGAAATCAGACAGGCACTTGTTCCGGAGCCTATGCTGCCGAAAGAAGCCTGAAACGCGCCAGCATGTCCCTGAATGTCAGTCCTGCATCGACGTAAGTGTAGACCCGCATGGGGCGCCCACCCGCACGCTCCGCATAGCTTCCGTTGTCGAGAAGCCTTGGTGTTGGCAGCAGCTTGTACCGGCTCGATGTAGGATCTGGCTGCATAGGGGGAACCAGCGCGGTCAATGTCACCAGCGGACTGTCGCCCAGGACGTAGGCGTCTGTCATGGCCACCGGGGGTACGCCAGGTATCTTGGCGAACATCTCCGGTATCGCATCGACCCTAGACTTAAGATAGGCGCCGAGCCGGCTCTGTCCACCCAACTCCTCAAGTTCGGCCGTGCTGAACAGCATCTGGCTATAGGCATCGGAGGGCACTTGCCAGATCTCGATATCGGATTCGTTGAACAGCACTTGCGCCGCTACAGGATCGATAGAGAAATTGAATTCCGGTTCGCCCGGCTTGGCTCCGGGATTTCCAAAGCCGGAATGAGTGTTCCCACCGATCCAGACCAATTTTATGCGGCGGCCAATGCGCGGCTCAGACAACCAAGCGAGCGCGAGATCGGTTAGCCCAGCGCCGGCCGCATAGATCAGAGGCTCGTTAGCGTCTTCGCGCATAGCTTCGCGGACGATGGCAGCCGATGCCGTACTGGGTTTCGAGGAGGTGCGTGACTGGATTGGCGTCTCGGATCCGGCTATGATGCTATACTTGCCGGCAAGCTTCATGATTTCGAGAACTTCGCCAACCCGTGCGATTGCATCTTGGGCGTCGTGCCCGCTGCCGAACTTGGCGGGAAGGTGCGATCCCACGATGAGAGAAATCTTGACCGACGAGCACAATGCGTGATGCGCAAGCTGAAACAATCCGTCCGGATCACCAGCGAAGTCGTTGTCGAGGATCACCCGTGCTAACGCTGGCTGCTTGCCAAATGCATGTGCGGGCACCGCGAGTGCGCTAGCGAGCGTCATCGCCAAACCGACGAATTTCCGGCGTTCCATTTTATGGGGCAACAAGCCTCTCCTTTCGTCTCTTTGGGCCGTTGTCCATCATCCAAAGCATCATGTAAAATATGCATTTTTTAGATAAACATAGGTACAGCCTATAGCAGGAATATTGCTTAAGAGGCTGCGAGCGGTGCTCCATCCGGGCTAACCGACAAATGTACAGTCGTGGAGTTTGCCGCAGACAGGTCACAGCGATCTCGCATCGGAAACCCTCAGTCCGAAACGGTAACACGTAACGCTGACCTGGAAACAAATCGGATGGCCGGTTTTTGGATTGGCGGGCAACGCGCTGAACTTCCGCAAAGCGGGCGGTTGCTGCTGATGGATCTTTAGCAAGTTGGACGTTGGGAGTGTCGTAGCCATCCGGTGAAAGCCGCGGCGCAGCTCTGATCAAGTGGTGATGGAGCGGCGTGCGGGCAGCCATTTCCAGGGCAGCAGTTCGTCGAGTTGGCGGGCCGGATGCTCGGCGATGCGGGTGAGCACATCCGCGAGCCAAGCCTGCGGATCAACGTCGTTGAGGTGAGCAGTCTGGATCAGGGTGTAGAGGACCGCCGCGCGCTGGCCGCCGCGATCGGATCCGCAGAACAGCCAGGCCTTGCGGCCTAGTGGCACGCAGCGCACGTTCTGCCGCGTTGTTGGTCATACAGACCTTCCCGTCGGTGAGGAAGTGGGCGAAGGTATCCCAACGTCGCAGCATGTAATTGATGGCTTTGGCGAGATCGTGGTTGCGCGACAGCCTGGTGAGCTGGCTGGTCAGCCAAGCGTGGAGCTCAGCCATTAGGGGCCCGCTCAACTCGCGGCGTACGGCGAGACGCTCGTCGGCGTCCTGGCCATTGATGCCGCGCTCGACATCGAACAGCGCATCGATCCGCTGCACGGCTTCTAGCGCGATCGGGTAGATCATGCCGGCATGATCGCCGCGGCTCTTTTTGCGGGCTGCGCTGGCGACGTCGGCCAGTTCGAAGAACTTGCGTCTCGCGTGAGCAAAGCAGCCGGCCTCATGAACAGGCGCAGGCAAGCGACCGGGGGCATAGCTCGCCGTAACCGCCATAGGCATCGGCCTGCAGGATCCCTGACCAGGATGCGAGATGCGCCCTTGGACGTTCGCCGCGCCTATCGCGCGAATAGTGGAACAGCGCCGCGGGCGGATCGGCGCCGGCGAATGGTCGATCATCCCGCACGTAAACCCGTAGGCTGGCGGTATCGGTCTTCACCTTGGCCATGACCGGCACGGTCGTATCGTCGCCATGCAATCGCTTGGCGGCGAGGACGTGTGCCTCGATGAGGCGGTAGAGCGGCAGCAGCGCGAAGGCGGCGGCACCAACCTGGTCGGCGAGCGTCGAGGTGCTCAGCGGTACGCCCTCGCGGGCGAAACGCTCCGCCTTGCGGTTGAGGGGTTAGTACTGGCCGTACTTCTCGAACAGCAGCATGGCGAGGAAGCTCGGGGCAGCCCAGCCACGCGGCACGACGTGGAAGGGCGTGGGCGGCTGCGTGATCGTCTCGCAGTCCCGGCAGGAGAAGTTCTCGCGCACGGCCTGGACGACATTCCGAGCGCGCGGGATCACTTCAAGCGTCTCGCTGACATCCTCGCCAAGCTTGGACAGCCGGCTCCCGCCGCAAGCCGGGCAAGAGCACGGTGCCGGCACCACAATCCTCTCGCGAAGCAGAAGCTCGGGAAACGGCATTCTGCCCGGCCGCTTACGCTCGAAGGCGGTGACGGTCGCCGTCTTCTCGGCCGCGACTTCGGCAGCAAGACTGTCCTCAGCCGCATCGTCCTCAAGCTCTTCGAGCTGCAGTTCCATCCGTTTTAGCAGGCGGCGGGTGCGCTTAGCGCTCGCGCCGTACTGCTCGCGTCTGAGCTTGGCGATCTGCAGCTTGAGGTGCGCGATCACCGCCCCGGTGGCACTCCCCCGGGCATGGGCATTGGCGAGCTTGGCTTCGGCCTCATTGGCCCGCTGGGTCGCACTCGCCAGCAGCGCCTTGAGCGCTTCGATATCGTCAGGAAGGGGCGAAACGGCGGCTTCCATGACCGCGATGGAATCACAGAAACTCGTTCGAATGAAGCGCAAAATGCTCCGCTGGAGAAGAAAACGGCGCCCCTATCCAGCGTTCTGCAGACGCCAGGAATACTGCGGGTTCCACCAGTCGATCCCGTCGAGCAGGCAAGCGAGGTGCGAGGCTGTCAGCGACACCAACGCTGTTCTGTCGTTCGGTGCCCCCGTCGGTTAAAACGTACCCCTCACCAGCGCAAACGCGCGGGGGAGCGGGGGAATTTTAGAAGGCGGGAGGAGCGAGAGACGATGCACTGCATCTCGTCATCGGCAGGCAGGACGCAGTTCCCGCTACTTGAACGTCATGGCAGGCACGGACACCGCCTTAGCTCTCGCCAAGGATGCAATCTCCTTTTCGCTAACCGAGCCCTTCGTGCCGCAGCTGGGGCAGGCAAAGAAGCTCACACCGCCAGCGCAAAGCATGTCCTCAATGTTGAACGTGTTTCCGCAAGAGCATTCGGCGGAAACACGCATTTGATGATGGTTCATCTGTCGGCACCCCTCCGGAGAATCGGAACCCTGTATTCACCCCGCCCAAATCGGGTGATTTTTATCCACAAAGATGGCGGCGCCGCGCAAGCGTTTGTCCGTTCTGTTGCACTCTTGGTGCGACAAACGGAGCGTCGGGGTGTTGTAGAATAGCGGCCTATGCCAGCTCGTCGGCGACTGGAACGGCACCACCCCCATCGGGGGAATTATGGTCGAACGGAAGTGGGACGGGTGGCGCGCGCTCCGCTTCCGCGGCCTCGACGGCAAGCCGCGCCTGTGGTCTCGCAATGGCCAGCCGCTCAACGGCGCCGATCAGGTCGTGCACCAGCTTGGCTTGATGCAGCGCGTCGCGGGCGTGCCGCTCTTCCTCCACGGCGAAATCGTGGTCGACGCGACGCTGTACGCAACGAAACGCTGGTTCGAGAGCGGACGGCGCAGGGGAGGGGATAAAGGCCGCCTCCACCTCTTCGACGTGCTGACGGAGGAGGAATGGCCCGCGGGCGACTGCAATCGGCCACTGCATGAGCGAAAGGCCTGGCTGCAGGAGCTGGCGGCCGCGGTGCGCGACGATCCGGCGCTCTCCTGGGATTGGCGGCCGGGAAGCCGGAGCGGAGACGACCCCACCGCCGTTCAGGTGGTCGAGGACGAATGGGCCTTCACCGAATCGGACGTTCACGACATGGTGCAGCGCGTGTGGGCTGTCGGGGGAGAAGGGCTGATGCTCAATGATCCCGAGAGGCCCTGCCGGCGCAAACGCGGGCCTGCATGGGTCAAGGTGAAGCTGGACAACTGGTCTAAGTGGGAATCGCCCAGGAGGGCGGCATGATGTTCCTGATCGCCTCAAACGAGGCCGCAGAAATTAAACCCTACCGAGGGAAACCCAGGAACGTAACGACCGTGGAAATGCAGCCGACCAAGATCACCCAGCGCCGCGGGCGGACAGTCAAGTTCACTGGCACAGTCATCGCAAAGGGCGAGTTTCCGACGCGGCAGGGATTCGAAATACGGATGGAGGTCCACCAGACCGAGGGCGGCGCTTACGTCGCGGTGACGACGACCGACGCAGAGACGCGCGCTGTTGTCATCGAGCCCGCCGATCCGAAGGACATGCAGTGCGCGGTCATGGAAGCGTTCGACTGGCATGATCGAGCCAAGACGATGCCGCGAGATCAGCTCAAGTGGAAGTTTGTAAGGACGGTAGACTGAAGCGAAAGGGATAAACTCGATGGTTATGGTGCCTGCAGATACGCTTCTCACATTCAAGCAGCCGGAGGTTCTGCCTGGTAAATTAGCAATCGGGAATACGCTTGGCCCAGCGTTGTTTTTTTGAAGACGGCGGTCGTCGATTTATTTCGCTCACACCGGCCGACGAAGGTGGCTTTTGGGAACGGCCGGCTGTCCAGAACAATTTCGAGCATCTTGCAGTCGTGCAATTTCGGCTGATGGTGGATTGGGATAGTGTGGTTTGTTCATCGCACGTGGATTGCCCGGTCGGCATGGTCGTGAAGATTGGCCAGCATTTCGGCTTTCTCGCACGTACAACTGTTGCGCAACTCTATGTGGGGATTGAAGGGACGCCAATTGCCCCGCCGCAGTGGTAGAAGTTTGTGGCTTTCTCCAATTGGCGCATCGACATTCCCACGATCGGAGAAGAATTCATCACACTGTGCGAGTCCGATGCTTTTGCTGGTTTGGATCAGTGACCAAGCCTATACTGCAACGCATTGCGCGCGCGCTCTAAAGCCATGATGGCCTGCCCGGGAACACACAGTTCGAAGGGCGGCCGATGTGGGAGAGATTCTTGCCGAAGACGAAGGCAATGTTGAGCGCGATCCGAACCCCCACCGAGGAAATGAGGCAGGGCGGCGCCTCTGCACATGGCCAGAAGGCGCAACTATGGTAGACGCAGCCCTGCACGAAAACTGACGGAATTGGCCATAATCTCCGGCTAGCAGTTCCGAGGACGAGTAAACCTTCTCCCCGCAACATCCCGATTACTACCCATATGATCCGCCTAGCGTTGGTCCATGGTGAACCGGTCGGCTGTCAGGGGAGGCGCCTACTAAGTCGATAGCTGAAAGCCACCAGCTGCTGTCGGCGGTCAAGCGAGCGCGGCGGTTGGAGGACACCGCCGCGCCCGCCCCGGCGGCCACCCATGGGCGCCGAGCTGCAAACGAATGATATTGATGGACCGGCCGCACATCGCGGCCCTCTGTTCACAAGTGCGTTGATCCCTACCGGCCTATCGCTACCGAGCCGGCCGGGTGCGGCGGCTTGCAGGGGACCGACGCACCCATCTCCCTTTCGGAAAAAGTCGTTTGTTAGCGGTATGCAATCGATCCGCTGGTGCGTTATCGTCGCGACAAAGGGAGATTTCAGTGCATCAAGTGTCCAAGAGCCTCACTCGCGCCGCAATCGCCGAGGCGATCAAGAAAAGCGTCGGGATTTCCTTCGCCGGAGCGGATCGCATGGTCGATGCGATCATTGAGGAAATCGCCGCCGCTCTCGAACGTGGCGAGAACGTGAAGATAGCCGGCTTCGGCACGTTCCTGCTGAACGATAAGGGGCCGCGCGTCGGACGCAACCCGAAGACTGGCAAGGAGGCGGTTGTAGCCGCGAGGCGCGTCGTCACCTTTAACCCGAGCGCCACCCTGCGAGCACGCGTCGCTCCCGTGCTGGACTGATCTTAGATCAGTGACCTGATCTGCAACTACATCGCCATCGTCCTCAGCTTCACGCTGCCCCGCGCGAATGGCGCCCGCCCCAGGAAGCCGAGATAGGTCCGGTTCTGCCGCCACGTCGTCACCGCCGGATCGAAGCAGCAATAGTTCGGCACCGACGTGCCCAGCTTGTAGGTGAGTGGCGCGAAGGTGTCCTCGTACTCCGCCTCGCCGAGCCATGAGAGCTTGAAGAGCAGCGTTCGCAGCGTGATGCCCGGCGTGGTGTCGGGCACCGTCATCGGCGCGAGCACAACAGGCGATGGCGCTTTCGCAGTTGCAGACCGCGCGCGTTTACTGCGCAGCGCGAGCACTACCAGACCGGCGGGCATTACGGCGTCGTCGACTGGGAGCAGACCGCCTATGAAGTTAGAGGTTCCGCCTGCCACGACAACGGGTTCAACTCGGTGGCCGACCCGCGTTTAATTTCTGATGCCTCAAGTGGGGGGCGGGAAATTAAACTGCCGGAGCCCGGCGATCGTCTCGTGTGCCGCATCATCGCGACCGGCGGCACTTGGCACTGCCCGTTCACGACGCTGGACCTTGCCTCGCAGCAGGCGCTCTTCGACCTGGAAGAGACCTTCTACCAGGAGGCGACCGAATACGGGTTGGAATGGCGCTGCCGCACCCCGTTCGACCTCATCGGCGGCTCGGACGTCACCAAGCGCGAGTGGATCGGCAACATGGTGCCCGGCGCCGCCGCTACGGGCATGGCCGAGACGATCGGTGAGACGATGATCCTCGCCGACATGGGCGAGAGCTTCTTCCTGAGCCCGCACGAGATCTGGGCCAAGCCCGGGGCGCTCGCTCTCGCCATCGACAACGACCAGCTCGCATTTCGCATCGACGGAGAGTTCACATCAACGCCATGCTACTTTGTGACGATGCGGGACCGCCGTGCACCCGCGAACCGCGCGAGCAGGCCTCGAGCTTCGACCCGATTGTGCTCGACCTCATCTGTCACCGAAGCGACCTCTTCGATGTAACCCGCCAGACGAATCTCTCCGATCTTGTCGGCATGAACGGAAACCTGATCGCCAAGGCGGATCGCCAGTTCCTCGACTTCGATAGCGGAAACCTTCGAAAGTACAAAAGCAACCATATCGTGAAGTGCGTAATGCGCACCCTCAAGGTGAAGAAGTGCTTCTTCCAAGGACTTAACTCTGTCGCGTGTATTAGTGATCATAGCTATTATCTTGTCGCTTTTAGCGGTCCTTTTGTTTCGGCACGGCGCCCTTACGGCCGATTGCGCATGACGGCAATTGCTCTGTCGCATTTGCGACAAACCGCTCGTCGCATTTCACCTGCTCATCTAAACCCAAAGCCAGGAGGCCGTCATCGAATTCCGCCCGCGTGATCCGGCCGTCCTTCCGGCGCGCGCACCGCCAGCATAAATACCAATGCGACCCCGGCCGCGATGACCAGCGCGCCGATCACCGGCACGACGGTCATCCTCAGTGTCGAGCGCGCTTCCAGACCGAACGGCGGCGGAGCGGACTGGTGCCTGAGGCCTACACCCTTCGCGAAGACGACCAATCGCTGAACGCAGGCATGCCGCAATGTGTGCGAGCCAGCTGTGAAACGCCGATGCCAGCCCCGTGCAGATATTTGTTGGACGGGGCCGACACCGCTGGCCGCGTGAGCGGCGACTGCGGTGACTGCGGCGCAATGTTCCGCCAGAAGAGCAATCGGGCGCACGGAATGGCGGCCGAGGAGTGTCCAGCGAAACAATGGGAGCGGGATGCCGGTGACCAAAGTTGTCATATTCAGCGCAAGATCAATAGTGTACCGTGCGTTTGCGACCCGAAGGGCTCTGCAGCCCTTACAAAACTGGCCCGGTCCTCTCTGAGTGCCGGGCCTTCTTGCCCTATCAGTCGGCCGGTGCCTTTTCTGTAGCCCCTTGATCTGGCCCGGGGCGCTGAAGCACCTTCGTGCTCGCACCCACGATCGCGATGCCGAGAAGAAAGATGACGATTATTCCGCCGACAATGTACCGAAAATTCTTCGGCTTGCCGCCCTCGTGACCGCCGGCGGGCGTAATGGTCTCTTGGTCGCGATGGGGGCGGTCCTGGGGTAAGTGGCCCGACCGCTTACCGATGAGAGCGATTGCCGGGCCACAGGTGCAGGAACACCTGCTTGCTCGAAGCGACGGACTGAAAATTCGTTCCATGTTCAGCAGCGTGGAACGTTTGCCGCACCATCGGCATCTCCCTTTGAGGGCGTTTCCGCGAAGGAGAGAGACATGACCGAAGAAGAGGACGAACAGCATCCGCAGGTCGATGCCGTAACCGCCAACGAGGTCGTAACCGGCATGACCGACGAGCAGCTGGCCGCCGCCTGGGACGCGGCGGAAGACTTGGACAATCTCACCGATGTCGAGGAGGCCGTGTTGGCGGAAATCGAAAGGCGACAGCTCAATCTTTGAGCACCGCACCCTTACCCGATCCGGTAGACCTTTGAGCCACATCGAACGTCTCCTTCATATGCCGGCTGACGATGGCCCGCGATCACCCGTTGTCAGGAATGACAATTCTTCCCGCGCTGATGGGTTTTTGAGACAAAGGATACGCCTGCTGTCCGAGACCGCCGGCATGGTCGATAAATCTCTCGGCACCCGCCGCAGACAGTGATGCTCGCTCGTCACATGAAAAAGGCATTCGCGTCAGCCCGTATACGAAGATGGCGTTACGACCTGCCATCCCCGTGACCGCCGCGGTCCTGACGATGCTCCTGGGCGCCTTCTTGCTGCAAAGACTCGCACGCAAGAAAATGAGATGAAAGGCTCTACCGGAGCGTTCGTCATGGGCCATGCCCCGACGAAGCACGGATGCACGCGGTACGCAGGATCGTTCCCGAATTGCGATAGCGGGGCGACGCGCCCGTGAGTGAGGAGCCTGATTCCGCCGTTTCTCTGCGCGAGATGGCGCAACATCGCGGGTTCAAGCTGCTGAAATCCCGGCGGCGCAAACCTGGCGTCGGAGACTTCGGGGGGGCGGCCTCAGCGACGCTACGGGCAAACCGGTCATGGGTGTAGGGACCGGCGGCCTGACGGCTCTGCCTGACGAGATCGAAGCCTTTCTTCGCACGGGCGCGCTCGACAGCTGGAAAGCCTCGGCAAAAGCGGCGCCCGACGCGCCCAGATCACCCAAAGCAGTCCGCGATCACGATGATACGGAGAAGGAGGGGTCAACCCGGCGCGGTGGCGCCCATGCCGAGCGCAGCGAAGACCGGCCGGCGCGCCGAATCCGGAACACAAAGCAGCCCGACCTCCCTCGCAGCCCCAGACCGCCCAAAGCCCGATTGGAAAAGCACGCTCGTGGCGGCCCGCAAAAAGGGCCTGCGCAGTCCCAGGGGAGCGAGCCCCACCACCAGCGGCTCTCACCATCAGAACACCCAGGAAAGAGGATGTCGCTGCCATCGCTGCCTTGCTCGGAGAATTACCAGGCGTCGATTGAACAGCGCAGGACGTATCTGAAGGCATGGCGGCTGCCCGCAAGGCTGGCGGGGGTGTGCTGCTGGCCGATCAAAATGGCACGATCGGCTGCATCGCCTGGGTATTGCTGCCCACCATTCACCGCGGCACACTCGGTCGGATTGGGGCAGCAACCGGCAGCATGATCGTCGGCACCGTCGCCACTATGTCTGGCGCGGTGGATTCGTTTGCGCTGACACAGTCGGATTTCGATGCGATGGGGCAGCGGCTTGCACTCGCCGGTGCCAAAGCGCGCGAGCAGGCGCGGGACGAACTCGAGCGGATCAACTTCGCACGTTTGTTTCGCCGGCGCGCTACCCTGCTGGATTTGCTGGTGATCTGCGGTGCCTCGCTGGCCGATGTTCTGCGCCATCCAGGCGATGTGCCGCTTGAAGTGCAGCAAGCCTTTGCGCTGGCTTACCCTGGACTGACCGAGGCGGGTGCGGCCTGTCACTACCCCGACCGTGCAGAATGATTTCAAATATGACGGTCGAGCCCGATTACAGAATTTTAATGGTTAATTGCCGTGTATGGATGGCACCGTGCCCAATCGAGGCGGGACCTCAATGATCCCGGGATCAATGGCCTCCTTCGGCCACCAAATCTGCGCGCGAGGCCTTCACGCGCACCGCACGAGGAAAAATCTCCGCACTAATCCGCCGGAGTGCCACGATTTCGAGCACGAAATGGATTTCTTTGCTCGGGGTGGGGAAAGGACGGTAATGTGGCTCGTCGATCGTGAAATCGATGGAAGAGGCGCCAGCCGCATTCCACTGCAACTGGAACTGCGAGCCGCGCTCGTACGGTGGTATATCGACAGCGGGACTGTCGCGGACGAGCAGGCCAGCATCATCCTCATTCAACAGGCCAGAAGCGGTCACCGGTGGATTGCCTGCGGATGCCTCGGTGCCAACATACCACCGCCAATCCTCACCCCAGCCTACCTGTCAGAGGCCCAAATCTACTATCTATGCCGGCTCTCCAGCCCGAAATGGCCCGAAAATCTGCCAGACTGCCCGTTCTTCTGCGACCAGGTGACGATGCGCATCAGGGAAGTCCGCTCACGCTTGACAGCCCTCGACCCGCCCGAAGGCTTCTTCGCGGTTCTGAAACCAGCGCCGGAGAACCTCGCTCAGCGCCCTGCGGAAGATTCCAATGATGATCGCGCTCGGAATGGCTCGATCCCGAGGCTGGCTCGTCTGCAATGGTTCTTTGCGCGACGTCCGCCATGAAGGCCAATCCGAAGCGAGACGGCGTCATGGCTGGAGAGCGATGTGAGAAATCCTCTCACATCGTCCCGCGAAAGGGAAGGGCGGTGGGCGGGAATTGAACCCGCCGGCTACGCCGCCGTGTGCCTCGGTGGAAGAGACCCACACATCGAATCGCCCCACACAACAGTGGCGGCGGCAACTAGCACAAAATTAGTGACGCTCAACACCGCTGCCCGACATCGAGATTGTAGTGGTGGCGAAAAACACAGGCCGCTACCGATCGTTCCTTGCCACGGCCCGCCGGATCGCCCGCAGTGTCACTTGTTTGCGCCTTCAGCGGCGTCGCCGGCTTTGTCCGCGGCATTGCTCACGCTGTCGGCGGCGTTCGTGATCGCGTTGTTCTTCGCAGTCTCGCTGCCAGTGAGTTGGCTCACGAAGAAAACGCCTGCAATCACGGCGAGAAGCACGGCGATTGCGATGACAACACTCGCTCCGGAACTGCGGCGAGTCTCGACTACGGTGGTCGTGTGCGACGGATTGGGATCGGCACCTCACATTGCTCTTTGTGCTGCGGTCAACTCGGCGAACCGGCAACGGTTGCACGCGGGCTTTGAATGAATGCAACCCGGAATGATTTAGCCGTTCCGGAACCTCCCTCCGCCGAGCGACAACCCCGTCATCGCGGACCCGACAAGACTCTTCGAGATGCGAGCATTATGGGAGGGCTGCCACTTGGTGCGCTAAGCCCAATCGTCAGCTGCGCAAGGGAGCAAGTTGCCGGTGAACATTCATAAGCGACGCTCGGTACGCCTGCATCACGCGGGTCGCCCATTGAGCCTGTTGGTCCGCATTGCTCGGCTCATTCTCCGCGTCGGCGGCGGTGACGATCTGGGTTGATCGAGTAGAGGCATGTTCCGTGGTCATAAGCCGTCTTTGTGGTGTCGTATCACTGTTTGATGGCGTGGAGTATGTGGCATTTTCCGAACCGCAAAATGCCGAGGGTACAAATCGGTTCCGAGTTTGGTATTGTCGCTTCAGCGCAAGGGCATGGAACGAGGCTCGCGCGCGATGAATGTAGCCGTACGGCCTTTCGCTGGCCTCATTCCCCGCTCCACGCTGGCTTCTTTATCGCTGACTCGATGGCGCGCTTCTCCAGGGCATCAGCGGCAGGCGAGGGCAAGTCTCCTGATGCAGGGTACGACACGATGACGGGGGAAGACCTAGCTGCGCTGCCGGTGGCCAAGCGTGGGCGGGGTGACACGCTCTTGACGCTCGGAGCGTCCTGGCTGCCGCTCAGCAAGCCGCGGCAACTGCTCGACGCCTGGGAAGGAATGTCGTAATATGGGGCCGTGAGTGAGGGGCAAGCTGCGGGGGCGGGGCGCAATGGGTACAGCGATTGCAAATCGGCAGTTCTTCGCGGCGGAGACGCGCTTCTTTGCAATCACGGCCATCGTCATGGCGCTCATTAATGTCAGCGCGTTTTCGTTCTTTGCTGCAATGGGCATATCGTCCTTTCGCGCTCCCTTTTCTGTGCATCTCCACGCAATTTTATTCATGGGTTGGGTTCTGCTGTTTGTCTCGCAAGTGTCCCTCGCCGCAACCGGATCGATCAGGCTTCATCGCAAATTAGGGTGGCTGGCCGTTGGCTGGGCTGTGGCCATGGTGGTCGTCGGGACCCTGTCAACGGTATTGAGCGTTCAAAAGGCGGCCGTACCCTTCTTCTTCCTGCCGGCGCAGTTTTTATTGATGAACCCGCTTAGCGTGATGCTGTTCGCGTCTCTTTTGATCGGTGGCGTGGTGAAGCGGCGCGATCGCGAGTGGCATCCACGCCTGATCATATGCGGCATGGCAGCTATCATGGGCCCTTCATTTGGAAGGCTGCTGCCCGCCCCGTTGCTGATGTATTCGATGCTGACGGCAGTCTTCATTGGCATGATCGCATTTCCGGTGGCGGGCATCGTGCGGGACAAGCGGCGCTACGGGAAGGTGCATCCCGCGTGGTGGCTGGGCCTTGCTTCACTCCTGCTTCTACAATTGGCCACTGAGACATTGGGCCGCAGTACGATCGCTGCGGCAATTTATGAGCATCTAGTGATCGGAACGCCCGGTGCGCACGTCCCGCCGCTTATCTACCAATCCCCGCCGTTCCCGACTTCTTAACGGCGTCTCGCTAGCCATGTGGACCGATCCATACGGGACGTTCAGGTGCCAATTGCTTATCCCAAGCTGCGGCCTGTCCCGTTCCGGAAGTGTAGCCCTGCCTTGTTGATCTTTACGCCCATCGCGCTGCGGATGGTACAAAGCAATCGGCCTACGGGACTGACGTCAGGAGGTCGGGGCATGCTGCGGTAGTGCGGGCGAAGGTACTGAACCTTTGTATTCTTGATAATCCGCGATAGGCGCGCTCCATGATGAACATCCCCTGGGACCAGCCGGCAACGCTTATCGATCTGGATGGCAAGACGCCGGTAATCGGATTGATGCTCGAATGCGTTATGCACTTCGCGCTCTTCAAGCCTTTTGCCAAGGAGCAGGCGCGCATCCTTCTGACGCAGCCCGTGTTCCGCGAAGGCCGCAAAACGCGCACTTGGGTTCTCAATCCCGACGAGATCGAAAAGCTGGCCGAGCGGCTCGATGCCGAGAGGAAGGCGGCCCGGTAAACCCGCGCAATCAGTCGACGTCTCTCGCCGCGATGGTGGCGGAAAGGGTGAGGATCGTTCGCGCGTGTCGCAAGGCCACGGCTTCGCGGTCCGCGCCGTACCCACCGCCCAGGGTGCTTGCCAAGGGAATGCCGCGCCGCTTCGCCTCTGTCGCCACATAGCGGTCGCGGCTCGCGAGGCCTTCGTCGGTCAGGGACAGCCGGCCAAGCTTGTCGTCCGCATGGGCATCGACGCCTGCCTGCAGCAAGATCAGGTCCGGCACGAACCGATCGAGGACCATGGGAAGCGATCCGGCCAGAGCTTCCAGATAGCCGGCATCGCCCGTTGCGTCGGGTAGTCCGACATCCAGTGAAGAACGCGCCTTGCGGGTGGGGAAATTCTTCTCGGCATGAATGGACAGCGTGAAGATGTCGCTGCGCCCTGCGGTCAGCGCCGCAGTGCCATCGCCCTGGTGCACATCGAGATCAAGGATCAGGATGCGCGATACGTCCCCCTCTTCGATCAGTCTGTTGGCGGCAAGCGCCAAGTCGTTGAAGACGCAATAGCCCGCCCCGGTATCGGCGAGGGCGTGATGGCTGCCGCCAGCGGAATTTGCCGCATATCCGTGCTTTAGCGCCAGCTTCGCCGCCAGCCACGTTCCCCCGGACGAAAGCTGCGATCGCCGGGAAATCCGCTCGTCGATCGCGAAACCGATCCGGCGCTGCTTGGCCGCCGGCACCGCGCAACCAATGACTTGCGCGACATAGGCCGGGTCGTGGACAGCTTCGAGCCATTCTCGCGGCATGACTTCGGGCGCATGGACCGTCATCGGCACGCCGCTTTCGCCCAGCAACCGCATGACCAGCGCATATTTGTCATGCGGAAAAGTGCCCGTGCGCTCGGTCTCGACCGCGTAACCGGGATGATGGACGACATGCAGCATGGCCTCGCAAATAGAGCGCCCTGGCGCACAGGTCGAGCGTCATTGGGGAGCGCAGGGCCTGACGATATCGGTCGAGGAGCTTTTCCGTGAAAGCTGCAAGCCGCGCCGGATGCAAGCGGTCATCGAGATTATCAAACACCCGAGCGTTGCAACGGCGGCCACATTTTTCAGGATCGGCGTGAACTCGGGCGCGGGACGAGTTGATCCAGAGCATCGGTATTGTCGCGGCCCCACCCATACAGAAGTTCGACCGGCTCGACGAACCTGCGGCCAAGATCGGTGAGGCTATATTCCACCATCGGCGGTATCGCGCTCTGCACATGCCGGGCCAGCAGGCCGCTGGCCTCCATGTCCCTCACCGTCTGGGTCAGCATCTTCTTGGAGATCCCAGGCAGGCTGCGCAGAAGCACGCCGGTGCGCGCAGTTCCGCCGTGACGGGCGTGGAGAGTGTGAAGGACCATGCTGGTCCACTTCGTTGCGAAAAGCTCCAGCACGCGGCGGGGTGCGCAATCCTCCCGCCATTCATCGTCCGGCGTTCCGGGCTGCATGTGGTTACCTTTTGGTGCCTGGGTCAGTGAATGGTGCCGTCTAGAAGATGGAGGCGCCAATGCCTAGGTCCCACGCAACAAGGAGATACACATGGCGAAGACGGCATTGGTGGTAGGCGCGAGCGGCATAGTCGGCAGTGCAACAGCGCGGCTTCTGACCGAACAGGGTTGGACCGTCCATGGCCTGGCGCGGCGGCCCAATGCTCAATCCGGGGTACATCCGATTGCCGTCGATCTGCAGGATCCGCTCGCCACCGCGCAGGCACTGCACGGCATCGACCCGGACGCGGTGTTCATCACCACGTGGCTGAGGCAGGACAGCGAGGCGGAGAATATCCGCGTCAATTCAGCGATGGTGCGTAATCTGCTGAATGGTTTGCCCAAACCCGGCGGTTCCCGTCACGTCGCGCTGGTTACAGGGCTGAAGCATTACCTCGGGCCGTTCGAGGCTTATGGCAAAGGTGTTCTGCCACAGACACCGTTTCGCGAGGAACAGGGCCGCCTCGACGTCGAAAATTTCTACTACGCCCAGGAAGACGAGGTGTTCGCGGCAGCTGCGCGCGACGGCTTTACCTGGAGCGTCCATCGCCCGCACACTGTAATCGGGCTGGCTGTCGGCAACGCGATGAACATGGGCACGACGCTAGCCGTTTACGCGACGCTATGCCGTGAGACCGGACGGCTCTTCGCTTTCCCGGGCTCTGCTGCGCAATGGTCAGGGCTCACGGACATGACCGATGCCACGCAACTCGCGCGCCACTTGCTATGGGCGGCAGAGACGAATGCGGCGCAGGATCAGGCGTTCAACGTCGTTAACGGCGACATCTTCCGCTGGCAGTGGATGTGGAGCCGCATCGCCGACTGGTTCGGCATCGAGGCTGCACCGTTCGACGGCAAAGTTTGGCCGTTGGAGCAGCAGATGGCGGATGATGCAGGGTTGTGGCGTGAGATTGCTGTTCGCGAGGGCCTCACAGAGCCCGATCTCGCGCGCTTGGCCTCGCCATGGCATACAGACGCCGATCTGGGCCGGCCGATCGAGGTCGTGGCCGATATGACCAGGAGCCGGCGTTTGGGCTTCACCGCCTATCAGCCCACCGACGATGCGTTCTTCGCCCTGTTCGAGCGTCTGCGCGCCGATCGGCTAATCCCCTGAAAAGGTCGCCAGCGGCATCACCTCGTCCGATGCCGCTGACTTCCGATGCCTGCGTGCCCCCAGTCTGATATCTCAAATGGCACCCCGAGAATGACCGGAACGACGAGCTGGTCAGTCTTAATTTGCCTCCAACCTGCATCTGGTGCGTTGAGACGACATGGCGCACCACAAGCTGACTTTGCCGACCAAGATATGCCCTTCCTGCCAGCGGCCGTTCGCGTGGCGAAAAAAATGGGCGCGTGACTGGGACAAGGTCAAGTTCTGCTCGGATCGCTGCCGCGGGGTAGGGGAGACGGAGCGGCCATGACCACGCTCATTCCCGTGTTGGGTGACCAGTTGTCGCTCGGTCTGTCGTCGCTGCGCGGGGCTAACCCCGGCGATGCCGTCGTGCTGATGATGGAAGTCGCCGATGAGACGACCTACGTTCGCCATCACAAGACCAAGCTGGCCTACATTCTCTCAGCGATGCGCCATCATGCCCAGGCTCTAGAGGAAGCAGGATGGCGCGTAGACTATCTGCGGCTGAATGATCCTGAAAACAGCGGCAGTTTTACAGGCGAGGTCGCTCGGGCGATCCAGCGGCATGACACTGAACGGATCCTCGTCACCGAGGCGGGAGAATGGCGCGTCACCGCCATGCTGGATAGCTGGGAAACGCTGTTCGGCGTGCCGGTCGAGATCCGCAAGGACACGCGATTTGTGTGCTCGCACGGCGAATTCGATACATGGGCAAGCGACCGGCGCGAACTGACGATGGAGTTCTTCTATCGCGAAATGCGCAGGAAGACCGGGCTGTTGATGGACGATGGCAAACCGGCTGGCGGGCGCTGGAATTTCGACAAGGACAATCGCAAGCCCGCGCAGGCCGACCTGCTCATGCCGCGTCCGCTTGGCTTTACGCCTGACGCGATCACGCGCGATGTCATCGCAATGGTTGAAGACCGGTTTTCCGATCATCCGGGCGATCTGGACAGTTTCAATTATGCTGTGACCGCCGCAGACGCCGAACGCCAGGCCGCCAGCTTTTTCGCAAACGCACTGCCGCAATTCGGCGACTATGAAGACGCGATGCTGACCGGCGAGCGCTTCTTGTGGCACTCGATCCTGTCGCCTTACATCAACTCGGGACTGCTCGACCCGCTCGACTTGTGCCGCCGCGCTGAAGCCGAATATCGCAAGGGCCGTGCCCCGCTCAATTCGGTCGAAGGCTATATCCGCCAGATCATCGGATGGCGCGAGTACATGCGCGGCATCTATTGGCGTGAAGGCCCCGGCTATGTCGATCGCAATTTCCTGGAACATGACCGGGCGCTTCCGGACTGGTACTGGACCGGCGACACCCAGATGCATTGTCTGTCGGAAACGATCGGGCAAACGCTCGCGACGGCGCACGCGCATCATATTCAGCGGCTGATGGTAACGGGAAATTTCGCACTGCTGATCGGCGCCGATCCCAAGCAAGTGCATCTGTGGTATCTCGAAATCTATCTCGACGCCTATGAGTGGGTGGAATTGCCCAACACGCTGGGCATGAGCCAGTTTGGCGATGGCGGGCTGCTTGGATCAAAGCCTTATGTTTCATCAGGCGCATACATCAACAGAATGTCGGACTACTGCGGTACTTGCCGCTACAACGTCAAAGAGCGGATTGGCGAAGATGCATGCCCGTTCAACGCCCTGTACTGGAACTTCCTCGCCCGTCATCGTGATAAGCTGGGCGCAAACTATCGGCTGGCCATGCCCTACCGCACTTGGGATCGGCAATCAAAAGCAGATCAGCAAGCCACCCTCGAGCAAGCAGCGGCTTTCCTTCGCCAACTGGATGGAGACTGCGGTGCACCTTATGCAAAGCGTGAATGATCGCACTCGGCGGTGAGTTCAACGGGTGGAGGCAACACAAGCTTTAAGGCGCTTCGCGGGCGTTTGGTATTCGAGCGTTTTCCTTGGTCATTCGCCGAGTTGCGATGCAACGGCACTCGGCTTGGCTTGGCTGGACAGCCGCAGATCGGTTCCTATAGGAAAATACTGCCGCAGCACACGATTGGTGTTTTCGTTGGAGCCGCGCTACCAGGGCGACTGCAAATCGCACAGATAGACTTCAACATTGCTCGCCAGCGTAAGGCCCGGATGATAGGCCGTTTCCTTGCCGCAGTCCCAGTAAGCGATTTGTAGATTTCGTGCGGCAAACGTTCCACGCTGTCATCCGTGGAACGAATTTTCAGTCCGTCTCTTTGAGTAAACGGGTGTTCCTGCACCTGTCGCCCGGCAATCGCTCTCATCGGTAAGCGGTCGGGCCACTTCCCCCGAACCGCACCTCATTGCCACGGAGATTCCCTTGCCCCATCGCGACCAAGATACCATTACGCCCGCCGGTGGTCACGAAGGCGGCAAGCCCAAGAACCTGCGGTACCTTGTCGGCGGAATGATCGTCATCTTTCTTCTCGGCATGGCGATCGTGGGTGCGAGCACGAAAGTGCTTCAGCGCCCCGGGCCAGATCAGGGGGCTACAGAAAAGGCACCGGCCGACTGATAGGGCAAGAAGGCCCGGCACTCAGAGAGGACCGGGCCAGTTTTGTAAGGGCTGCAGAGCCCTTCGGGTCGCAAATGCACGGTACACTATTGATCTTGCGCTGAATACGACAACTTTCGTCACCGGCATCCCCCTCCCATTGTTTCACTGGATCCTCCTCGGCCGCCATCCCCTGCGCCCGAGCTCTCAGCAATCAATGCTTACTGGCGAGCCGATGCGGGGGGGGGCAGCGCTCCACTGCCGCGCTCTAATCGGCCGGTGCGTTTACGCCCGCCAGTGCGACATTCGAGATCACACCGGTGCAGGCCTGCAAACGGCGAACACAAGAAACCGCCCCCGTACCAACGATGGCGCCGGACTGGCGCAACTGCGCCGCAGTTATGATTGAGCTGTGTCCGCGCCGATACGCCAAGCAATATCATCGCTCATCCTGCGTGGCGAACGACAGCCGCTCGGCGGGCCCAACCTTTTGATCACCGGCGAACAGGGCGTCCAGCCGCTCGCAAACCTCTTCGCGGAAACTTGCACGCGGAATTGGCCGAGGTGCCGTCAGCGCGATCTCGTCGGCTATCGCATGCTTCACGCGATCGACGGCAGCCTGGTCCAATACGCCGGCGGCGGTGAGTTCCCTGCAGAGCTGGACCAGCCCGGCGGCGGTGGCCTGAGCGCGAAGGCCGACGTTCTTCAAATCGTCGTGCATTCGCGCACGTTCGGTGGTCGACGTCATTTTCTTCTCCTCTCGCTATGTCATTGATGTAACGCGCGAGAGCAGAAGAGTTCGCCGCAGCGAATGCCGGTTATCCGAAAGAGGCGATTGAGCCGCCCCTTATTTGTCGGCGGCGTTTGGCAGCGGCCGAGCGACACGGCTCTTCAACGCCTCGCTGGGACGAAAGGTGACAACCCTGCGCGCCGAGACGGTGTGCGCTTCGCCGCTCCGGGGATTACGACCGATCCGAGCACGCTTGTCGAGGAGTGCGAATGTGCCGAATTGCATGATCTTGACGCTCTCGCCTCGCTCCAGCGCTTCAGCCATTTGCGCAAGAATTCCTTCGGCTATTGCCAAAGCGCCTGAGGCTGACAATCCAACGTCCCGCTGGATGGCGGCAACCATCTCAGCCTTGGTCAATGTACAATTACCCTGGCGCATACCGAATCTCCTTTCGGATTACAGTAAACGCGCCGAAGCGTTTCCAATATCATGAAATTACAGGACAATCCGGTCACAAGTGTACGCAGGACGGCGCGGCGATCCCCTGCAAGTCGCCGCGCCTCATAAGGCCTGAGCACATACCCACCGCCTTCTACTACGCACTTTTGACCACAACCCTGTGATATGGGTCGAGCCGCATGGCCCCCCACCTCAGCAGCCAGAAGAGAGCCGCAGCGGGGGCCTGTTTCACCGACTCCCGGGCACGCGGTGGATATAGTTGCCTTACCAATCAAGTAACGGATAGGTCTGGGAACACGGATATGGCAGTTATGCTCCAACATGGAATGAACGCCCATATAAAAATCTCTTAAGATCGACTATACCGCTAATTTCCTTGGCAACCATTTCCGAAGTAATCCCGAGGCGCGCGCGAGTGATGTGCTGTAGGCGCGGGAATACTATCGCGATCGGCACGTCCGCTTCTATGCCATGCACTGCGCAAGATCTCCGCAAGCGGAATAGAAGGTTTCAGAGTACTATCCAGAAATAGCTGCCGCTGTGCCCCTGATGTAACCAGCGGATCGCCAGCCTCAGTGATTTGATCGAACGACAGGGCAAATTGCAAGTCGCCGTCGGATGCTATGCCGAAAATTCGGTCAATCTGATATAATAGATCGAATCTGAGATTAATTACTTTTCAATGCAGTAGCATCGTATTGATATGGCGCTCATATTTCGAGATTACAGCTGCGACCGTCTGTCAAGGCGTGCAGATCTCTCCCGTAATACCGGAGGAAAACATGGTAGCACTGACGAAATGGGCTCCGACACACCTTACGGATGAACGACGATTCTTCGCTACGATGGCGTGCGTCATCGCGATAGCCACGTTTGTTGGCTTCGCGCCAAGCTATTACCTGGCGCCCATGTTCGGCGCCAAGCCGATGTCCACGTTGTTGCACCTCCACGGTTTGGCCTTCACGGGCTGGATCTTGCTCTATTTAACGCAAACCGGACTGATAGCCGCCGGGCGCGCCGACATTCACAGAATCGTCGGGGTTGTAGCATCGGCGCTGGGCCTGGTGATGGTGCCGCTGGGCGTCGCGACAGCGATCATCACCAAGCAAGTTGCCGCAGCCAATCATCTTCCGCCTCAAGGCCCACCCCTGATTTTCCCGCTCGGCGCGATCTTCACCTTTGCGGTACTCGTTGGTACGGCCCTGATGCTGCGCAAGCGTGCTGCCTGGCACAAGAGATTGATGCTGCTCGGGACAGCGGCGATATTAACGACGCCACTCGCACGGATCACGCGCTTTACCCATATCGGCCTCGCTCCCGCGATCGGTGGCATCGTCTTGACCGATGTCCTTCTTACCGCCCTGGTGATCTACGACATTCGATCGCGCGGCAAGCTGCATCCCGCGACGCTATGGGGCGGTGGGTTCTTTGTCGCGACGCAAGCGCTGCGGATTCTGCTTAATGCCGCGCCTGCCTGGCAGGCATTTGCCAAGAGCCTGACGGGCTAGTTTCCATTTATCGTCGATTGTAAGAATCTACTGGTCTTTGCAATTACGGATGCCAGGAGAGAAGTCATCTGACAGCCGTAATGAAAGCGCGTTTTACAGTCTCGACCCATGCCAGTCTATCATCGGCGTTGTGTCTGCCCCTGAAAGCCGACATTCCAAGATAGTGGTGATTTCATAATCTGGGCGCACCGGCTCGAGATTTCTCGGAGGATATCGTGGAACTAGGGCGTGAACTCATAAACCGGGTTGAGTTGTTGGCCTTGGCGTGATTCAGGCGGCCTTCGGAAACGGAGGGCGTATGACACGGCGGCGATATGAACTGACGGACAAGGAATGGCTCATCATCGAGCCGTTGCTGCCCAACAAGCCGCGTGGAGTGCCCCGCGTCGATGACCGCCGGGTGCTGAACGGAATACTCTGGCGTTTCCGTTCTGGTGCGCCGTGGGCAGAGGTCCCGGAGCGCTATGGTCCATCGACGACCTGCTACAACCGGTTCATCCGCTGGCGAAAGGCCGGAGTGTGGGACCGATTGTTGGCGGCGGTTTCCGCCGGTTTCAACGGCGAGTTGGTGATGATCGATTCTACTTGCATGCGCGTCCACCAGCACGGTGCGACGGGCAAAAAGGGGGATGCAGCGATCATGGCATGGGACGTTCCCGGGGCGGTCTTACGACCAAACTCCACGCTCTTGTCGACGCTTATGGGCGTCCTGTCGGCCTGCGACTGACGGGTGGGCAGGTCCATGATGCGTGCGAAGCTGAAGCGCTGATAGAGGCCATCCCCGAGGGCGCTACCCTGCTCGGCGGCAAAGGCTATGACAGCACCGCCATTCGCGAGGCGGCGGCGGCCCGAAACATCTGGGCCAACATTCCCAACCGCTCCAACCGTAAGCAGCGCTTCGGCTTCTCGTCATGGCTCTACCGCCAGCGTAATCTCGTCGAGCGCTTCTTCAATCGGATCAAGCAGTTCAGGGGCATCGCCACGCGATATGACAAGGACGCTGCCAACTATCTCGCGGCCATCAAGCTCATTTGCGCACGTCTCTGGTGCCAAGGGTAATGAGTCTACGCCCTAATATGACGGTTTTATGACGATCCTGTTTTGACTGCCGAGACGGCGTGCCCAGGTGACTGCTGAAAGACTCTCGTAAAAAATGGCAGGTTTTGGATATAGACGCCGACGAGACGTGCCCGCAGGTTGCCATCGCTGGTGAGTGCACCGGTGATGTCGCCATCGATACGGGCATGGTCCCAGCTGCCGAATGTCATTGTTGCGCGGGCCTGGGTGTCGGCAAGTGCGCGCTTACGCGTGAAGTTGATGACACCGCCAGCCTCGCCGGCCCCGAACAGGCCGTCGGCGCCGCGTATCAGGGCAATTGAATCGAAGATCGCAGTGTCGAGATCGCCTGTCGTTGTGCTGGATTGTGAACTTGCGCCTCCGTCCACGCGGTAGTTCGAAATGGTGAGCCCCCGAGATGTATAGGTCGAGGAAAGCCACGCCCTATCGACGGTAACGCCGGTCATCTGCTGCATCACGCTTTCGACGGTAAGCAGGTTCTGGTCTTCGATCCGCGCCCGGGTCATCACCGTTACGGACTGCGGCGTCTCTCGCAACGTTTGAAGCGATTTGCCGATGTTGACGGCGCGGACGGCATAGCTGTTGCTACCTTCGGTGATCGTGGGATCAGTGTCGGGGCGCTCGCCGGTGACTGTGATGTCCCGGCCTCCGCCAGTGTCGTCGTTGGTCATGGCATCAACTGACGACTGTTGGGCGGCCGCGATACCTGGTGCCGTAATTGCTACTGTTGCGGCAAGTATCACGTGCAGATTGCGAAGGCACATCTTGCTCCGAACGGCGAATTTAGTCCTCATCATTTCCCCTGTCTGATTACTTCACTTCTTGGCAGGGAAATCGTTTGCCGCCACAACGAGCCCGACTGCCGTCGCGCCCGCTAATGCAAATGACAACGATTCGCAATAGAGTGGATCGGCGACGTTTCAGAATGTGGGTTACCTTTGTGTCGAGCTGGCTTCTCACAAACGGCACTAAACGCCGACGATGTGTTCGGATTGGTTGTGCCGCGTGTGTAGCAATCCGCTGATTACGGACAGTCCGCAGCTGTGAACGAAATATCAATGGCTGAGCGACCGGATAGGGTCGGGAGCTGAACCACTTACGGCGATGAGAGCCGTAGACCTCAAGAGTTGTGCAGGGCCGCGACCAAATCGCGGGAGCCGCTGATAATTCGCTGTACGGTGACGATAGCCATGTCAACGGTATATGCGATCAACACGCGACGTTCGAATGTGAGTGTCCTCAGACCTGCAATCAAGTCGTCGCGAGGGGATCCGCGGTGAGGAAAATCAGCCAACCCGGCAATGCGCTCTTCGATCCTGGCAAGGTAGCCGTTTGCAGTGGGCAGGTCAGTTTCCGCGCTTACCCATTGGTGAAGTGTGATCAGATCTTCGATCGCCAATGCCGACAATTGGACGTCGTAGGTCATGCTTTGGCGACGGAAGCACGTACCTGAGCGAAGGCCTTGTCGAGCGCCATTGGGGGACGAGGGTCGGCCAAAGCCTCCGCAACGCGAACCCGGATCAGTTCATCCAGCACCGCCTCTTCACGATCTAGCGCGCGCAGGCCTGCCCGCATCACTTCACTCATCGAGGCATATCGACCGGAAGCCAGATGTCGTTCAGCATGCGATGCCATCTCACCGAGCGTTACCGAAATTGCTTTCGCGGCCATGTCTACCTCCACTTAATATGATTAAATCATACCCGATCTTTCGCTTGCAAGCTAGTGACTGATTAGCGGGATGATCCCGCGAGAGATTTTCCGAGTGAAGGCAACTGTCGGCTCCCAGCGAGCGGGAACTGACTCATGAAGGTCTGAGAAGATTGACACCTGCCGGGTTGGCAGACCGTCAGCAGCTGGGTGCCACGAATTGGATGTTGAGGGTCTGCAATGGGTCGACTGTAGTAAGGGCTTCTAGGCGTCGTTCAGGCCGCGCAACTGCTGCGACGCAACTCCCCAAAGCTGTCGACTCCGGCTAACCCGTCAGCCGGTATGAACCACCGTGTCTGCGGCGTAGGCCTTGCGCTTTCCTAACGGCTGCTCTCCCCCAGTGGTGTGTCGCTCGATGTCTGCCGCTCTAACTCGCAATTCAGCTCGGCACCCAGCAAAAGCACGTAGGCCGAAAAATACAGCCACGTGAGCAGTACCATAGCTGCGCCGAGCGACCCGTACGTGGCGTCATAATTGCTGAAATCCGCGACGTAGAGCCCAAAGCCGAATGTCAAGAACATCCATGAGCAGGGTGCAAAGATCGAGCCAAGCGTAAGCCACCGCGATTTCACGTATGCCGGGTTAGGGCCAAAGCGGAGGATGACCGCGGCCCGAGCGATGCCCACCGCGCCAACGAGCAGGTACGAAACAATAGTAATCTGAACGGCAAAGAAAGGTGGTGCGCCACTGAAACTGGCACTGAGCGTGGACAGACCGACATCTTGGAAGATGCAGGCCCTAGCTGCTGCAGCGCCTGGATTCGAGCTTACCTGTCCTTGTCTCCGATGATGGCGCCTGCTGTTCCGCCCACGACAGCACCTTTAGTTGTGCCCAGACCCGTCGCACTTCCGGCAGCCGCGCCGCCCGCACCGCCGATCAGACCGCCCCGCGTGGCGCCATGCGACCACGCGCTCGTGCCAGAGGCCAGCACGACGATCAGCGCTATCCGGCGGCGACCTTAATGTTCATAATGGGATCCTCCTGTTGCTTTGAACTGGAGCGAGCGGCCGGTGGGAATGTTCCCGATAACCCGGGCAACACCACGTTTCCGCTAAATAACCTCGAAATTACTGGCGCATATCCGCTGCCGTTGCTCCGGTGAGGCCACCAAGAATAGGACTCGCCACTGTCGGGAAAAGCAACTCGATAAGCTGCGAACCGCCATCGATGCCAATTGCACGACACGAGGAGGCTGCCGATGCAAAAGCCAAGTCGATTTGCGACGGCGCAAGCGCACCTTTCGCCATCAGAACCTGCGCCAGCGAAGCGATGGAAAACAGCGCGGCCATCGACCCGTCAGCGGCATCGATTGCAATACGGCGATCCGTCATGCGTGTCCTATCTGCAGTTGCCGCCCGGTCGAGGCCGGCGATGGTTTCCTGCGGGAATCGTACGATAAGCCCGGTTTGATCCAGACACGCCGGCTACTAGGGCGTGAACTCATAAACCGGGTTGAGTTGTTGGCCTTGGCGTGATTCAGGCGGCCTTCGGAAACGGAGGGCGTATGACACGGCGGCGATATGAACTGACGGACAAGGAATGGCTCATCATCGAGCCGTTGCTGCCCAACAAGCCGCGTGGAGTGCCCCGCGTCGATGACCGCCGGGTGCTGAACGGAATACTCTGGCGTTTCCGTTCTGGTGCGCCGTGGGCAGAGGTCCCGGAGCGCTATGGTCCATCGACGACCTGCTACAACCGGTTCATCCGCTGGCGAAAGGCCGGAGTGTGGGACCGATTGTTGGCGGCGGTTTCCGCCGGTTTCAACGGCGAGTTGGTGATGATCGATTCTACTTGCATGCGCGTCCACCAGCACGGTGCGACGGGCAAAAAGGGGGATGCAGCGATCATGGCATGGGACGTTCCCGGGGCGGTCTTACGACCAAACTCCACGCTCTTGTCGACGCTTATGGGCGTCCTGTCGGCCTGCGACTGACGGGTGGGCAGGTCCATGATGCGTGCGAAGCTGAAGCGCTGATAGAGGCCATCCCCGAGGGCGCTACCCTGCTCGGCGACAAAGGCTATGACAGCACCGCCATTCGCGAGGCGGCAACGACTGGTTCATTATGCACCTCCTCTTCAAACGTCCGGAAACAGGGACTTTTGGTTTTCCATTTTAATGCGACACGGGCCTCTGTAACGCGGAAACTGGATCACCTCGTCCTTTTCCAGGTCTGCGGCTCGGATTTGGTGCGGCGCATCCGGTACAACTTGTTCGGTAGGGAGCACGCCCTCCTTGATCAGTCGACGGACGCGATGGGCCGTAACCCCAAGCTTTTTCGCGGCTTCGGTCAGTGTGAGCCACTCCCCATTCTTCTCAGCAGATCGGTATCCGTGGATTTTATGGACCGTGCGCAGTGCACCGACACGGCGTGCGGTCCACGTTTTTCCTTGCCCGGTCTGCATTCCCATCCGGTTCAGAGTAGCGGCAATGTCGGCGTCGGACCATCGGGTGGCCATGGACCGCATTACAGCGAGGGCAGCATCCGGCGTTTTCTGGCCATGTTCGCCAGGGTTCGGTTTGCGAATACGCAGCTGAGAGTGTTGACCACCTTTCCAGTGGATCGTCAAAATGACTTCACGTTGCTCTTCGTCAACATCGGCAACGATATCAGTCACGAGAGTGCGCAGGAGTTGCTGGCGACACCGCGTATCGACGTTTGGTGCGCTCCAAGCAGCCTCCAAGTCAGTGGCAATGCCGGCGAAATCGGGGATTGGGATGCCTGCGTCGATTTGTCTTGCCTGCGTCAAAGCAGCTTCACAGGTTTCCACGCGCCTGAGCGCGGATTCCCAACTCTTCTCAAGTTGAGCAGCGATCAGGCGGTTGTCAGGGTCGCAAGCGGCATAGCGGCGCTCAGCAAGAGACGCCTCGTATCGCGCTTGCTGCAAGTCCAGCTCCATCATGCGATGTCGCTCTTCCAGATTATCCCGATGCGCCCGGTCAGCTTCCATTGCGGCCTCGATTGCCATTGGCGTTACGGCGCTCAATATTTCTTTGCCAATAGCAGGGTCGATCCGAGACGCGCCAAAAGTCATGCATCGGGGTTTGGCCAGCATTTGGTTGATACTTTTGCATTGATAATAGGGATGGCTTGGCCGCCCTCTATAGGAAACAGACAACCGCCTTCCACATCGGCCACAGGTGAGCAGACCAGCAAGCAAAGCCTGGCCGCCACGACCAGATTTGATGCCGCCCTTCTTTGCAAAGGTATTAACGGCAATAAGGCTCTGGTTCCTCTCAAACTCGCTCCAATCAATGTAGCCTTCATGATGATCCCGGAGCAGCACTTCCCACGTTCCAAAAGGCTTGCCGTGGCCGTAGCTTTTGCGAGCCCTGCCATCGACAATCTCTGTCCGCTTCTCACTTTTGCCATAGGCGTATGCCCCAGCGTAGAACGGGTTCTTCAGGATCGAAATGACGCTCCGATAGCGAAGCGGCACCCAATCGAAGGACACTCTTTTGCGCCCGTCAGAAGGACGGGGGAAATGGAAATTGTCCGTGGTGAGCGAAATCAGCACCTGGCGGGCGCTACCAAGCTCGCGGAAGCGCGAAAAGATAAGGCGGATAGCCTCCTGCACCCGAAGGTCAGGATCAAGCCCCAGACCATAATCGCGGTGCCAGATATAGCCGATCGGAACACTGAGGCGCAGTTCCCCCCGTCGTGCTTTAGCGCGCGCCGCGTCGAGCATGCGCGTTCGCAAAATGCCGAGCTCAAACTCGCTGATGCTGCCCTTCATGCCCAACAACAAGCGATCATTCGGTCGACAAGGATCATACACGCCATCGAGATCGATCACGCGCGCTTCCACCAGGCCGCACAGTTCCAGGAGGTGATGCCAGTCTCGACCATTACGGGAAAGGCGCGATGCATCCAGGCACAGCACCGCGCCGACCATACCTGTGCACAGGCCGCTCACCAGTCGTTCGAAACCAGGGCGGTCGGCAGCGCCACTGGCGGTACGGCCGAGGTCATCGTCGATCACTTCGACATCACGGAACCCCCAGCGGCGCGCAACATCGACAAGTTCATATTGACGCCGCTGGCTCTCCAGGTTGTTCTGGACCTGGCCCGAGGTGGACTGCCGAACGTAGACGACAGCTTTGCGATTAAGCACCGTGGCCGGAATGAGATTATTGCCCGTCATCGCTCGGCTCCTTCGCCGCGACGCCGGCCGCCGCCATCAGGAGGGTCGCCAACTTGGCGACAACCGTGCTGCGTTCCGCGTCGGTCAGGCCCCGAATCTGCGGCATATCGAGCGGCATGCTCAACTGACGGGCCAGCATCGGTAACGTCGAGGGTGGTGGTAATGCCTTCACAGGGCGCCTCCTGGATGGGGGTGAGACCATCCGACGAAGTCTGCCTGAAACCGCGATCGGTAAGCAGTCTATGAAGCTCCACGAGGCCAGTCACCGCAATCCGCGGTTCGCCCATCGCCATACCAGCGCAAAACGCCCTATCCAGCATCCACTCCGAAACCTGAATGATCTCGCCCGGCCTGATCTCTACCCGGACAATCGCACCACTGGCCCGATCCTCGCGGCCTTCATACCGAAAACGGCCGCCGTAATATGGATGCCAACGGTAGTGAAACTCTACCATCTGCCCGACATGGGCAGAATGAACATGTGATAGCGGCGGCCCGAAACATCTGGGCCAACATTCCCAACCGCTCCAACCGTAAGCAGCGCTTCGGCTTCTCGTCATGGCTCTACCGCCAGCGTAATCTCGTCGAGCGCTTCTTCAATCGGATCAAGCAGTTCAGGGGCATCGCCACGCGATATGACAAGGACGCTGCCAACTATCTCGCGGCCATCAAGCTCATTTGCGCACGTCTCTGGTGCCAAGGGTAATGAGTCTACGCCCTAGGGCTTATCATTGATCCGATTTGTAAGCAGGCTTTCGGGAATTCGCGATCGGCATCGCGCTTATCGGTGCCAGCGCCGGGACAACCTGGGAAATCGGGCAACCTAGCAACTGGATCCAGGAACTCGAAATGTCGGGTAGCCCTTTCCACCTTCGAACACGCCAAGGCGCGGCAACTTTCCACCTTTCTGTCAATCGACGCGGGGAAGCGGGTCGGGGGCGACCCGTCAAACCGAGGCCCGCTGATATCGGCTAAGGGAATCGTCCAGCGCCATGCACTCAGGGATGAAGATCTCGCAGCCTGCCCCCGACAGCACCGGCTACGCTGGCGATAAAGGCGCCAACCACAAGGGACAGTCCGGTAAAGCCAGCCAACGTCACCGCCGCCTCTCTCATCGCATCGGCGGCTGCATGCGTACTTTCCATATCGACCGTGGGAACAGCTGGATTGGCAAGAGCGCCCGCAAGAACGGCAACGAGAGCAAGAAAGACCGTTGCAGTCGCCCAGGTTAGAAAGCCATGCGCGGTGTCGCGGAAGAACACCTCGTCGCTATGCAGACCGTGCCAGCGAGTGCGCAAACGACCTGCAAGATAGCCGCCGCTGAGCGAGGCCAGCCATTGAGTCACGATCATCCAGATGCCGGCCCCGATCGCAAATGCGGAGCCTTTTGCCCCGACGCCTGGCCATGGGGATACAGACCCCAGTCCAAAGGCGGATCCCAGGATCATGAGCACCAATGTGACGGAGATGGCGGCGATCACACCTCCCAGGATCGCAGACCATGATATGGCTGATCCGGGTTCGCCAGCAGGGGCCCCGCTGGGGTAAAGTTCTGGATTGACGTGCGGATGTGCAGGCTCAACCATGGTCAGTGCCAGAACAGGAGGAGAAGCAGGATTATCGGCAGCGGAATGCCGAGCAGCCAAAGAACAATTCCCTTACCCATGATTGCCTCTCCAAGAACAACGACATTGTTACAGAACAGAAACAAAACTGTCTGACCGTAGTTCCCAATCATCAGGCGTGCTCATGATCGAATGCCTTGCACTCAGCATGGCCTGAGGGCCGCATCCGTTTCTAACAGGGCGATTAGGATCAATCCATGCTGCGATCGTTCCCAGAAGCCGAGAGTGGCGCGAGTGGCGTCTGGATCGACCTGCTCTCGCCTGACCCTGATGAGCGCTCCATTGCCGAGCAGCGATGTGGTTTGAAACTGCCGGCCCGCGAAGCGTTGAGCGAGATCCAGGCTTCGAGCCGGCTACGCGCAGATGGCGACGTCCTCTATATGAGCGCGGCTCTGATTTCGGGTACCGGCGCCGGGGAGTGGAGCAATGCGCCAACCGGCTTCATCCTGACCCCCGATACCTTGATCACGGTGCGATATGATTATCTGGAACCGTTCGATGCGGTCGGTGAAAAGCTCAGGCACGACGTGGACGTAAGCGCAGCAAGTGTGCTGGCAACGCTGCTCGAGGACATTGTCGGTCGGGCTGCCGATCATCTGGAACAGGCGTCAGCAGTCGTATCCAAAGCGTCGCAATTGCTCTTCTTTGAAGAAGAGGAACGGCCCGGGCTTAAGCGGGAAACCCGCAAGATACGTCTGATAATGCGTGATGTAGGGCGGGCCAGCGATCAGGCATCGCGCGTGCGCTATGCGTTTCTCAGCCTCGGCCGGATGGTCAGCTTCATTCTGGATCGTTGCACACCGGACCTTGATCAGCTCATGCAAGAGCGGTTCGATTCCATACGGCATGACATCAACTCGCTCGATGAGTTCGAGACCAGTCTTGAAGGGCGCATCCAGCTGCTTCAGGACGCTGCTGCCGCTTTTCTGAGCATTGAGCAGAACGATGTCGTGAAGGTACTTACAGTCGCCTCAGTCGTAGGTGTCCCGCCCGTTCTTGTCGTGGGCGTCTACGGCATGAATTTCAGGAACATGCCAGAGTTGAGTTGGGAACTGGGCTATCCCTACGCGCTGATCCTGTGTCTTGTATCGGGTCTGCTGCCCTATATCTGGTTCAAATGGCGGGGGTGGATCTAACTAGCACCGCCGACCCGTCGAGCCTCATACTGCTGACTATGGCCGTTCCCCCAGCGGAACCTCGATCATCGATATTCGCTTTTAATTGCAACGGATTCAAACGGCCCTTAGCATGCGAGGTGGAGAGCGATGGACATAGACCTGACGGGCAAGCGCGTCCTGGTCACAGGGGGCAATTCCGGGCTCGGTGCGGCCATCGCCAAGGCCTTTTCTGCCGAAGGCGCCTGCGTAGCCATCAACTACCTCGTCAATCCTGAAGAGACCGACACGCTGGTGAAGCAGTTCGTGACAGCCGGTGGCAAGGCGCTGGGACTGATGGCCGACATCAGCGACGCCGAAGCGATCGAGGCGATGTTCGAGGAGATCGACGAGGCTTGGGGCGGGATCGACATCCTGGTGAACAATGCCGGGATCGATGGCCACGCCGCACTGGGCTGGGAAGCTGAACCCGATGCCTGGGGCAAGGTCATCGACATCAATCTCAAGGGGGCTTTCCTTTGCGCCCGCGCTGCACTGAAGCGCATGGTCCCGCAGAAGTCCGGCGTAGTGCTCAATACTTCCAGCGTTCACGAGGTGATCGCCTGGACCGGCTACAGCGCGTACACGGCTAGCAAGGCCGGCGTGTCGATGATGTCGAAGTCGCTGGCGCAGGAGGCTGCTCCCCATGGCGTGCGGGTGCTGTGCATCGCTCCTGGCGCGATCCGCACGCCCATCAACAAGGCGGTATGGAGCGATCCGGAAACCTACAAGGATCTCCTCACCAAGATCCCTCTTGGTCGCATCGGAGAAGCGGAAGACATCGCCAGGATGGCCGTCGTTCTTGCTTCCGACGTTGCCGGCTATATCACCGGCACAACCGTCTTCGTCGATGGCGGCATGACCGACTACCCCTCCTTCGCGCATGGTGGGTGAGGGCATGGCGAACCGCATCGAGGATTACGGTCTGATCGGGAACATGCTGTCGGCTGCCCTCGTCGGTATCGACGGGTCCATAGACTGGCTTTGCCTGCCACGCTTTGACGCGCCGGCCTGCTTTGCTGCCCTGCTCGGCACGTCAGAGAACGGACGGTGGAAGATTGCTCCGGCTGATACCGCAACCAGGGCAACCCGGCGCTATCTCTCGGACACCGGCATCATCGAGACCCGCTTCGAGACCGCGACCGGGGTGGTGACCCTGACAGACTTCATGCCGATCAGTGAAATGGAGAACCATGTCGATGTGATCCGCATCGTAACGGGCATCTCGGGTGCGGTGGAGATGGACATGGAGTTCATCCTGCGCTTCGAGAACGGACAGGCAATCCCCTGGGTGACACGCAAGGACTATGGCATCAGCGCCGTTGCCGGGCCCAATGCGGTCGAGTTGCATACCAGCCTTGCGCTCGAGAACCGCGATATGCGCACGGCAGCCCGCTTTACCGTAGCGGAAGGCGAGAGCGTTCCGCTTACCCTGTCCTATCACCCCTCGAACAAGATGCCGCATTTCATCACGGATCGTCACGAGGCGCTCGAGCGGACCGCAACGTGGTGGCGGGAGTGGGTGAAGAGCGGCAGTATCAATGACATGCCCGACGACTGGTGTGATCCGGTAGTCCGCTCGCTCATCACCCTGAAGATGCTCACTTACAAGGCCACAGGCGGCATCGTGGCGGCACCAACCACGTCCCTGCCAGAAGCCATCGGGGGCGCGCGCAACTGGGACTATCGGTATTGCTGGCTGCGCGATTCAGCGCTGACGCTCTACGCATTGCTCAATGCCGGATATCGCGAGGAAGCTGAGGCTTGGCGACAGTGGCTGCTGCGCGCAGTGGCAGGCGCGCCGGAGCAGCTTCAGATCATGTATGGTCTTGGCGGGGAGCGCTGGCTGCCCGAGTTCGAGATTCCCTGGCTGCAGGGCTTCGAAGGCAGCAAGCCCGTGAGGGTGGGCAATGGCGCGGCTGACCAGATGCAGCTCGATGTCTATGGTGAGTTAATCGACACCCTTCATACCGCTCGCGATGCCGAATTGCAGCCGCAGGACGAAGCGTGGCGGTTGCAGAAGGTGCTGCTTGATCACGTTGAGGAAGTCTGGGAGACGCCGCGATCGCGGGATTTGGGAAGTGCGCGGCCCGGCGCGGGCCTTCACGCATTCGCGGATGATGTGCTGGGTGGCATTCGATCGCGCGATCGAAACCGCCGAAAGGTTCGAGCTTGAAGGGCCGGTCGAACGCTGGCGCGAAGTGCGGCAGATGATCCATGACCAAATCTGCGATCAGGGCTTCGACACCGAACTGAACAGCTTCGTCCAGTATTATGGCGGGAAGACCCTGGACGCGAGTCTGCTGCTCATGGCGCAATTCGGCTTCCTTCCCCCCAGCGACCCGCGCGTGCAGGGCACGATTGCGGCGGTGGAGCGCGAACTGCTGCAGGGCGGCTTCGTCCAGCGCTATTCCACCGCCAGCGCCGATGATGGCGTGGGCGGCAGGGAAGGCGCATTTCTTGCCTGCAGCTTCTGGCTCGTCGATGCCTATGTGCTTTCGGGCAGGTTGGAAGATGCCCGCGATCTGTTCGAGCGGTTGATCGGGCTCGCGAACGATCTGGGTCTGCTTGCAGAAGAATACGATGCGCAGGACAATCGCCTACTCGGCAACTTCCCGCAGGCGTTCTCGCACATTGGTCTCGTGAACTCCGCTCACAACCTCGTAATGGACAAGGGGCCTGCGGCTCAGCGCGCCGATAGGTGCGCTCCACGATCTCAGAGGAAACCCTCGACCAATGGGTGTCGTAAGCCGGTGTCCGCGCTGATGCGGCCTGATCCTAGGCGATCCCCGAATTTCTGACCATAAAGATCGGCAGGAAAGCGAAGGGCATGCCGAAGTCGTCCGCAAGCCGACATGCGAGCGGTCGTGCCGGAACGACTTGAGCCGTTTGCCCCTGCCGGGAAAGCGGAACGTCCGCAGCTGTGAACCGAAAATATGGCGCTGGGCGTCCGGGAAAGGTCGTTTCAATATTCTTCCAATTGCTCGCGCAGGATCAACCCATCGCCAGACACCCTTCAATGTTGCCTAAATGGCACAACTTCTCGCGACTGATCGTCCTTATATTGCCAATAAGTCGCAATAGCGGTAGCCACGCGATTGTTGATACTCAGTCGCAAAAGGGTGTTTATGTTTTCCGTTCGTTCGATCGCGCTGTGCACTGCTGCAGTATTCGCCATGACGACGGCGGTTGCCGCCCATGCAGAGGAACCGGCGGCCGAAAATGCGGGCGCGGCTTCAAACGGTGACGAGATCATCGTTACTGGCGGCATTTCGGGTACCAAAACCGAAACGCCGCTGATTCAAGTGCCTCAGCCGCTCACCGTCATCACCTCGGAGCAGTATCTCTCGCAAGGCGCGATCAGCATCAGCGATACCGTGAAGTATGCCGCCGGTGTGCTCGCGAATGCCTATGGCCGCGATACCCGCGTCGATGGCTTCCGCGTGCGCGGCATCAATGCCCTGCAGTTTCGCGACGGCATGCGCGACGTCTTCTCGTACTACGCGAGCATCACCTCGGACCCCTACAACTTCGAGCGTGTCGAGATCGTGCGCGGCCCGGCTTCGGTGCTGTTCGGCCAGGGTTCGATCGGCGGTATCGTCAACCTTGTTTCCAAGACGCCGGAATTCCGCACAGGCGGCGAATTCAATGTCGTCTACGGCAGCTACGACCGTAAGGAAGCCATGGGCGACATCAATGTCGCGCTGGCCGACAATCTTGCGATCCGAGCCGTGGCGCGCGTGCGCGACGCCGACACTTACGTCGATCACGTACCCGACGACCGCGTGATGTTCGCGCCTTCGATCCGCTGGCAGCCCACGCCCGACACCAACGTCGTGGTGACCGGGCTCTATCAGGAGGACGACACCGGCTCGACCTCGCAGTTCCTGCCGATCGTCGGCACGTTCCTGCCCAATGCTGCCAACCCGAGCGGCAAGCTCGATCCCTACACCTTCGTCGGCAACGCAGGCTGGGACCGCTACGCTGGTCGCTCCCTGCAGGGCGGGGCCGCGATCACTCACAATTTCTCGGACAGCGTCCGCGTAAGTCTCAAGGCCCGCTACATCGACAGTGACCTCGAATATAACACCCACTACGCCGACAGCTATTCCAACCCGACCGATCCGTTCCTGCCCTATGCCCAGTACGGCACGTATGGCCGCACCATCGGCCTTTATGCCGATGCCAGCGACGCGCGGATGAACGTCTTCTCGACGGACAACAACGTCCAGTTCAAGTTCAACACCAGTGCCAATATCGAGCACACCATGCTCGTCGGCATCGACTATAGCTGGAACAAGGTGGGCAAGCGCTATGCGGCGACGCCCGGCATCACCTACGACGCAAACGGCACCCCCCATTTCGACGGTATCGAAAAGATCGACATCTACGACATCAATTACGATGCGCTTCAGACTTACGATCCCTCCGGCCCGTACGCCTATGAATCGCAAAAGCAGCTTGGCATTTACGTGCAGGACCAGATCCGCGCATTCGACCGCGTCTCGGTCGTCGTCGGCGCCCGCCGCGACCGCGTGACCGGCTCCTCGGGCCAGAAGGACAATGCCACCACGTTCCGTGCGGGCATCATCGGCGAACTGGGCGCCGGCTTCTCGCCTTTCTTCAGCTACACCGAGAGCTTCCTGCCGCAGGCCGGCACCATCATGCTGCCCGGCGGCATCCCCGGCGATCCCTACAAGCCGCTGACCGGCACGCAGTACGAGGCGGGCGTCAAGTGGCAGCCCGAGCCGCACACCCTGGTCACCGTCACCGCCTTCAAGATCAAGGAGCAGAACCGCGTGCTCTATCTGGCGGAGAACGCGACCACCCAATCGGGCGTGCTGAACACCAAGGGCATCGAAGTCGAGGCGAGCCACACGCTGCCGGGCAACTTCCAGCTGCTGCTCAACTATGGCTACAACAAGCTGAAGTCGGAAACCGACACCAATCTAGACTACATGCCGCGGCATGTCGCCTCGGCATGGACGACGAAGACCTTCGGCATCCCGGGCGACGCGCAGCTACGCCTTGGTGCGGGCGTCACCTATAATGGCAAGAGCCGCTCGACCAGCGCGATCTGGTCCATCGTCACGCCCTCGCGCACGAACGTCGATGCTCTTGCAGAAGTCTCGTGGGAGAACTGGCGCTTCTCGGTCAACGCGACGAACCTGCTCAACGAGATCCAGTACGCATCCTGCCTGGCGCGCGGCGACTGCTTCGTGGCGGCTCCGCGCAACATCATGGGCTCGATCGGCTACCGTTTCTGATCCGACACCTACTCCTATCGCCATCGTGCGCCACTGCAGCGCACGATGGCGTAGTCTCGCCACTCTCTTCCTTCGTCCCGATCGCGCGGCCGGCCGGCTGGAGGCTTCGCCAGCCCGAGAGTCGGCATTTTGCTGGCGCCGGTTTGGATAGAGGCATTGGTTTGGAAGGCGAACTTCTTGTTGCCAAACAGAGTAGCTGACCGTCCGTACCTGAGAACGAGATGCGGGCGCTTCAACGACCGATAAGGGGCGCCGGGAGCTATCCAGCCATGGCCGCAGAAATGGCCTGATCAAGCATAGTCTGTCCAAACGGTTTGCCCAATCGAACGATCCGCTGCTGGGAGCCTGCTGGTACGTCACCATATCCGCTGGCAAGGATGATAGGGATGTCCGCCCGTATCTCCGTGACATGGTCGGCCAATTGGGTTCCCGTCATCTGTGGCATCGCCTGATCTGTGATGACCAGGTCGATGTCCGGATACTGCCGGACAAGGGCAAGAGCCTCCGCGCCGGAATTCGCTTCCAGAACCTCATGCCCCAAATCCTCCAGCAAGGCGGAGGTATTCATGAGGATCAGGAAATCATCGTCCACGACCAGGATCTTCAGCTTTCCGGCGAAGGATGCCCTGCTTTCGCGCTGGGGTGCCGCCGGCGCAGCGTCCGGTTCGGCAGCAGGCAGCCACAAGGTTGCGCTGGTGCCGCGCCCGACAATGCTATCCAGTGTAAATCCGCCCTCCAGTTGCTTGGCTAGCCCATGGATCATGGAAAGGCCGAGGCCAGTGCCCTTGCCGATGCCTTTCGTCGTGAAAAAGGGCTCGGTTGCGCGGGCCAGCGTCGCTTCATCCATGCCGCTGCCGGTATCGATGACCGACAGGCCTATATAGGTGCCCGCCAAGAGGCCGTCAGGCGGAATGTCCTTCGCCTCACGGCACTGGGCAACCACCTTGATGGTGCCGCCCTCCGGCATGGCGTCGCGGGCATTGACGGTCAGGTTCAGCAAGGCCAGCTCCAGCTGGTTGCTGTCTGCCAGAACGGCCGGAAGATGGTCCGGGAATTGCAGGTCGAGGGACCATGCCGGGCCCAGGGTGCGCTCGATCAGTTCGCGCACGTCATTGACCAGCACCGGCACGTCGATACGCTCCGATGCCAGGTCCTGACGACGGGCGAATGCCAGCATGCGCTGCGTCAGGGCGGCCCCGCGCTCCGCACCCTGCTGGGCATTCTCGATCAGCTTTTGCGTATGGGGATCGGCCGGAATGCGTTTCTGAAGGAGCGTGAGGCTGCTGGTGATCGCCATCAGGAGGTTGTTGAAGTCGTGCGCGATGCCGCCGGTGAGTTGGCCGACAGCCTCCATCTTCTGCGCCTGTCGCAGCGCGTCCTCCGCCTGCTGGCGGTTAGCGACTTCCTGCTCGACCCGGCTTTCCAGCGTATCGTTCAATTCGCGCAGCTTGGCCTCGTTCTCTTTGGCCGCCGTGACATCATAGATGACGCCGATCAGGCGATAGCCGGCGCCTTCGCGCACAATCTCGCCGCGCCGTGCTATCCAGCGCATCGCACCATCGTCGTTTCGCCGAATGCAGAACTCCGCGTCGAGGCCATCGGGAATGGCGCCCTCGCGGTGGCTGGGGATGAGGAGGGCATTCTCCCCCTGCAACACGCCGTTGATCGTCTGTACGGGCAGGACGGGGGCAGGGTGGAGGCCCAGCAACCGGCAGAATTCATCGGAAACCGCAGTCGTGGCATAGCCGTCGACATATTCGAAAGTGCCGACACCGCCTGCGCTCTGGGCGACGCGAAGGCGCTCCTCTGTCCTCTTGCGTTCGGTAACGTCGACCAGGATGCCGGTGAACCGCACCGGCTGATCATTCTCGTCGAGATGGCCTTGCCCCCGCGCGTGCATCCACAAGGGGACGCCGACGGGATCGACGACGCGAAACTCCTTGGAGAAGAGTTCCGCGCCCGACAGGATGCCCGCCACGGCGATGCGGATACGGGCGCGGTCCTCCGGATGGATGGCGGTGAAAAAGGCGCTGGTCGGTAGGTCGTTCGCCGTCTGCGGATCAAGGCCGAAGAGTTCCGCGAAGTGCGCATCGACCGACAATCGGTCGGCCGCAATGTCCCAATCCCAGGTTCCACTGGCGCCTGCCGCCGCGAGGATGGAGCCGATCTGTTCTGGCTTGATCACGGTCAGATGCCGTCCTCTCCCACCACGCGCTCTATAAACTCGCCCAGTAATTCCTTCAACATGGCCAGCGACGGCAGGTCCATGATCATCGCGATATAGCCCCGAATGTCCCGGCTGCGCACCGCGAAATCGATATAAAGAAAGAGGACGAGCCCGTCCGTCTTGCCGTCCTCGCTCACCTCGAACAGGCTGGCCCCGGTTCCGCGCAGAACCTCCGGAATGGTCATGGTAAGCGAGCGACGAAGCATGTTCGCCATCGTCGCTAGGCAGCTGTTTAGTATGACATTGCCGGTTTCAGCCAGCGCCTCCTGCTCCATGTCGAGCACATCCTGCGCGGACAATTCGCCGCCGGTCACCGCCCGCACCAGCTCCAGACTGTTCGTCTCGGGAAAGATCAGCAACGCACGGCCGGAAAACGGGCCGGAAAAATCCTGACGCACGGCAACCAGATCGGTCACTTCACGTTCGCTGATGAGCCGCGCGGCTCGCTTCTGGCTCACCACTTCGATGGACGGCACCGACAGGAATACCTGGTCGCCGATCATCTTGCGCAGGCTGGATGCCGCGCGGCTGACGCCGATATTCACGATTTCGGTCAGTGCGTCGCGTTCAAGCTCGGCGAGCACAATGCTTTCAGGAATCACGCGCGCTGCGATCTGAGACGGAGTGCGGCCCCCGAGAGGAAGGGTTCCAGAGCATCGGGCGTCACGGGTTTGGCGACGAAAGCGGCGCCGATTTCCCGCGCGCGCGCTATGATCTCGTCCTGGATATTGGCAGTGATGATGGCGATAGGCATATCGGGTCGCAGAACGTGCAACTCGGCGGCAAGTTCAAGCCCGTCCTTCTCCGGCATGTTGAAATCAATCAGCGCGACGTCGGCGGGCTGTTCCGCGATGAGCTCCAGCGCCTGACCGGCGTTGCCGGCCTCGATCTTCCGCCAGTCCGGCTGCAGTTCCGCGAGGGCCTTTCCCGCGACGATTCTCGCCAGCTTGCTGTCATCGACAATCAGAACGGTAACGGACATCAGGCACTCCGGAAACAGGGAATATCGCGGCATTCTCGGCCATGGTTGCTAAGGCGTTTTGGTCGCTCTGTCGCTATCCGAAATCATTGGCTCAAAAATATTTCGCGCGAGAAAGGCTGACTCCGGTACGCCCCGAATGACAGGACGAAGCGCGAGCAGGACCTGCGCGACGGCCATGTGCAGCTTGTGAACGGCAGTGATGTCCACCACGGCCTCCGGCGCATCCTGCAAGGCAGCGAGCAGCGTTTCCGCATCCTCGACGCCGCAACGCCCCTCCAGACGGATGGTGTCGTCGGTTTTGCGCACGGTCATGCGGCCAGGTCCGGCAGGTCGAGGACGAGAAGGACGCTGCCATCGCCCATGAGGGCGGAGCCGATGACCCCTCGGGCAGAGGACAGCATGCCTGTCGGGGGGCGCACGATCGTATCGATGCGTTCGGCGAAATCATCGACCCGCAGCGCGATTGGCTCGCCGCGGCTCTGCGTCACCACCAGCTTGGCGTGCGGCCCTTCCGCGCGGCGGGCATCGAGCAGGGTCGCGAGGTCGAGCACGGGCACGGTCCGGTCACGCAGGACGCAGGCGATGCCCCGGCCGACCGGGAACAGCACGGACCGATCGATGCGAACCGTCTCGACCACCTGATCGAGGGCCACACCATAGCGCTCGCCGCCGACCTCCACGACCAGCAGTTGCGTCGTGAGCGCATTGGCAGGCAGGCGTATGCTGAAAATGGTGCCCTGGCCGGCGGCGCTGTCGATCTCGATGGAGCCTCGCAACCTGTCGATGGCCGCCTGCACGGCATCCATGCCGACGCCTCGTCCGGATACTTCCGTGACAGAGCCAGCGGTCGAAAAACCGGGAGCGAAGATGAGGCGTAGCGCGGCTGCATCGGTCAGAACCTCGGCTGCGTCCTGTGGCAGGAAGTCGCGTGCAACGGCGAGCTGCCGAATATGCTTGGGATCAATGCCTGCCCCATCGTCGCTCAGCGTGGCAACCACCGCGTCTCCCTCGCGAGCGAAGCTCAGGGCGATCCTGCCCTCCTGCGGTTTTCCCGCCGCACGGCGAACCTCGACGGCTTCTATGCCATGATCGATGGCATTGCGGACCATGTGGAGCAGAGGTTCGAAGAGGCCGTCGGCAATCTGCTTGTCGACCTCGATCCTTTCACCGGCAATGGTAAGCGTCACGCTCTTGCCCAGGCTTTGCGCGATCTCGCGTGTGAGCCGTGGCAGGCGCTGGAGCGCAGGTTCAAGGGGAACCAGCCGCACGGCGGTCAGATTGCGATGGAGGGAACCCATCGCCCGCTCGATGGTCGCCTGGACGGCGCGGATGCGTGCCGCAAGGGCATGATCGACGCCCTGCGCGTCCTCGGCCAGCGGGGCGAGTGCGTTGATTGCCACGGCAAGGTCGGCCAGCCCGTCAGCCATCGCATCCACCCGTGCGGATTCGACCCGCAGCACGCTCGTATCGACGCGAGATGTACGGGCGATTTCGCCCCGGTCCCCGGACATCAGCTCCGCAAATTGCACCTGATCGGGTTGCAGTCGGAAGGCGGCGCGAACCCTGTCCTGAGAGGCCGAACTGAGGCCCTCCAGGACGCCGAAGCAGGAGAAAGGCTCGATGGCCGTGGCACTAGGCCATGCTCCGTCGCGGGGGAGCATGGTGAGCGTGAGCAGGTTCGGCACGGCTTCCGCCACCGCCAGCGGGTCTTCGCCGCGAAAGAAGCAATCGGCATCCGGCGCGTAGCAAAACGCGACGACGGGCCCCGCCGCACCCGCGATGATCGCTGCCTCCCTCTCCGACAGGCGAGCGAGCCAGTTCTGGTTGTCCACCACCGGGTCAGGGGAAGGGGGCTCGGCAGCGCGCGACGTGAGACGGGCAATTGCCTGTTCACTCTTTGCCGGGGCATCCTCGCTCAACCGGCCGTCCCGCTCCATGTCGTCGATCCAGCGGTCAACCTCATCAAGGCTGGCGACAAGCGCGTCGGTCTCTGCCGCTTCGAGAGCGCAGGTGCCCTTGCGGACCCGCTCCAGAAGATCCTCGGCAGCATGCAGCAGCCGTTCGGCAGGGCCGAGGTCGAACACCACCACGGACCCCTTGAGCGTATGGATCGCCCGAAAAGCGCTGTCGATGGCGGCGACGTCGGTGGGATCGCGCGACAGGGCGGCAAAATCCTTGCCCGCCTGCGCGACGAGTTCGCGCCCCTCGATCAGAAATTGTTCAAGCAGTTCGTCCATTACGGCTTACGATAGACGATTGCGTCCGGAAGACGAGAGAGGGTGAAGCGATCGGAGATGCGCCCCATGGACTCGCTATGGCCGAGGCAGATGGTCCCGCCGGGGTTGAGGGCATCGAAGAGGTTGTTCGCTGCAATCAACCGAGAGCTGTCGTCAAAATAGATCAGCAGGTTGCGGCACAGGATCACATCGAACAGGCCCAGCCCGCTCAGGCTGCTCGCGTCGATGATGTTGGCGGCGACAAAGCGCACCGATTCCCGCAAATCCTGAATGATGCGGCGGCGATGCCCATGTTCCGGCTCGAAATAGCTTTCACGTACGGTGTCGGGCAGGCGGGCGAGCGCCCGTTCCGCGAAATGCCCGTCCTGTGCTTTGGCAATGGCACCCGTATCTATGTCGGACCCGATGATCTCGACATTATAGGCATCCACCAGCGGCCAGTTTTCCAGCAGCCAGAGCGCGATCGAATAAGCCTCCTCGCCCGTCGAGCAGGGCATGGACCAGATGCGGACAAGATCGCCCGGACGCTTGGTCCGGACCAGTTCGGGGAGGATGTCGCGGGAGAGGGCCGCAAGTTGATGCTCCTCGCGATAGAAATAGGTCTCGTTGATGGTGAAGGCGTTGATCAGCGCCTCACGCTCGGCCAGATGCACGCCGATAAAGCCCAGATAGGCTTTGGCTGTGGTGATATTGGTGCGCTTCATCCGCTCCGTGATACGGCGCTCGATATAATAGCGCTTGTTCTCGCCAAAGATCATGCCCGTCCAGCGGTAAAGCAGCGTGCAGACCGCCGCCAGCTCCTCCGGTGACAGGGCGATCGGTGCGTTGGCGGCGGAGGGTGCATCGCTCACGCGGGCAGAAGAGCCGTGAGCGCGTCGGCAATGCGGCCGAGTGGTCGGACAATGCCCGCGCCGTCCGCCTGCACCAACGCGCCGGGCATGCCCCACACCACCGCGCTGCTCTCCGCCTCGGCGATGGTGAGGCCGCCTGCCTGCTTCAATCGTGTCATTGCCGCTGCTCCGTCCGTGCCCATGCCGGTCATCAACACACCGACCAGCCTGTCGGGCGCAACCAGACGCATCGCACTGTCGACGAGCCGGTCGACGCTGGGGTGCCAGAAATAGTCGCTGCTGCTGGGAGCAGGGAGCGCGACGAGATGGCCATTGCGGCGCGAGAGGATGAGATCGGCATCGCCCTTGCCGATATAGGCATGGCCGGGGAGCAGCGGCGTGGTCCCTGTGATCTCCCGAACGGTCAGCGCACACATCCGGTCGAGGCGGCGCGCGAGCGGCCCGGTAAAGCTGGCGGGCATGTGCTGCGCGATCAGGATCGGCCAGGGAAAATTTTCCGACAGTTCGCCGAGCACGGCATCGAGCGCAGGCGGCCCACCCGTCGAGCAGCCGACGAGCACAAGGCCCGTCTCACCATCCACGCGGGACAAGCGCGGCAGGGGCGCGGCGCCATCCGGTATCGAGCGGACGGGGCGCGGCTTGCGCCCGGCGAGCCCGCCGCGGGCGCGCGCGCGAACGCGTTCCTGAAGGCGGGTGGTGCGGGAAATGCGGGCTTTCGATGCGGCGCGCACCTTGTCGACCAGATCGTCGGCGATGGCGTCGATTTCGAGCGATACGGCTCCTTTGGGCTTGGCGATGAAATCGACCGCGCCCAGCGCCATCGCCTCGAGCGTTTCCTCGGCGCCGTCTGCGGTCAGTGACGAGACCATGACGATGGGGCAGGGGCGTATCACCATGATCCGGTCGAGGCAGACCAGCCCGTCCATCCCCGGCATGTTGACGTCGAGCGTGATGACGTCCGGCGCGACGTCGGCCAGCATCTCCAGCGCCTCCGCACCGCTTCGCGCAACGGCCACTTCGAAGTCGCCCGCCGACGTGAAGATTTCGATCAGCAGGCGCCGCATCAGCGCCGAATCGTCAATGACGAGCAAGCGGGTCACGGCGCTTTGGTCACGCCCTTCTTGCTCAGTCTGGTCAGCAAATCCTGTGCGGCCCGGTCCAGCAACTCGCGCGGATTGACAATCAGGACGAGGTCGTCCCGGCCGCCGAGCGTCGCGACACGTTCGAAAACGCGTGTCCCCTCCGCACCCAGATCCGGGGCTTCGTGAAGCGCGCTTTCAGGCACCTGGGCGATTTCGGACACGGCATCGACGATGAAGCCGGCAGTCAGCGCGCCGATGCGCACCACGATCACACGGGGTTTGGCGCTGCCTACGGCGGTGCCGTTGAACCGCCGCGCCTGGTCGATCACCGGGATGACCTGACCGCGCACGTTCATGACTCCCTGCACGAAGTCGGGCGCCTTGGGCAGGGGCGTGAGGCGCGGCGGCAAGGGGACGACCTCATCGACCGCATCGAGGGGCAAACCGAAGCTGTCGTCGCCGATCCGGAACAGAAGAAACCGCTCGCATCGTTCGCTCGCCGCGCCGCCTGTCATGTTGCCCTGTTCCTTGCCATCGCCCTGTAGCAGCCTCGCCATGATGTCCTCGCGCAGCAGCTGGTCCGTGGCGAGGACGGACAGCAGGCCCTTGCCCTCCCCGAGCCGGCAGATCGCCTGGATGCGTGCTTCCGCGCCGCCCCGGTTCAGCACTTGCGGAACGGAATCGATGTCAGTCTCGGCGACGCGCACAACGGACTGCATCGCGTCGACCAGCAGACCGACGCGATGCGTGCCGATCCTGACGACGAGAATGCGGGCATGATGGTCTGCGGGCCGGATGGGAAGGGCCAGCAGGGCCGCGAGCGACAGCAATGGCAGGAGGTTGCCTTGCAGCGGCATGGTGCCGATCACGACATCGTCCGCATGCGGCATCCGGGCGATGTCGTCGGGCACGCGCATGATCTTGTCGATGTTGGACAAGGGGAGCGCAAAGGCCTGATCGCTGATCGTGAAAGCAACGAGCGCCAAGGTGTCTTGGCGGGCAGCGCGGCTTGCCAAAGCGATGACGCGCCCGCTGGACTCGCGCTGACGTTTCTTCGGCACGGCCTGTGCGACCAGCTCCGCAACGTCGAGCAGGGAGACGTCATGGACCGCGCTCTGGTCCGCAAGCTGAGCAACGCTGGTAACGGCCAGTCCTACGAGGCCGTCGGCATCGACGACGATCACGCGCTGGCTTTCGCTCTCTTCCTGACCGATCAGCCGTCCAACGCAAATCACCGCAATAACCGTGCCGCGCATGTTCGCGACGCCCAGCAGCGCATCCGGCGCATGCGGCACACGCGAAATCCTCGGCATCGACAGGATTTCCCGCACCTGCGCAGCAGGCAAGCCCAGACGCCGTTCGCCGACGGTGAACGTCAGAATTTGCATGGCGGGGAGAGGGGCGGCGGCCAAACTCAGTTCTCTTGTACGGCAAGGACGGTCGCGATGGACGCGATTTCCTCGATCGCTGCCGCCAGCGCCTCGGCGCCCTGTGCCTGTTGGCGTGCGGCCGCGCTCGCTTCCCGAACGGCGGCTGCGGCAAGATCGGCCGCTTCGGCGATCTGGGTGGTGCCGCTTTGAACCTCCCGAACGGACCGCAACATTGCATCCGCGCTCGTCAGGATCGCGCCGTTGGATGCCTGCGCATCCTCCAGTTCCGCTGTCACCAGCGCAAAGCGTTCCACCATGGCTCGGTTGCGGGCTATTTCCGCCTCGGCAGCTCCAACAACCTGATCGAGATCGCGGCGGACGGACACCATCTGATCCTGTATCGTGCGGACGATGTCCTTGGTCCGCTCTGCGCTATCGGCGGCATCGCGAGACAGCTTGCGGATATCTCCCGCGACCATTGCAAATCCCGACCCTGCGTCCCCAGCACGGGTCGCCTCGACCGCGCCGCTGACGGCCAGCATATTCGTCTGGATGGAAATCAGGGCCAGGCTGTCGGCAATCTTTTCGATCTTTCGCATAGTGTCGTTCAGGCCTGCTAACAGGCCCTGCACGCCGTTGACCTCTTGCAGCGCGGTGCCGACGCCATCGACCAGCTGCTCCATCATCGCCCGGCCTTCCGTCACCGATCGCACGATCGCGGTGATCCGGCCGTTAGCGCCTTCCGCTCTTTCCTGAGCAACGCGAGCGGATTTTTCGATCTGGCTCATCGCGGCATTGGCCTGAAGGGTGGCTGATGCCTGAACCTGAGTGCCACGACTGATCTGTTCAAGCGCCACGAGGATTTGTCCGGACGCGCCGGACAGTTCCTGCACCGTTGCTGACAGTTCTTCCGCTGCCGCTGCCACCTGTTCGACCACGACCTCGCCGGCATTGCTCTGCAACTGCTCGGTCAAGTCGCCAAGCGCCTCTGCCGTTTGCTGGCTTTCCTCCAGCGAAGATCCCTGCTGCTCTATAGCCTGCTGGGCTTCTGCTGCGGCGGCGGACTGCTCCTCGGCGGCGCTCGCCACCTGCTCCGCGCCGCGCTCCGCCTCGCGGGTCGCACTTTCCGCCTCCAACGCTGTCTGGAGAATGTCCTGCATGTTCATGCCAAGTGCCGCGAGATCATCGCGCGCAACTTTCAGGCGCGCGACGACCTCATGACCCAGGCCGGCCTCGCTCGTGGCCTGCGTCGATGCCGCTCGGATCTTTTCCGCGATTTGCTGCACCTCGGTTCCGATGCTGGCGGACAGGCGCCGAATGTCGCTGGCGCCCGCTTCGGAGTTCTCGGCCAGCGTGCGCACCTCGTCCGCGACGACCGAAAAGCCCGCCCCGCTGTCGCCTGCACGCGCGGCTTCGATCGCAGCGTTGAGGGCAAGCAGGCTGGTCTGGTCCGACACATCGGCGACATAAGCCCCGATCTCGTCGATGTTTCCCGCTGCCTCTTCCAACGTGGACATCAGATCGACGGTCGACAGCTGTCGCTGCGCACTCAATTCTATGGCCGCGACCGATCCTTCGATCTGCGTGCTGATCTCGGCAAAGCTGGTCTGCACCGCCTCCGTCTGACGACGCGATTGTTCCGCGCGGCTCCGTGCGTCGCGGAAATTCATGCCGAGCGCGGCGATCAGGCCGAGCGATTCCTGCGCCGCGCCCGCCGCCTCCTCTGCCCCGCTCGAAATCTGGGCCATCGTGCGCTGCAACTCGGCGGCCGCTGCCGAGGCTTCGCCCAGGCCGCTCGCCAGTTCCTGCGTCGCCTGGTCGATGCGCTCGGTAGGGGTGGCCGATTTGCGCCTTGCAGCCGGCCGGCGAGTAGTGCTGACTTCCGCTGATGGCGCGACCTCTGCAGCAGCTGAGGTCGTACCCCTTGCACGAGAACCCAAGGTCGATTTCTTTACCAGCGCCATAAGCTCTCTTGTTGTCCATGCAGGAGGCTGTGGCTTACGGCACGGAAGCCCCTGCTACCAGAGTTCGATTTAGATGGTCGACATTGAAGCCGCCTTGAGACAAGGCGCCAGCGATTTTGAGAGCACAAGCCACTGCGGACCGTCCGCTGCCGGGAAATGAAATCCGGGCGTTGAATGACCGACATGGGTGGATGGCGCAAGGGGCTGCTACGCGCCCCATTCCGGTCGCTTAGCATTCCAAACATGATTCCTGGAACCTGCCATTCTGCAGCATTAAGATGGGGTTTGATCTGAGGAACCTTAGGTCGTCGGATTCGCAGATTCCAGCACGTGTCTTGTGCGGAAGAATTTGCCGATCCGTCGAAGGCGCCGCTAAATATCGCTCCCTCTATTTCTCCCGGCCCGAGCACAGTCATATGCCGCAAATACCCCGGATGGCCCTGATCGCAGCTTTGGTTACGGCCTACCCCTTGCAAGCAGAGGACAGGCTCAGCATTGACATTTACGCGATCCCCTCACCGTCCATCGTTGACGCGGTAACGGAAGCGAGCGTCGATCTCGCTGCTAGGGGCATGACCACGTTTCATGCGCAAGGCCATCCGGCACACGTCACGCTTTACCTGACGCAATACCCGGCATCCGCGGCGCCTGCGCTGAAAGCTGCTGTCGCCAAGGCCGCGAAGGCGTGTAGGTCATTCCCGCTCACGGTCACCGGCCTGCAAAGGACTGCCTCGAACTGGCTGTTCTTGAAGGTCGAGAGATCGGCCCCTCTGCAAAGGCTGGCCGATGAGATGACGTTGGCGGCAGAACCATTGCGATCGCACGACCTAGCCCCGCCATCGTGGATGAAGGAATACCCTGCAAAGCTGCCCGCTTTCGAACGCTATGGGTCGCCGAACGTGTTCATGCAGTTTGATCCCCACCTGACCCTTCTTGCAAACGAGGCCACTCCAGACCTGGGCAAGTATATGGCGGATGTGGCCTCCCGTCCGCCGCGCGCCGAGGGCGGGGTGACAGGTATTGGTCTGGGGATCGTTGACGCGAACGGGCAACTGGTCAGGACGTTGGCGGAATATCGCTGCAAGGCATGATCACGCTGCTCACGGATGGCGGTGGGCGCTCCTTGTTCGTCAAAGATCCGCGTTGTCACATAACTGTCATATTGACGTTTCCGGAATGCTCGGCCTAGCTCTTCGAAGATTGGAGACCTGCCTTGAAGTTCAAACTGTCGATTGCCGCTGCAGTGACCGCAACTGTGCTCATCGCCGCATCCGCAACCTCGAACGAAAGACCCAGGGGCTATCTGGAACCGGGCGAGTTCGATGTGACGCATGTCGTTGAGCCGGCGCCTCGCCCCGGTGATCCGCGCTACGAAACCGACCGCAAGATTTTCAAGGCCACGCGCAAGCTCGCGGATACCCCGCGCTGGCAGTTGGCCACACAGGATGCCGACTATATGGTGCCGGCGCTGGCGCGCGATTTCAGCTGCGCGGTGGGAGTCAAGCTCACGCCGCAGAATGCCCCGAAGCTCATGATGCTGATCGAACGCGCGGGCTCAGACACGGGTGCGCAGTCCAGCAGGGCGAAAGCGGTCTACCAGCGGCACCGCCCTTTCACGATCGACAAGGGCCGGATCTGCCAGCCCGAATCCGAGCTGTACGACGAGAAGAAGCACGGGATGAGCTATGACTATCCCTCCGGTCATACGACCTGGGGATGGACCTGGGCGCTCGTCCTTTCAAGCATCGCACCCGATCGCGCGCAGCCGATCCTCGAACGTGGCCGGGCTTACGGCGACAGCCGCTTTGTGTGCGGTGCTCATAACGAGAGTGCTGTCGAAGCGGGCATGCTGTCAGCCACCGCCACGATGGCGCTGGTGCAAACCAAGCCCGAGTACCAGGCTGACCGTGCCGCTGCAAAAGCGGAACTCGACGCCCTGCGCCAGACCGGTGAGAAGCCCACCGGCTGCGATGCGGAAGCATTGCTCCTGAATCAGCGGGTCATGCCGCGCTTTTGAAGTTAAGTTGATGCACGCTTCGCTGTTGCCTGCCTTGGCGTCGTAACCCGATTAGGATTGCGTCGACGGCGTTACAGAGTTGAAATATGCCTCTTCAGACGCACGCCCTTCCTTACCGCCGGACAAGCGACGGCCTCGAGATCCTGCTGGTGACGTCTCGCCGCAAGGGCAAGTGGATCCTGCCCAAGGGAAAAATAGAGGCGGGTGAAACGGCGGCGCAACGTGCTGCCATCGAAGCGTTTGAGGAAGCCGGAGTACGCGGCTCGGTCTCGGCCAAGCCCCTGTTGGCGTCTTCACTGGCCGATCCCAGTCAAGCGCAGATCTATCCGCTTGCGGTGCTGGAAGAACTGGAGCAGTGGCCAGAAATGGCCGTGCGACAGCGTGCCTGGTTCTCGGTTTCGGAAGCGCGGGCACGATTGCAGGACGAGGGGATGCTTCGTGCTCTTGCGGCTTTTGCTTCAAGGTTCTCCGACGCCCCAAGCCCTTCAGATCCAAGCGGCTAAGACCCTGAGGTCCAGCTCAGAGCCACCCGCAGGCCTCCGATAGGAGCCTCATCAAACTCCATCGTGCCCCCCGTCGCATCGACCAGTTCCTTGACGATCGCCAGACCGAAGCTGTGGCCCGAACCCGCCTCATCCAGGCGCGCGCCACGTGCGAGGGCGTTATCGATCCGCCCGGCATCCATGCCGGGCCATTGTCATCGATGAAGACGCAGATCATTCCGGCCTCGGCGATTCCGCTGATCGCAACTCCCCGGCGGGCAACCGGACTGCATTCTCCATCAGCGCGCCGATGACTTCCGTGATCTCGGGCGCAGCCACGGGAGGTCCAGAGCGTCGAAGACGATCTGGAAGACACCACCATCCTGCTGGTCCGGGTCTCGCAGGCCGACATCCGCGCAGGTGCGGCCCGGCGTGCAGAACGTGAAGGTGTCGAAGAAAGGGACTCGCAAGCGGTAGTGCCTCGGCAGCGCCGAATGGCCACCCGGTGAAGGAGCCCCACTTCGCTTCTTACAGATCGCAGGTTCGGCCATGCCGAACCTGCCGTGCGACGTGGGAAAAGTCGGAGAACGGTGGCTTGGACTACCGTCGCTTCGTGGTTTTTGCCTCGGCATCCGGAGTTTCAAAAACCCAGTTCAGGTAAGCCGCGATGCGAACGCCAGCCATCTTCAACCGACTGTCGATGTCCTCACGGTGTTGATAGGCGTAGTCGTATGAGAGGGCGGTATCGGTGGGGTAGGCCTTCTTGCGGATCGCAATGCTCTCGTGAATCCAGACCATCGGGTTGCGCTCATTCCACTGAATGACTTGCTGAGGCGTCGTCGAACGCTCCAGCCAATGCGCGTATTCCGAGTAGGCCAGCGCCCGCTGCTCGATCATGCTGGAATCCCAGATCGTGTGCAGGTTCGTGGGCTTGTCAAACCATGTGACCTTTACAGCGTTGCCGCCCCTGTCGGTGCCCGTTCCCACGTGAAGCGGCTGATGCAGGTCACCAATGATATGGACGACAAATCGCAAGGCTGTTCGCTGATCGTCGGCCGATGCCTTCGGATCACGCAGGACAGCTGTGTAGCGCTTGAGTGCGCTCAGCCCATCACCCTGTCCGGGTTCATCCGATGGCGCGTAGTCATCGCCTGCCACTGTCACATAGTGCCAGGCAGGCGACGTCTTCTGCCAGAACTCTGCCGGGTCCGATCGCATTTCGTCGGGCCAGGTCGCGGCCTCGGCAAGGTCTACCTCACCAAGCAGGATCTCGACCTTAGCCCGCGCCACGCCGCTGAGGTTGTCCTGGGCGATTGCACCTGTGATACGATGCCCTATCGGTCCCCAGGCCATTGCAGGGTTCGAGATGGCAATGGCAGCGCCCATTACGGCCGCAGTGGCGAAACGCATTCGATTTCCTTTGCGAGAGCAGGCGATCCGGCAGACCGCCGCTGCCAACAGTCTTTCACGGATGCCTCTCCTTACGGGCAATTGGAGGGGGCATGTCCACCATCGATGCAGTCTATCGCAAATCGGGGCAGTTTTCCCCGCTATCCACAGGGTGTGGGCAACTGCATGCCTGCGGAGGACCCTGCGATAGCCTATGGTCACGCAATGCGGTTTCTGTGCGCTCTTGGTCGGCATAAGCCATCCTCTGTCTCGATCTCGCGAGGCAAGAACGATGATTATCGAGCGCTCTGCGACGAATGCGGGGTGCCGATGGTCAGCCATGGCAAGAATGCCTGGCGCGCAGCCCAGCCAGCAAGCGTGACCGCTGCAGTCACCACATCTCCGTCTGCCCATTGAGCGCCAACGCGTGGCGCTGAAACGCGACGTGGACCTTTCAGGAATGTTTGAAGTGAGCTGCTTGATTTGCCTCCAACACAGCTAAACGATGGGTGCCAAGCTGGGGGCGCAGCGGTACACGGCGCACGCGGCGCAGTTGGCCGAGGCGTACAGCAGCAATTCATGCGGCTCGCACATTGCTGACCTCCCAAACGGAGGCGACTATGAAAATTTTCAAGCTTTCTCTTGCTCTTGCGATGGCAGTCACCGGCATCGGCATGAGTGCCTCGGCAGAAGCCCACCCGCGTGATCATCATCGCTGGGAGCATCGCGATCGGGACCATCATCGCTATCGCGATTATCGCAGGTATGATCGACCACGTCATTGGAGCAATCGCGCATATCGCGATCATCGCCGTTGCTGGACCGAATGGCGTCACCACCGCCGAGTTCGTGTCTGCCGCTAGATTAGAGCGTGTCGCTTACCCGTTAATCGCCGTCGGATAGCGACACACCGTTCCTTTTCCTATGGCCGTTGCCTGCTAATGCTCAGTCCAAGATGGCAATACCGTCCGTCGTGATGAGGCTTAGCGGGCTCGGCTCTTCAACGTCGTATCGCATAAGTCAGCAGTTCCTCTCGTCGCGGCGTAAGTCGCCGAGCGCAGATCGGCTATGATCGGGCCCGGGACCGATTGCGCGGCAGTGGTACGGCGTGAGCTGCCCAGCCGTAACGCGCCCATCCGAAACGTTCGACAGCGATTTTGTCGTGCTTGGAAGCGGACATTCAGATTACATCTCCGCCTGCTACTGTGTCGGCGAGGCTATGAGGTGGTCGCATCGGCTGCCAATCTCGAGTGTGGTCTCAAGGCAGCAAATGGCGGTGAATTCGAGATCGGCGTGCTGGATATCAACCTGCACGGCGTTCAATCCTATCCCATCGCTGAAGTTCTGGAAGGCCGTGGCATCCCGTTTGTATTTGTCAGCGGCTACACCGGGGCTGGAGTGGACGCGCGCTTCACGAATGTTCCCAAACTCCAGAAGCCTTTTACCGCTAAGGCGCTTGGCGAGGTGCCATTGCGTGTGCGTCTGAGTGCCTAACGAGGACGGAGTGGCGGGTGGACTGACAATGGCTCGACGCTGCCCCCGGAGCAGGATGAACTCCGGTTGGCCGACAACGTTTTTCTTGCCGATCATCAATTTGGCCGGTTATCCCTGTCGATGGTATTCGACCAGATTGCGGACGCCATTGCTCTGCGTGAGCCGCTCGATGTCGATTGTCCAAGCCGATGCTGCGTTCCGTGGCGCCTCGGCGAAGCGTTGCGCAGGGCGGCTACTGGGTCGGGTTAATAAGGGCATGGCTGCGATCGATCGGGCTGGTCTGACAGATAGGACGAAGTGAATGACGAAAGCGTTGGGGAGCGATATTGCGGCGATTGCGCGCATCGATGCGGTGCCATCCATCCTCGAAATCGCTTGCCGCATCACTGGCCTTCGTTTCGCTGCGGTGGCGCGCGTCACCGACACGAGCTGGACCGCCTGCGCTGTCCGGGATGAAATCGGGTTCGGGCTCGGCGTCGGCGGCTCGCTCGACTTGAAGACCACGATCTGCGACGAAATCCGCGATTCCGGCCAAGGCGTGATCATCGATCATGTCGCGTATGATCCTGTCTTTCGCGATCACCACACGCCGAGGCAGTACGGCTTCGAGAGTTACATCTCGATCCCAATCCTGAGAAAAGACGGGAGCTTCTTCGGGACGTTGTGCGCGCTCGATCCTCTTCCAGCCAAGCTCTCCAACCCCGGCATCATCGCCACGTTCGAGAATTTCGCGCAGTTGATCGGCCTTCAGCTCGACTTGCAGGACGATCTTGTTCGCAAGGAGGATCAACTCCTGGAAGCGGGGCAGACAGCTGAAATCCGCGAACGCTTCATCGCTATTCTAGGGCACGACTTGCGAAATCCGGTCGCTGCTATCGAAGCTGGCATCACCATGCTCGGCAGGACGCAAACCGACGAGAAATCCGGCTGGATACTGACGCAGCTGCTGCAAAGCACCCGGCGTATCAGCTTGCTGATCAATGATTTACTCGACTTCGCACGCGGTCGTCTCGGGTCCGGACTGACGCTGCGGTCGGTGCTCGTGCCGAGGATGTCCGTCCCGATCGAGCAGGTGATCGCGGAACTCCAGATTGTCCACCCAGACAGGATCGTCGACCTGAACCTCAAACTCGAAGAGGCGGTGACGTGTGACGTCGAGCGCATAACGCAACTCGTCTCGAATCTCGTCGGCAATGCCCTTACCCACGGAGCGGTGGACGAACCCATCGCCGTGACTGCGACATCCGCTGGCGGCACTTTCACCCTGAGCGTCTCGAATGGCGGTACCCCGATCCCGGATGAAGTCCTGCCGACGCTGTTTCAGCCGTTCACGCAATCCGCAGAGGGACAATCGGCGAACGGTCTCGGCCTCGGCCTCTTCATAGCAAGCGAGATCGCCAAGGCGCACGGCGGCTCCATTGAGGTTAGTTCTTCTGACGAGGGGACGAGGTTTAAATTGACCATGCCCTGCAGTTGTTGATCGCCTTCTTAGCTCGACTTTGTACGTTTTTGGTCAGGTCCAGGTCCAGAAGATGCTGTTTTCAGCAACGTGGTCGAGTGCTTGATCGAGGGGCAAGACGCATCCGCCCATATCATCGATATTTTCCCATTTTCGCTGGTGTGACCAGTAGCCGAGCCTGACTTCGTCACGCGTGCCGACAGGCTTGAGGCGGGCGATCGGTGCCTCGGTTGCCAGCAGATAGAGATGGTAAGCGCCTTTGTTCTCATACCATCCGACGCCGCCGCCGTTGGCCGCGTCGAACGTTTCGATGCGCAGAATGATTTCCTCGTCTTTCATGGTGCATCCATTGCCGCCGTCAGGTCACAGCATATCCGAGTCACCTCACCGCATGGCAACAGCCTAAGCGTTGCAACGTGCTTCAGTCAGGACTCGAAGCATGGGATGTTGGACCAGAACAAGGCCGTGATCGGCGATCCCGTCCCCCAGATCCTGCGCCAATGGCTGCAGGCATGGCGTCCCTGCTTTACGGCTCCCAGTTGGGAGCATGTACTTGTTCTTGTGATGGGGGGCGTGCTGGCCACGGGCAAACGGACCGTCACGTCTTGCCTGCGCGTGACCGGCCGGGGCGATGCTGCCAACTTTGCAACCTATCACCAGATCCTCAACCGCGCCCGCTGGAGCTCCCGTGCCGTTGCCAGGCGTTTACTGGGCATTGTGGTCGAACGGCTCGTGCCCGATGGTCCTGTGGTCATCGGTATGGACGACACCATTGAGCGGCGATGGGGGCGCCGGATCACCGCACGGGGTATCTACCGCGACCCGGTCCGCTCCAGTCACGGCCATTTCGTCAAAGCTAGCGGACTGCGCTGGCTCAGTTTTATGGTGCTCACCCCGGTGTCATGGACCCGCCTGATCAAAGCGCTGCCAGTCTTGACGTTGCTCGCTCCTTCGGAACGATCGAACCGTCAACGCGGCTGTCGTCATAAATTGCTGACGGACTGGGCGCGGCAGGGCGCGCTACAGCTGTCTCGCTGGCTGCCGGGTCGGCGGATCATCTTCATTGGCGACAGCAGCTTTGCTGTCCACGAACTGGCACATGCAATTGTCCGCCGGGCCACACTCATCAGCCGACTGCGGCTCGATGCCAACTTGTTTGCACAGCCTGCGGGGCGAACGGCACGCACGATGGGGCGCCCCGCACAGAAAGGGCGAGCATTACCAAAACTCAAGACCCTGCTCGCCAACCCGGCGACACGCTGGACCAGCATTCTCGTCTCTGCCTGGTATGGCCATGCGGGCGGCAAGACGCTCGAGATCACATCTGACATCGCCCTATGGTACAGGCCCGGCACCCCGGTCTTGCCGGTCCGCTGGGTCCTGGTTCGCGATCCTGACGGAAAGCGCGACCCGCAGGCCTTCTTCAGTACCGACATCACCCTCGAGCCCGCCGAGATGATCGCCCTCTACGTCCGCCGATGGCAGATCGAGGTCACCTTTGCAGAAACCCGCGCTCACCTTGGTGTCGAAACACAGCGCCAGTGGACCGACAAAGCCATAGCGCGAACCACGCCGGCGCTGCTGGGTCTCTACAGCCTAATATCGCTATGGGCCTGCGATCTGTTGACCATTAAAAGCACCCCTTATTCCGCCGCCTGGTATCGAAAAACCAACCTGACATTCAGTGACGCCATCGGAGCTGTCCGTCTCCAACTCTGGGTCGGCGACATTAATCAACACTCCCCGCCGCACCCAGAACCGAACTATATTCCCACAACCCGCCTAAAACGTATGGCTCAGGCACTATGCTTCGCTACCTGATCGTACAAAGTCGAGCTTAGACTCTCGTTAAAATCTTCAGCAATACCGTGCATGGTGAATATCACTAAATGGCCATATGCTAATCATACACTTCGATCGAAGCATTCGGCAGCTTTTGACAGGGGCAGTCATTTACTAAGGCAGTTTTAATTGACCGGCCTTGGTCGGGACGCGATGCACCCTAAGGGCGCTCATTGCTTGTCCGGCAGATCGTCAGGTAACCTGCCGCCTGCCGCCTGCCGCCTGTCGCCGCCTCGCTCGGCCTGCGCGCGGGTCGGTTCGGGCGCCCGAGACTCGTAGATATCGGTGGTCACTGGCGCTGGACTGCGGTGCCCCTGGCCGGAGATCGTGCCGCTGAAATCGGCGGGGGCGACCTTGTGCAAAGGTCCATTTCTGACAATCAAGACATTGCGGCGAATTGATCAACACAGATCGGGACGAATTAGCAGTTGCCGCGTTCAAGGGATTGGCGGGGGCAAACGACAAGGAGACGGATCATGCCTCGCGGAGACAAGTCGAGCTACACCGACAAGCAGAAGCGCAAGGCTGAGCATATCGAAGAGGGCTACGAGGACCGTGGGGTAGGAAAAGAGGAAGCAGAAAGGCGCGCCTGGGCGACGGTCAACAAGGAGTCCGGGGGCGGAAAGAAATCTGGCTCTGGCCGCGGCAAGAAAGAAAACCATGAGAGTTCGCGCAAAGGCGGCCGCAAGGGCGGATCGAGCCAGAGCGCGGAAAAGCGCTCTGCGGCCGCACAAAAGGGCTGGGAAACCCGCCGACGCAGGGGGAATGCCTGATGTGGATCCACAAGATGATAGCGCCGCATACGGGTTTGGGTGGGTGGCATGACGCTGGGGTGTCTTCGTGATGAAATTTCAATCTTCACGATCTTCGGGATAGCGGTGTATGACGGAATGGATCTCGGCCATTGTCGAGCAGATGGGGTACTGGGGCATCGCGCTGCTCATGCTGCTTGAGAATGTCTTTCCTCCCATACCCTCTGAAGTGATCATGCCCCTGGCGGGCTACACTGCGGCTGACGGCAGCCTCAACATTATGCTTGTCGTCATATCCGGCACGATAGGGACGGTCACTGGCGCCGCCTTCTGGTGGTCGCTGGCAAGTAAATGCGGTGACCGGCGATTGAAAAAACTGGCTGACCGCCACGGGCGCTGGCTTACCTTATCGGCGAGCGATATCGATCACATCGACAACTGGTTCGATCGGCACGGCTCATGGGCAATTCCTGTTGCCCACATCATTCCTGGACTGCGCACGCTGATCTCGATTCCGGCTGGCGTGTTTGGCACCCCTTTCCCACGGTTTCTCATCTTCTACGCTGGGATCGGCTGTGTGGAACAGTCTTCTGGCTGGAGCCGGATACGTTCTGGGGAAGCAGTTCTCGGCCGTCGACCGGTACCTCGGGCCTGCTGGCCTGGGGATCATGGCGGCAGTCCTGATCTACTATATCTATCGCGTCATCACGTTCCGGCCGAGTACGAAAGATGCTTGAAGACGACCTGCCCACGACCCTGATGAGGCTCGGTCTTGCGACGGTTCTGGGCCTCGCCCTCGGCTGCGAACGCGAGCGCCGTGGGCACGATGCGGGTTTACGCACGCATGGACTTGTCGCGCTAAGTTCGGGGATGCTGACATTGTCGGCGCTGGAACTCGTCGAGCACCATGCAGAGGGTGATCCCGTTCGCGTCATACAGGGGCTTGCGCAGGCGATTGGTTTTATCGCCGGTGGCCTCATTTTCGTGCGCGGCGGAGATGTGCGCAATATGACGACCGCGGCAAGCCTGTGGATGGCTGCGGCCGTGGGGATCACTGCCGGGGCCGGTCAGTATATCCTCGTCCTGGCTGGCACAGCGCTCGCTCTCCTGCTGCTTGTCGCTGCTTCCCTTGTCGAACGCTATTTTCCAGCAAAGGAAGATACCGATAGTCAGCAAACGACGCAAATGCCGAACCGCCGCGGTGCTGCCGTTCCGCCTCCCTCGAGCAATCAGCTGAACGGAAACGACGAGTAGGCGCCAGGGGCCCGATGCAGGCCATGATGAGCCCTTGCGCGAGAAGGGCCAAATCGCGACCAGGCACAGCACGCCTGATTCTGGTCAAATCGTTAAGCCTGTTCCTGTATGATCGTTTGATGGAGAGACGATCCCCATCCCCTCGCACCCGTCCGCAGGCGACGATTTTTGGGCAGACGGCAGATGAACTGCTGCCGGAGGCCGTCTATCGCGACCTTCTCGCACCGCTCTTCGCGATGGCGACCCCAATCCTGGGATTTGGCATTCTCTACGCCGTCGTAGGAACACTGGTCCTGGTGAACTGGCACAGCGGGCCGGTTCTTGCGCTGGTACTTTGCTCCAGCATCGTGACCGCAGTTCGCCTTGTGATCATTCGCGCATATCACCGAGCAGGGGGGCTGACTCAGGACATTCCCGCGCTTCGGCGGTGGGAGAAGCGCTACACATGGGCAACATGTGCCTGTGCCGGCCTGATAGCGAGCCTCAATCTGGTGGCGCTCGCAGCGCCCCATCCCCTCGTCCACCTGGCCACCGTCAGCCTGATCTTCACCTTTGGCGCCGGGATCGTGTCGCGCAATGCGGGCCGACCCAGGCTCTGCTGGCTTGGCCAGACGATCACGGTTGTCCCGGTGTCGTTGGGAATGCTCGTGTACGCGACGCGGATCGGTGCTCAGACCGTGACCGGGCAGTTCTTCATACTTGAGGCCATTCTGCTTCTCGTCGTGGCGGCGATGAGCATCGAATCCGTCCGACATCTTTATCAGTCTGCGCTCGAGCATCTGACGACCAAGCATGACCTTGGAAATCTGGCGCGATACGATCCACTCACCGGTCTTGCCAACCGGTTGCTGGTGCGTGAATCCTTTTTCAAACAGGCGCAAACGTGCCGGATCGATCAGCAGATCGCCATTCACTATCTCGATCTGGACGGCTTCAAGGCCATCAACGACCAGTTCGGGCATCCGGTCGGAGACAGACTGCTGGTCGAAGTCGCCACGCGATTGGGCGCTGCAGTGAGAGGCGATGACGTTGTCGGCCGCCTTGGTGGCGATGAATTCGTGGTCCTTCAACCCGGCGTGCTGCATGCGGACCAGGCCGAGCTTCTTGCGCGCCGCATTATCCGCCAACTTTCCGAAAGCTACCGCATCGACGATACGGAGATGGAGATTTCCGCCAGCGTCGGGATTTCACTATCGCCTGTTCATGGTCTGGACCTCGACAGGCTTCTGCAATGCGCCGACGCCGCGCTGTACCGTTCCAAGAGGAAGGGCAAAGCACAGGTTCATTTCTGTGAGGACTCACCGCCTTCCGGCAGGGGCAGGGCAGTCGCGTAGGTCGTGAACCTGAATGGCGGGCGTTGGTCGAAATAGCCTAATCTGGCAGGTCGCGGAATCGATCTACGTATTTTTGCACACTTCTAAAATTCTGCGTTCGGAAATTATTCTGCGGCCATAAGGCACTTTTTGAGGGAGAGGATTCGTGCTCGCTGGATGATTACGTCAGCGAACATAACCCGATCAGGGTGGTCGAAGCCTTTATCAATGAGCTTGATCTGACGGCTTGAGGGCTTGAAGGCATGACCCCGGCATTGACAGGGCGACCCGCTTATCATCCATCGACCATGCCGAATATCGATTTGTAGGGCTATCTCAATAGCACCCAGTCGAGCCGACGGCTCGAACGGGAAGCAGGCCGCAATATCGAGTTGATGTGGCTGACGGGTCGGCAGGCGCCAGAGTTCAAGACGATTGCCAATTTCCCGCGTGACAACGGTGCTGCCATTCGTGCGGTATGCGGGCAGTTCGCGATGCTCTGCCGCAGCATGGGCCTGTTCAGCGGCGCCATGGTTGCGGTGGATGGCAGCAAGTTTAAGGCAGTGAACAACCGGGATCGCAACTTCACGGCGCATAAGGGGGCCGCGCGCATCGAACAGGTCCAGGCCAGCATAGATCGCTATCTGGTCGCGCTCGACCAGGCCGATCGTGGGGACAGTGACGTGCCCGAGATGCGGGCTGACAAGATCCGCGAGAAGGTCGCCGGGCTACGCCGTCAGATGCAATATCTGAAAGACATGACCGCGCAGGTAGAGGCTGCCCTCGACAATCAGATATCCCTCACCGATCTCGATGCTCGGTCCATGGCCACGACCGGCCGTGGCACGGGTGTTGTCGGCTACACTGTACGGGCGGCGGTAGATACCGAGCATCATCTCATCATTGCGCATGAGGTAGCGAACGAAGGCTCCGATCGTGCCCAGCTTGTTCCCATGGGCCGCGTTGCCCTGTACGCCGCTGGCACCCCGGATCTCACGGTGCTTGCAGACAGGGGCTATTACAGCCGTGACCAGATACTGGAATGCCAAAGCACGGGTGTGCTCCCCTGCGTTCCCAAGGTCGATACATCAGGCCGGTCGAAGCTGGGTCTCTTTGCAAGGCCGGACTGCGTCTATGACGTTGTCCATGGTTGCTACCGCTGTCCTGCCGGAGCCCATCTAACGCGAAGCAAGGTCCGTTCGGATCGAGAAGGTGAGATCGGCCACTACCGCAACCTTGCCGCCTGCCATTCCTGTCAGCTCAGGCCGCGCTGTACGCCGGAAAAGGTGAAGCGGGTCAAGCGATGGGCGCATGAGGCGATACTGGATGAGATGCAAATGCGCCTCAATCAGTTGCCGGATGCCATGGGCATTAGGCGACAGACGGTCGAACATGTCTTCGGCACGCTCAAAGCCTGGATGGGCAGTACGCCCTTCCTCACCAGGACCCTGAAAAATGTCAGAAAAGAGATGAGCCTCAGCGTTCTGGCCTACAATATGAAGCGTTTGATTTAGATGATTGGCGTCCCGATGAAGATCCAGGTAATCCGGGCCTGATCGCATCATGCCGCCGCGTCGCTACCCCCATCTGCACGCCGCAGCGAAACCGCGTTTTTACACAGCCTCGGTCGGTAGTCGCCGATCTCGGCTGTCGACTCAACTATTGCAAGAGTCTCCAGGCGGAGTTTTCCCGGCAGACTTCACGATGCCTTCTGCTGAATATACCGCTCGTACCAGCCAAATGCGATGGATATAAAAATGGACTATCGCGATATAGCGTCTGTAATTCCACCAACATATATCGTCACAGTGTTAGTGCGCACTTTATTGTAATAAAATTAATTCGCGACTTTTCCTTGATGTAATTAAAATGAGAATGGCTAGTTAAACTAATTAAAAGTTATAGAGGTAAGCAATTCCTCTGATCCGACTCCAAGGGACATAGGAGCTGCAATCGAAGGCAGGGCTGTGACGTCAAAAAGTTCTGTAATGTCGCCTTCCAAACGAAACCATTCGACCAGTCCCCCGGTAGACAGATCAATGATCATCACTCCGCACCACGCAGCCAGCCCGCGTGCGTGAAGTTCGGCGTCGAGCGGCAATCCCGCAAACGTTCCATACCGGGGTTTGGAGACTGTAACAAACGCAAGACCGGCGTAAATCTCGAGCCCGCGCATAAAACCGGGAACGAAGGCAAGGTCCTTGCTCGTTCCTTTGATGGGATCGACTTCAACGATATAGCCGCGACCTGAATCGAGCAGGTACACCATGTCTCCGACGGTTCTGGGAGAGTGCGGCATCGAGAACCCTTCGGCAACGATATTTCCGGTCCTGACGTCGATGAGAAGCCCGCCGTCCACGCGATGCTTGCGCCACTGGCCTGGCTCATCGGTGCCCGCGATCGTAGTCACATATGCCGGCGCGCCATCGAGCATGGCAATTCCGTTGAGGTGGCAGCGGTCGCCGGGGGCGAGTTCGGATATGAAGTCGGGTCTCCACAAGGCACGAAAACTGTGCACGGGATCGAGCGTGGCAAGACATGAGAAACTCGTATTCGCGAAAACCACCTGTCCCGCGGAATCGATCGCCAGTTCGTGAACATCGAGATCGCCGGTAGTGTGGGCACTTCGCGGAATGAATACCGCATCGAAGCGGTCGTTGCCGACCTGACCGGGCCGGAGCATGTTTTCCAGACGCCAGATCTGGAACTTGCTCGCGAGGTAAAGGCTCCCCCTATCCCAGCAAAGTCCCATGGCTTGCGAATAATTTTGTTGATTCAACGATATGCTGCCATCGGGCATCAATCCTACCAGAAACAGTTGCCCGGTCTGGTAGGACGTGAAGCCGAACGAGATGCTGTGCCGTTGCAGCCATTCAGGGAGCCCCGGCGACACGATGAATTCAACTTTGGGGGGCGTGGCCCCTGGATTTTCGGCATGGGCCACCGCACACGGTCCTTGAAAGGGATTGCGCAGGTTATGCGCAATCCCTGTATTCATCAGAAGCGAATTCGAAGACCGGCGCGGCCACCGGCGCCTTCGATATCGGAACGCGCAGCGCTGTTGTCGCTGAAGGACTTGATGTAAGTTCCCTCGATGAACCCGCTGACACCGCCGACCTGGGCGATTTCGACGCCCAGCTTGGCCTCGCCGTAATCACCCACACGGTTGTTGCGATAGGTAAGAGTCTGGCCTCCGCTCACGAAAGTGACACTATCACGGCCCTTGAATTCGTGAACGTAGTTGCCGCCGGCATAGATCGATGCCTTCGCCCCGAACATGTCGATCTGCGTGCCAAGACGTGCACCGGCACGCCCGCGCAGGCCATCGGCATCATTGAAGTCGACAGCAACACCCTGCGAGGCAAAGCTGTCGAAGTCGGACTTGACGTAGGACACGCTCACCGCCGGTTCGGCGAAGAAGCTGTCGTTACCGAAGCGCAGCCCCGCCTCGACCCTGCCGCCGTAAGCGTCGCCCTTGGACTTGTCGCGGAAACCGCCGCCGGTGCTGCGCGCATCGGCCCAGTAATAATCATACTTGGCCAGACCATTGATAAAGACGTTGCCGGTAGTGAAGCTGCCGTAGACGCCGGCATTGACAACATCGAAGCTGACCCGATCAGCGGAACCATCGAATTGCATCGACGAAGAGATGTAGCCGCCGGTCAAGCCGAAGGCGAAACCGCCACGCTCGCCGCTTCCCCCGCCGATGTCGAGACCGACCTGCCCACCGAAGTAGTCCTGCTTGTAGCCGGTGTTAACGGCGCGGGTTGCGCCGAACGCAGTGAAGTTGCCACCATTGTCCCGGTCTTCGACGGAGCCATGCATCTGGACCCAGATCTTGCCAGTGGTTTCACCCTCGCCTTCGGCCCAGAGCTGGTCACGGCGAGCCTGCAGCTGTGCGCTGACGACATCCGCCGACTTCAGCCAGAGGCTGCGAACGCCCTCTACATAGTTCAGGGTGCGCAAGGCCGCATCGCTTGGTCCACCTACAAGGCTGTAGGAGAAGTCGGTTGGGTTGTAAACGACATCGTAGCGAACGAGACCAGCGTCCATCCCGCCGCCGACACCGCCGAGGTTGAAGGCGTTGGCTGAAGACGCAGCGCCAGCCTGAACGACGACCGTACCAGGATTGAACAGAGACTCGGTTCCGGTCTGACGCAGAAGGATGGTGGTGCTGCCCGTTGCGCCAGCGCCGAGGACCAGACGGTCCGACGCACCGGTGCCCAGATTTGCGTCCAGACCGAGCTGCGAAGCGCCGGAGCCCGTGAAGGTACCCGGAACAACCAGCCTGTCGCCCGTGACACCATTGCGCAGATCAACGAGACCGGAGTTGTTGAACTGCTCCAGCCCGGTCAGCGTCACCGTCCCTGCGGTGGTACGCCCACTGGAGAGTGCGACCGTGCCGGTGTTGTTGAACACGTCGCTGCCGGCGCCGAAGTCGGGGTTTTCAGCCAGGACGAAACGACCGCTGTTGTTCACGACGTCATTGCCTGCGGTGAGCAGGATGTCGCTTTGCAGCGTGCCGCTGTTGTTAATGGTCGCGGGCCCGCCGGTGACGGCGATCGTGTAGCCATTCTGCGCTGCGCCCAGCACACCGGCGTTATTGATCGTGGTTCCGTTGACAGAGTTCGCGGTGATCAGATTGCCATTGGTCGACGCGATCGTGCCGGTGGCGGTCACGGTGACATTAGCCCTGTCACCAGCGGTGACGAAGACGGCATCGGCTCCGGCTCCGGTGGTCGATACTGCGCCGCGCACGGTCGCAGATGCATCGCCGGTGGCCGTAACATTGACGGCCCGCGAAGTTGCGCCCGTGGACGCGACGTTGCGGACGTCCGCGTTGGCATTGCCGTCGGTGGCGATGACGGTGACGGCGTCGGCAGGACCGCCGTAAAGGGCCTGGCCGGCCATCGCGGCCGTGCCGGTGACGACGACGCTGGCGTTCGCACCTTGCGCATAGATCGCGCTGCGGCTGGTCGCGGTGTCAGCCGCATCGGCTGCGACAGTCGACACGTTGTTGGCCGAGATCGCAACGTCGCCGGTTGCCGAAGTGGCGTAGATGCCGAAGCCGCCGCGACCCGTGGAGGCGACATCGCCGGTGGTCGTCACGTTCACAGCGCCGGTATCGGAATAGCCGTAGATCGCCGAGGAGACAGCACCAGTCGCGGTGACATCGCCGCCGGTGATGTTGACGTCCCCGCCGCTCGAGCCCGCGATCACACCCGTCGAGAAGGTGCCCGAGGTCGAGACCGCGTCGAAGTCGACGGTGCTGCCGCCTTCGCCCGAAATCGCCTGAATGCCGGTGGCATTGAAGCCGGTGGTGGCAACGGTGGTTGCCGAGACCGCGGCGCTTCCGTTACGCGCGGTGGCGTAGATGCCCTGCGCGCCATCGCCGGCGGTGTCGACCGCACCGGTGGTGGTGACGGTGACATTGCCGGTGTCGCTGTTGGCGGCAACGGCAATGGCATTGCTGCCGGTCGTGGTGACCGGACCGGTGGTGACGATCACGTCGCCTGCGGCCGCACTCGCATTCACGCCGCGTGCGCCGAGCCCCGCGGTGTTGATCGACCCGGAGGTCACAGAGACATTTCCAGTTCCCGCAGCGGTCGCGGTGATGCCGGTGGAATTGGGCAGGAAGAAGAAGCTGCTGCCATCCACGCCGGTGGTCGTCACATTGCCGGTCGCGACCGTGACGTCACCGTCGATGCCGCCGATCGCACGCACGCCGCCCGCGAGCGAACCGGAGGTCGACACGTCACCGATCGTCACCGAGACGGGGCCGGTGGCGCTGAGCGCATCCACGGCATTCGCGTTTGCGCCGCTGGTCGTGACGGTCCCTGAGCCGGTTACAATGACGCCCTGATCGCCGCGAGCATAGAGCCCGAAGCTGTCGTCCCCCGTGGTCGATACGGCGCCATCGACGTTGATCATAGCCATGCCGCCGGTCGCGGAGACATTCACAGCGTCGCTGCCGGTTCCGGTGGAAGTGACGTTGTTGACGTCCGCGCTGGCATTGCCGCCCGTGGCGATGACGGTGACGGCGTCAGCAGGACCGCCGTAAAGGGCCTGGCCGGCCATCGCGGCCGTGCCGGTGACGACGACGCTGGCGTTCGCACCTTGCGCGTAGATCGCGCTGCGGCTGGTCGCGGTGTCAGCCGCATCGACTGCGACAGTCGACACGTTGTTGGCCGAGATCGCAACGTCGCCGGTTGCCGAAGTGGCGTAAATGCCGAAGCCGCCGCGACCCGTGGAGGCGACATCGCCGGTGGTCGTCACGTTCACAGCGCCGGTATCGGAATAGCCGTAGATCGCCGAGGAGACAGCACCAGTCGCGGTGACATCGCCGCCGGTGATGTTGACGTCCCCGCCGTTCGAGCCCGCGATCACACCCGTGGAGAAGGTGCCCGAGGTCGAGACCGCGTCGAAGTCGACGGTGCTGCCGCCTTCGCCCGAAATCGCCTGAATGTCGGTGGCATTGAAGCCGGTGGTGGCAACGGTGGTTGCCGAGACCGCGGCGCTTCCGTTACGCGCGGTGGCGTAGATGCCCTGCGCGCCATCGCCGGCGGTGTCGACCGCACCGGTGGTGGTGACGGTGACATTGCCGGTGTCGCTGTTGGCGGCAACGGCAATGGCATTGCTGCCGGTCGTGGTGACCGGACCGGTGGTGACGATCACGTCGCCTGCGGCCGCACTCGCATTCACGCCGCGTGCGCCGAGCCCCGCGGTGTTGATCGACCCGGAGGTCACAGAGACATTTCCAGTTCCCGCAGCGGTCGCGGTGATGCCGGTGGAATTGGGCAGGAAGAAGAAGCTGCTGCCGTCCAGACCGGTGGTCGTCACATTGCCGGTCGCGACCGTGACGTCACCGTCGATGCCGCCGATCGCACGCACGCCGCCCGCGAGCGAACCGGAGGTCGACACGTCACCGATCGTCACCGAAACCGGGCCGCCGATGCTCGTGAGTTCGACCGCGTTTGCATTCGCGCCCGAAGTGGCGACCGTAGCGGTGCCCCCGCTAAGGGTAATCGCTTCGGTTCCCGAGGTGTTGATGAATACGCCGCGGGTTCCATTGCCGCTAGTCGCAATAGAAACGTCGTCATCCAGCTGCACGACCAGGCCATCAGCTTGAGCAGGGTAGGAAATGCCAGAGGCGTAGAGGCTCCCCGCCGCGCAGACCACAGTGCCGCCACCTGCGCCAGGGATTCCGCACTCGTTGTCCGCAAGTGCCGGGGAAGAAAAACCGACCAGACCCATTGCGATGGGTGCCAGCGCGCTGCCGAGCTTAAGCCGAGCGCCGACGGACGCTGACGCGCCGCGTCGTGAAACTATCGATTTCATATGTTCTCCCTAGGCGAAACCTTTTGTCGCATCTCGAGACTGTTGCGCGGTTCCGCCGACGCCCAGCACCACTCGCCCGATTTTTCGGCCAAGCAATCCTGATACCTTGGACAAGGGTTTTCGATCCCAAGCTCACTGAAAATAAATAAATATTTCGTTTGAAACTAAAACTTGACGGCGATGTTCGCGAGCGATTTGGGTGTCGAGCATATGCCGTGGATATTTATGCGCTCGGCAAGGAGACAGCGCATGTTCAGCATGAGCCAGAGTTTGACGAGCCATCGACGCTCGGGTCTTGCTTTAAGCGTACCGCTCGGCCCAGATTATGACTCTATGGGTGCAGTAACCTGGCGTTGACCCCTGGCAAAACACCTTCTCGGACTCGCAGCGGCAATTTTTCAATCTCCAGTCCCAGAGTAGTAGCCTTCCATTTTCTGAACGCCGAACCGGCCGATAAGAAACTCCGGGTTCCGAGCCCTGACCAGGCTGACGCCAGCGTTCGCCTCATCAAGCCCTTAAGGGAGATGCTGGACTTCCTGATTGGGACTACATCCTGTGAATAGCCGCGAGCACCGCGCTCCATTCGAGCAATTTGGATTGAAACTGTTCCGCTGAGAATGCGTAGCGCGGTTACCAATGAGGGCAACTGCAAGGTGGTGCAGGATGTTCGAAGCTGCCCTCAGGTCAGCGCGATCAGAAGCGGAAGCTGCTGGTCGCCATGACGCTCTGAGTGTCGAACTTGTCGCCGCGATTGATGCTGGCTCCGCCCGAAGGGGTGATGCGGAAGGGATTGGTCGCAGGCGCCGTTCCGGCACCGACATCGACACGGTAATCGCCGGCATTATAGCGGGTGTAGAGGTAGCGCGCACCGATCGAGAGTTTCTTCGCGACCTTGACTTCAACGCCGCCGCCGACGTTCCAGCCCCAGGCATCTTCCTTACGGTTGACCTCGGTACAGATGTTCGCCCCGTTGCTGGTCGCGAAGCTGTTGCTCACCTTGGCGGAGGACAGGCCGCCCGTCACATAGGGCATGATGCCGCTGCGCGTTGTCACGCCGAGCCGGGCACAAGTTGTGCAAAGGATCGTTGATGCTTCGGCGAAGCAGGGACGAGACCGGCGAATGCAAGAAGCGAGTTTTGCCTCACGGTCGGAAAACCGGGCACTTTTGGTCTCGGCGATCCATCTTGCCGCCAGCGGCGATGCGGCCGGATTGCGCAATGTCTATGACCTTACCTCCGCCAAGTTGTTCGGTATTTGCCTTCGCATCTGCGCGGACCGGGAAGCGGCGGAGGATGTGCTACAGGATGTCTACGTGAAGGTCTGGAGACGGGCTGCGTCGTTCGACGCCTCTCGGGCCAGTCCCGTAAGTTGGCTCGCCGCGATCGCGCGCAACGCCGCTGTCGACTGGCGCCGGGCCGAACATCGCCATGACGCCATCCCCGATGAAGCGATGGCCGAAATCGCGGACGATGCGCCGCTCGCCGACACGCTGATGGAAGGGGATGAGGAGAGACTCAGGCTACTCGTCTGCCTCGAAGGCCTTCCCAGCGAGCAGTCCGGCGCCATCCGCAGCGCGTTCCTTCAGGGCCTTACCTACCAGCAGTTGGCGGACCGCAGCGATACGCCGCTCGGCACGGTCAAGAGCTGGATCCGGCGCGGCATGCTCAGGCTTAAAGATTGCCTGGGCCATGGTTGACGCAGCTGAGGAACAGGATCGCGGTGCTCTCGCCGCTGAACTCGCGCTGGGGCTGCTGGAAGGAGCCGAGCGAGCGCAGGCCTTGCGCTTGTGCCTATCCGATCCGGTCTTTGCACGGGAGGTGGAAGGATGGACCACAAGGCTGTCGCCCTTGCTCGATGCTCTCCCGCCCGTCCTGCCTTCGTCCCGGGTCTGGCATACGGTAGCGGCGCGCATCGGAGCCGCCCCGGAGGCGCCAAGCCCGAACCGACTGCATGCCTGGCGAGCGGGTGCGCTGATGTCTGGAGCCATCGCGGCAGCGCTCGCCCTATTCGTTGTACTGCGCCCGGTCGAGCCGACTGCACGCATGCCAATGGCGGTCTCGCAGTTAAAGGGGACCAATGAGGCGCAAGTTCTCGCCATCAGCTACGACCCGCACAATGGCATCCTGCAGGTCGGCTCGCAGGCGGAGCCCGGCGACGGCAAGCACGCCGAGCTATGGGTCATCCCGCAGGACGGCGTCCCGCGCTCGCTGGGAATGATGGCGCACCAAGGAGGCGCCATTCCCGTCGATCCCGCAATGCGCCCGCTTATTGCTGCGGGAGCGACGCTGGCCGTTACCATGGAAGATCCCGCCACCGCGCCCCATGCCGCGCCGAGCAGCCTGCCGGTGATGACAGGAAAAATCTCGATGATCTGATTTCTCCTGCATCCGGACCAGCGTGCGCTCCGTATCTTCGGGGCATTCCATCCAAAGGAGTGCGCGAAAGAGGATCCCTGACATGCAAGCAGTAACCCGCAAGTTCGCCTCCGGCCTGGCCGCCGCCCTGTTGCTCAGCGGCGGCGTAGCCATTGCGGCCAAGAACCCGATGGTGGGCGGTGCCGCGATGTATTCGACCAAGGACATCGTCGACAACGCCGTCAACTCCAGGGACCACACCACCCTCGTCGCCGCGGTTAAGGCTGCTGGGCTCGTCGATACGTTGAAGGGCCCCGGTCCGTTCACCGTCTTCGCGCCCACCAACGCCGCTTTCGCCAAGCTGCCCAAGGGCACCGTGGATTCGCTGCTCAAGCCTGAAAACAAGGCGACGCTCACGAAAGTGCTGACCTACCATGTTGTCGCGGGCCGCATGACCGCCGCCGAAATCGCCGCCAATGCCAAGGCCCATGGCGGCAAGGCCACGCTGACGACGGTAGAGGGCGAGAAGCTGACCGCCTGGAAGGACAAGACCGGAGCCTGGTGGCTGACCGACGCCAAGGGCGGCAAGGCGAAGATCACCATCGCCAACGTCATGCAGTCGAACGGTGTCATCCACGTGGTCGACACCGTGCTGATGCCCTGACCCAGATATGAAAGAGGCATGGGGTGTTTGGGCCGTTGGCCCGCATCCCCATGCCTGGCCTGTATACTTCCAAGCAACAGGATTTTCGAGGTCATGACTTCGAGCTTTTTTCCCTGGACCGCCGCGACTTCACGTCGGCGATGATCGTTGCAGGCGCGATTGCACTGACGGGTAGACCAGCTGTCGCCGCTCCGGCAGCAAGTCTTCGCCTGCCAGACGCGGAATGGCGCCGACGACTATCCCCTCAGGCCTATGCGGTGCTGCGACAGGGAAGTACCGAGCGCCCCTATTCGAGCCCGTTCCTCAAGGAACACCGCAAGGGTCGCTTTCTTTGCGCGGGCTGCGACCTGCCCTTGTTTTCGTCCACTACCAAGTTCGATAGCGGAACGGGGTGGCCCAGTTTCTGGAACCATTTCCCGAGCGCCCTGAAGATCGTTGCCGATCGCTCCATGGGCATGGTTCGCAGGGAGGTGCGTTGCGCCCGCTGCGACGGGCACCTCGGCCACGTCTTCGACGACGGCCCCCCCCAACCGGCCTACGTTACTGCATGAATGGTGCTGCGCTGGCATTCCGGCCCGCCTGACGCGCGCCACCGGGATGCTCAGGTGCGCGGCCGGAAAGGCCAGGTCGTGACGCTTGTCGCCCATAACGGCCACAAGATAAGCACCGGCTGTAAGGCAAGGCGTGGTAAGTGGTAGGCCAGTCCCAGTCCGTGGCCCGGCTTCGCAAGGTCGAGCAGCATGTGATGGACATTCGCCGGCCAGACGCACAGGGCGTAAGCGGCGAGCCCCCACGCCGCAGCAGCGCGAAGCCGAGGCTTCCAAGGCTGTCCGATTCCCGCGGCACCGGCGATCTCGGCAAGACCGGTCAGCATGACGACTAAGGCAGGCGCAGGAACCCAATCCGGGACGATGGCGACGAATGGTGCCGGGATGATCAAATGTAGCGTGCCAGCTACGGCATAGAGTATCGCCAGCACTGCACAGGAATATCTACGGACTCTCATGCGTGCAGGATCGTACAAGCCACGCAATTAGTCATGAGTGACGTTGTCCCGACGTCTCATCGGATAGCTGCGTGGCAGCCGCTCCCGCACCCGACGCATTTCGGACCCTCAGCGCCGGATTTCGACGCCTAGGTCCGGACCGGCTGCTATCCCGGCAGGTTTCGACCAGACCTGGCAATTCCTTGCCCCGCGTCAGAATGGCCGCTCTTGTGCCTAAAGTAGCGCAAGACTCTGATTTTGATCCTGCGCGTGCCTGGCGACCAGCTTGGCCGCGGGAGAAGTCTGCGAGGTTCCTGTCTGGTAAAGGCGATAGTTCATCCGTCAGCTGCGAATATGGCCTCAAGGCGCTCGATGAGACCTGCCCTGCGCTCGGCGGGAAGCTTGGCAAGGTTCTGCTGCCTCCACCTTACGGCGGGCAGATCGGCGGCTCGGGGCAGGCCAAGCAGATCCCAATCCGGCTCACCGCGCTTAAAGCCAAGCAGGAACCGGCGATGCTCGGCGGGCATGTCCGTGACCATGAGCCGCACCAGCCTTTCGCGCGCCTCGATCAGCTCACCCAGCGGCACAGGCTCCTGGGTCATGCCCTCGAACCCGCGCGCAAACTCCTCCTCGAGATCTTTTCGCGTTGGCGCAAGGATGTCCGCCATCGGCCGGTTGTGGCTCAGGATGTAGACGACGAACGCTCGGCGAAGCTCGTCACTGATACCTTCGTTGACCAGCAAATCCCGCACATCGAAGAGGTCACGTGGATGCTGGCGGTCGAGTGCGGCGACGATTTTGCCTGCATAGAGATCGGCGAACGAGACCACGGCGATCCGCGCATAACCGAATGTGTCTTCCACGACCGCCGAGACGTCCGTTTCGACAGGCTCGTAGACGGCCCCGCGCAGCACCGGTGTCACCTCGATCTTGATCTGCGTGGTGCCATCGCAAACGACCAGCCTTGTGACGATGCCTTCCTTCTGGAGCCGACTTCGCGCCACATGGACCCCGGGGATGGCAGTTTCGATCCGTTGCGCGATCCTTTCCATGTCGGCGTCAATGGCGGCCAGCGAGACCTCGCGGTCCGCCACGGGGAGGTAGGTCAGGTCGATATCGACTGACAGGCGCGGCATGTCTCTCACGAACAAATTGATCGCGGTGCCCCCCTGAGGGCGAAGTCGGGTTCGGCAGCCACGAAAGGGATCGTGCGCAGCAGCAGCGCTACCTGATTGTGGTAGTCTTCAAGAAAGGCCATCGAGCTCTTCCGGAACAGTGATGAGGTAAGTGGGATCCAGCTTGCCGCCTTTCACGAGCACGCGCTTGCCGGTACCAAGGTCCACGGCCGAGCGGTCCAGCCGCTCAAGCCAGGCATGGCGATGGCGGTCGGCGAAGTAGAAGAACAGTCGCTTCACCTTGATGCTGGTGCAGGATGCCAGCTGGACCTGCAGGCTGCGGGGACTGAAATTCGCCAGGCCCTCCATCAGCATGTCGACCTGGTGGAAGGTTTCGCGGCCCGGCAGCTCGTCGAGAAGCTGGAACAGGGCCCGTTCGGCGCTGGCGAGGCGCAGGCCCCATTTGGCGGTTCCGTCACTGATCAGAAAACCGTCCGGCAGGACGGGAAGCGGCTCACCGCTCGTACCGCTCTGTGCGTCATCGGATTGCGTGACGACCGGATCATCAGGAAACAGCCGCCGGCTGTTGTGCCAGACAAACTCCACCTCGAGGGGCAAGGCGGCAAGCCAGCCGGGTGGCCTTTGCGCGCCATAGAGATGAACCTCCCTGCGCCGCCCCAGGTAGTGGCCATACCCCAGTTCCTCCAGCGCGCTTCGCCCGCCCACGGTCAGGTCGCTCTCGAGGAAGGTCTGGAGGGATATGATGGCCTCGCGCCAGCCGATCGGGCTGTTTCCGCGGCGATATACGCGCGGAGCCGGCTGATTGAGCCATCCCGCCTTGACGTACTGGCTGCGAAGCGAGGAGGAGTAGCCGCGACGCTCCAGCCAGGCCGCATCGACAAGTGCGCCATCCGGAAGTTGCTGGAGCCGGTTCAGCTTTCCTCGATTTTCGGTAGCCATACTAAGCATTATACCGATAATTCAAACCAAAGAGAAGTTTGAAAATCTCTGTAAAACTGTAGCATGACTTAGCATAGTGACACGACTTCAAACCTGGAGTTCGAAAGCAGTGCGCCTTTGCTGGTACCACCAGTAGCTATGCAGCGACAACACCCAGCAATCCTTTCCAGGCTTCGGGGCCAACCTGATCCGTGACGAACCACCGCTACGGATGTCAGACCTCGTTTCTGAATGCAGAATTTCCAGATGGTCCAGGTGAAGTGCGATCATGAGGGCAACACTTGGCAGATCACAGAGGCGTGGAACAAGAATGAATACGGCCGGTGATGCGGTACTTCGCCGACGAGCAGTTGGTGAGCGAATCCGCCCCTGCCGGGACGTGGGCTGAGCCAATCCGCTTGATGGGACGCACCGGCTTTTCGGCGAGTGCGCCGTCCAAATAGGAAGGTTCCGTCCGCCGAAGACCCACCGTGCGGCGGCCCATGCCGACCGCGAAGACGACCCTGAACCCGGCATACGGTCAGCTCAAAATCTGCTTGCCAAAAGAGCTGCGATTAGACGCCCCCATCAGCTTTTTTCAGGGCAAATGCTCCGAAGCGGACCGAGGAAAATGTCCCAACACTTGTCCTCCAAAGCTGACTTCCATGACATCGCCAACGTCAGATTCTGTATTTCACGCTCTCGATACCGGACCGAGGACAAGGCCCCCATCCTCAACACATGGCAGCGGAAGATCTCTCATCGGCCTCAGATCTTCGGCACCTCGACCTTCGGCGCACGGTGCCTTAACAGCCGACCGGGCATCTCGCCCGTTGCCTGATCGTGTTCCCGTGTGATCGTGCCGTTTACCATCGTCAGGCGATAACCGCGCACATCCTGCAGCAGGCGGCTCGCGCCCTGCGGCAGGTCATCGACAATGGTTGGTTTACCTAATGCGAGGTTCTCGAAATCGATTATGTTTAGGTCCGCACGCATTCCTGGCTCCAGCGTGCCGCGATCGAGGATGCCGATCGAGCGCGCAGTGTCACGTGTCATCATCCGCACCACCTGTTCGAGCGGGATGACCGCCCCGCGTGATCGATCGCGCGCCCAGTGTGTCAGCATGAAGCTGTTCATCGAACCATCGCAGATCGTCATGACATGCGCCCCGGCATCGGAAGCGCCAAGCACGGTCGCAGGATGCTCGATCATAGGCTTCAGCTTCTCCAGCCCACCACCGACATAGTTGTTTATTGCCAGCAGCAGGCGCGGGTGGCGGCTGGTCTGGAGCATCATGTCGTAGACGTAGGATTGCGGAGTGGTCCCTGCCGCAGCGGCCAGGCCGACCACGTTGACGCTGTCGTCCGGCTCGTAATCGGCCGTCTCGCCGAGATCGAAGCAACTGCCCCAGTGCTGGTTGAGGAATGCGCCGAAGCTGCCGTCAGTATCCGTCTCGCGCAGGATGCGCGCCTTGACCTGCGATTCTGCAAGTGCGGCCAGCCATTCGTCACGCGGGAGACTGGCCTTCACCTGGCGGAAAGCCGGTCGTTCCATGAACGGATGCGTGCCGTAGAAGCTGAGCAGCGCGCCGATGCTGCGCCCGCTCACCTGCCCGAATACGCGCGAGCGGCCGCCGGTGTTGATGCGGGTCGCCCAGTCCAGCTGTTCCTGCCAGTAATCGGGGTCAAGGTTGGGCTGCAGCAACAGCATGTGCACGTCAACGCCGGTTTCGGTCACGATGTCGTCAAACAACGCCATTTCGCTGCGGATGCCCTGCGGATCCTCGCCAACGACCCCGGCAGGCGCGAATTCCATGACGCCACGGTGCCGCGCAACTACGCGGGCAAGCGCCACCAGTTCCTCGCGGTCGACCTCGAAATCGGGTGTCATGTCACCGTGAACAGTGCGATGGACTGAAGTTCGCGAACTGGATACGCCAAATGCGCCGACCCGCATGGCTTCATCAACGAGGCCAGCCATCCGCTCGATCTCGTCGACATCGGCCTTGCGGCCGGAGCCAACCTTGTCGCCAAGAACGAAAAGGCGCAGCGGTCCGTGCGGGAGATAGCATCCCACGTCGAAGCTGCGCGGCTTGGAATCCAGCACGTCGAGATATTCGGGGAAGCTGGACCAGTTCCACTCCAGCCCGGCGTGAAGTGCGCCGCCGGGGATTTCCTCCACCCCATCCATCAGATCGATCAGTCGCCCTTCGTCTCCCCGGGCGACCGGCGCGAAACCGACGCCGCAGTTACCGAGGATCGCAGTTGTGACGCCCGAACTGAACGAAGGGTCGAGCAGCATGTCCCATGTCGCCTGCCCATCGTAATGCGTGTGAATGTCGACCCAACCGGGCGTGACCAGCAGGCCCGAAGCATCAATGCTGCGATGGGCCGGGCCCGACAGATCGCCCACGGCGACGATGCGCCCGTCGGCGATGCCGACATCCCCCGTGAATCGCGGCCGTCCCGTACCATCGACGATCTCGCCCCCCTTGATGAGCAGATCGAGCATCCGTGTATCTCCCGATTATGTCGGGATGTTACGTCGCAACGCCAGCCTTGCGCCCTATGTAAAAGGATAGCCGAAGCGGTCCAATGGGCGCAGCTGATCGTTCATGTGAAGCTGTCAAGAAATGGGGATTGTCGGAGCCCCGAGCGGGTCTTCTACCACTGTCACAATGATTGGAGCGGCTTCCTTCGCCGGCATGATCTTTTCAAGCGCGATCGAGAGTTCTGCCTGCCGAAACGGCTTGCTCAATCGCGGCAGGTCCGATGCAAGGCCGATCGCGTCCGAATACCCCGAGACGATGAGGACCGGCAGCGACGGCCGGATGGCGAGAGCCGCGCGCACCAGTTCGACCCCCGTCATGTGGGGCATGAGATGGTCGCTGATCATGACACAGATGCGAGCATCGGATTTGATGAGCGCAAGCGCTTCGTGACCTGAAGCCGCTTCCAGAACCTCGAACCCGAGATCGACCAGCATGTCGGCCGTGCTCGCGCGTACGAGCGGTTCATCGTCCACGACGAGAGCCACCCCGGAACCGTGCATCTCGTGGTTCGATGAAGCGGTGATCGCCGTCTGCCTCGCACCGGTGGCCGGGAACCATAGCGCAATGGACGTACCTGATCCCGGCTCGCTTTCTATCGTGAGCGCACCGCCAAGTTGCCGGGCCAGTCCATGCGCCATCGAGAGCCCTAAGCCCGTCCCCTGTCCGATCCCCTTTGTCGAAAAGAAAGGTTCGATCGAACGCAACTGGGTGTCGGCATCCATCCCGAGGCCCGTATCCGACACGCTTACCACGACGTAGTCGCCAGGCTCGATGCCGGGTGCTGCCAAGTGATCGGTGCGTTGCAAATGAGCGGAGATGACGAGTGAGCCGCCGTCAGGCATCGCGTCGCGGGCGTTTACCGACAGGTTCAGCAGAGCCATTTCGACCTGATGCGGATCAGCGACCGCCATCGGCAACTCGGCTGCGAGATCAAGTCGAAGCTCGACTTGCGGCCCGACGGTGGTGCCGATGAGCTCCGACATCCCGATGACCAGGGCAGCCATGTCCACAGGCTCTGGATGCAGCGGCTGACGCCGCGCAAAAGCAAGAAGTCGCTGGACCAGGACGCGCGCCCTGTCGGCCGACTGCAAGGCACCGCTGATGAGGCGCTGCTCCCTTTCACTGCCAACCTGACGCCTGTGCAGCAGGTCGAGGCTGCCAATAATCGGCGTGAGCAGATTGTTGAAGTCATGCGCGACGCCGCCGGTAAGCTGGCCCATCGCTTCCAGTTTCTGCGACTGCCTTAGCGCGTCTTGCGTACGCACGAGTTCGCGCGTGCGCTCCTCGACAAGATGTTCAAGCGTTGCGGCAGAGGTCCTCAGAGCCTCTTCCATCCTCTTGCGCTCGGTGATGTCGATGGAGACACCGGACAAGCCGATTGGAGTGCCTTCATGGCGAAACGAGGGCTGTCCACGCACCCCGATCCAGCGAATGTCACCATCCGGCGCCAGCACCCGGTACTCGACATCGTACTCGCAACGCGTCGTCAGGCTCGCGGCAATGGCGGCATTGACCCACTCTCGGTCATCCGGATGGATCGCCGATTGCAGGTCCTCGTAGGTGAATGGAAGCGCCGGATCGCGTCCGAAGTTCTTTCGGCAGGCTGCGGATGCATCGAGCGTGCCCGACGCCACGTCAAACGACCACAGGCCCATGCGCCCTGCCGCCAGCATGGTGGCCTTGAGACGCGCGTCCTCCTGATTGAGGTCGAGCAACCTTGCATTTTCCACAGCGATCGCCGCAAGCCGCCCCAGGCTTTCCAGTCGGGCAATGCTTCCCTCGGGCGGAGTTCCCGTGGTGGACCAGTAGGCGCCCAGCGCAGCGACAGGGTCGGGGCGACCGATCGGCACCATAGCAAGACTGCGAACAAACGTAGGTTCATAAGCGGTCTGTGGAATGCGCGGATCCGCTCGTACATCGCTGACGATCACGGTCTCGACATGCTGCATGGACCAGCCGGAAATGCACTGGTCGGCAGGAAATCTGCGTCCACTCCACAACGGGGCGATGGCGTCTTCGGCAACGTACGAGCATTGGTCGCCGTCCTTGAGCACGACTGCGATCCCATCGGCGCCGATTGCGCCGCGCGCCGTATCACGCAGTACCTCTACGACCGCTGGCATCGACCTGGCCGAGGCCAGGCGTTCGCTGGCTTCTACGAGGAACGACTGCGATGCGTTCGATTCCAGCCAGGATGCGCGATTTTGGGTCATGGAAACCTTTCAGCCCATGCCCTTAGCATGGCAGTACGGTCATGACGATCCGGAATGAACGAGCAAGGTCTGGCATGGTACGACCTTGGCGCGAGAAGTCCGAGCCCGGCAGCTATTCTCCTTTCCCATTCAGCATGGCCTGCGCCTCGCGTGCGGCATCGCCCAGGCGACGCGCCCACGATTTCTGGCCGGCAAGATTGCTGATCAGGTCCTGGCGCACTTCGATCTCGGCATACGCAATGCCGTGGGAGAAGGCGTGGCGAGGGACGGTATAATCGGTATCGTCCATCGCATAAGGTACGTTGTCTCCCGCGGTAATGTCGCATTGGTCGGCACCCGCTGAGCTGGCGGTGGACCTACCAGCTCACCGGGCTTCGCCTGCGGCGGCTCGGGGGCCGATGGCCGTGCTTTCAGAATTCCTCCAGGCCGGTGACCTGAAGTGTCCTTCTACACTTCGGTAATGATCTCCCCGATCCGCGCGCCCGGCGTTTCTACCGCAAAAGTTTGGTCGGAAACTTTTCGGCGAGCGGCGTTGCGACACAAGCGAACCCCTCGACTGCCGGTCTCAAACGGCCATCTGCTGCAAGGTGACCTGTGAGCAACGCTCACCTGCCTCGTCTTTCAACCAGCACAGTCTATACCGGAAAGCGGTCCTTTACGGGTTTGCCTGCCTGAGCGGCGCTGGTTGTTCATCGTCCGGCAGCAGCTCCTGCAGGCGATCATAGACCACCTCGGCACTGAAGGGCTTGTTTATGAAGATGGCCCCCTCGGGTAGGTCATCCTCGGTTGGCTGGACCATCCCGGAGGCAACGAGAATATGAACGCCCGGCCAGGCAGCGGCGCACACTCTGGCAAGTTCGAAGCCGTCGCGCTGGCTCGGCGGCATCTGGACATCGGTGAAGAGCAAGCTGATTTTGCCGCCATTGGCGTCCAGGATTTGCGCCGCCTGCTCCACGCCGCTCGCCTCGAATACTTGAAATCCGGCATTCTCGAGAATCTCGGCCGAGTTCATCCGCACCAGAGGATCATCATCCGCGATAAGGGCAAAAGGTCTGCAATCGTCCGGCATGTCTGCTCCAGATGTTTTGAGCAGCAACGTCGAGAGCCTCGGAATTGATCCAGCATGCCAGCGGGCTCACGCTGGATTTCGCACTGGGTTCATAGGCACCGCGCCATTGGCACTTGGCGGGAACCGCCCGCATTCAGGTTTGTTGAACGGTAGTTTTTCGGCGTAGCGGCCTTACTGATTGGGGAAAATGTGGCTGACGCGGAATTTCATGTCGACCTGACGAACTGCGACCGGGAGCCGATTCACCTCCTGGGGGCGATCCAACCGGTCGGATTCCTCATTGCGGTCAGCACTGACTGGATCATCGCGCGCGTCTCGGCAAATCTTGGCGAGTTCCTGCCGTTCGATGCCCAGGCGGCCATCGGAACGCCGCTGACTCAGCTCCTTCCGCCCAAGCTCGTCCATGACTTGCGCAACAGGGTCGCCTATCTGATTTCCCCGGACACGGTCGAACGCATGTTCGGGTGCCAGATCAGCGAGAACGGCCCTCCCTTCGACATCGCGATCCACAACTCGCGCGGCCAGATCATAATCGAAGCCGAGCCGGGCGCTCACAGCAATGGCGATGCATCGGGCGCCGTCCGCTCTATGATGACAAGGCTCGATAACCAGCCGGACCTGCCAGCCTTCTACAAGGAAGGTGCCCGCCAAATTCGCGCGCTGCTCGGCTATGACCGGGTCATGGTCTACAAGTTTGCACCCGACGGTGCGGGCGAGGTTGTCGCCGAAGCCTGCAAGTCGGGCATTGGCTCCTTCAGAGGGCTGCATTACCCGGCGAGCGATATTCCCCGCCAGGCCAGAGCCCTCTACAAGCGCAACCTCATCCGGGTCATCCGGGATGTAAGCTGCGTGCCCGTCGCAATTGTGCCCGCGCTCGACGAGCACCGCAAGCCACTCGATCTTTCGCTGTCCGTGCTGCGCTCGGTTTCGCCCATTCATATCGAATACCTCAAGAACATGGGCGTCGAGGCATCTCTTTCGATATCCATCCTGGTCGATGGCGAGCTGTGGGGCTTGTTCGCCTGCCATCACTATTCCCCGCGCGCGCCTACCTTCGAGCGCCGTTCGGTCAGCGAACTCTTCGCCCAGATGTTCTCGATGCGGCTCGAGAGCCGCGAGCGGCGTGAACTCATCGAGTACGAGCGCCGCGCGCGCGATATCTCGGACCAGCTTCTGGGTGCCGTCGCGTCAGATGAAACCCTGCTCAACGATCCTGATTGGCTTGCCGACATCCTGACCAGCGCGATCCCGGCCGATGGTGTCGGGGTGTGGTTAAACGGCAGCTATGCTTTCTCCGGCGTGACGCCCCCGACGGATGACTTCCGCCGCATTGTCCGGGCCCTGAACGGGACAGCGGCAGGCAAGGTGTTTGCCACGGACCACATCGGATCGTTAGTCGACAAGGCCGCCGCATTCGCTCCCCAAGCTTCGGGGCTGCTTGCCATTCCGATTTCCCGCTCGCCGCGCGACTATGTCGTGCTGTTCCGCTCGGAGATGCGGGAATCGGTGCGCTGGGCCGGTGACCCGCACAAGCCCATCGCCTACGGTCCCAATGGCTCACGCCTGACGCCGCGCGAAAGCTTTGCCGAGTGGCGTGAGAACGTGGAGGGCCGCTCGCGGCCGTTTACCTCGTCCGAAATGCGGGTGGCAGAAACACTGCGGGCAACGCTCATCGAAGTCGTCCTGCGTCTTGCGGACGAGGCTGCGGCGCAGCGGCATCAAGCCAATGCGCGCCAGGAGCTGCTGATCGCGGAACTCAACCACCGTGTTCGCAACATCCTTGGCGTCATTCGCGGCCTGATCCGCCAATCGCAGCCCGACGAGGATGCAGTGCGCGATTTCGTGAAGGTGGTCGATGGACGCATCCATGCGCTTGCCCGCGCGCACAATCAGATCACGGACGATCACTGGGGACCCGCCCCATTGCAAGCGCTCATCGACGCGGAGGCGGCGGCATTTGCCGCCGACAAGGAAACATCGATCTGCTCCGAAGGCCCGCCGCTGCTGCTCAATCCGCAAGCCTACTCAACGATGGCGCTCGTCATCCACGAACTGGTCACGAACTCGACAAAGTACGGCAGCTTGTCGGGCGACGGCGAAGTACGCATCGCCTGGGATCGCAATGATGCCAATGACCTCGTCCTCACATGGCAAGAAGCAGGCGGTCCGCCGGTAACGCCGCCTACACGCAAGGGTTTTGGTACCACGATCGTCGACCGTTCGGTGCCATATGACCTGGGGGGCTCCTCTGAAATCCATTACGATCCTGCGGGCGTACGGGCAAGGTTCCGCATTCCGGCGCGCCACGTTTCCGTCCCGCGCAATCATCAGGGGCCGTACGTGAAGCTTCCGGCGCCCCCGCATCACGCACAGAATGCGCCGCCGGCGGACCTGCTGTGCGGACGGTCGGTAATGCTGGTCGAGGACAGCCTGATCATCGCCCTCGATGCGGAAGATATCCTGACCCGGCTTGGTGCCGAACTCACCGCGGTATCGACGGTTGAAGCCGCCCATGACGCGCTCGATGGCTACGCCCCGGACTTTGCAGTCCTCGACATCAACCTTGGTGACCAGACGAGCTTCCCGGTCGCGGACCGGTTGCTGGAAATGGGCGTGCCGTTCTTCTTCGCGTCGGGTTACGGGGAGCAAGCGAAGCTTCCCGATGAGCACAGGGCGAGGATGGTGGTTCAAAAGCCCTACACCGCCCATAATCTCGCGCGAGCGGCCGAGGAACTGCTCGGCCTGGAACCTATCAGTTGACCGTTGGCCAGGCGCGCGCATGGCGCTCCGCCACAAACGTCGATCTGTCAGGTGCGGCAGATAAGCGTCAAGAAACCATGCATTTCAGTTTGCCAGTTCGATAGGCAATCGCGCTGGCTAGCCGGGCCATCATAAGTTTTCACCGCTCGATGATCTCCCTGATTTTCGTCGCCAGCAAATCCGCTGAGAATGGCTTGGTCAGCATCTCCATGCCGGCAGGCAGGAAACCTGATCGGGCCGAGGCTGCCTGCGTATAACCCGTGATGAAGAGAACCCTGAGGTCGGGCCTGGTCTCGCGTGCGATTTCCGCGAGCTGACGACCATTTAGGCCGGGCAATCCCACATCCGTCACCAGCAGATCGATCCGTTCGGTCGATTGCAGGACGGGAATGGCCGCTTGGGCATCGGCGGCCTCAATCGCCTCGTAGCCCAATTCCTGAAGCACTTCCGTGATGATGAGGCGAACCGATGGATCATCTTCGACCACCATCACGGTTTCCCCCAGCCCCTGGGCGAGCTGCGGTGTGCCCTGTTCAGCCGCTTCCACGGCGCCAGAGGCACGGGGCATGAAGAGTTTCACCGTCGTTCCGACGCCCGGCTCGCTGTAAATGCGCACATGTCCGCCAGCCTGGCGGGCGAACCCGTAGATCATCGAAAGCCCGAGGCCCGTGCCCTGTCCCACGGGTTTCGTCGTGAAGAACGGTTCGAAGACTTTGTCGAGCGTCGAAGCGTCCATGCCGGTGCCGGTATCACTGACGCTCAGGACCACGTACTCGCCAGGCACAAGGTCTGGGTAATCGCGGGTGTAGAACTGATCGAGCTCGATGTTATCGGTCTCGACGATGAGCCTGCCACCGCCCGGCATCGCATCCCTGGCGTTGATGCACAAGTTGAGCAGCGCGCTCTCAAGCTGGTTGATATCGGTCGCCGCTGTCCACAAGCTGGCCCCTAAATGGGTTTCCAGGACCGTCTGCTCGCCAAGCGTACGGTCCAGAAGTTCGCTCATGCCGGTTACAAGGGCATTGACGTCAGTGGTCCGCAAATCAAGGGACTGGCGCCGGCCGAATGCCAGCAGACGGGCGGTAAGAGCGGCAGCCCGCTGCGCGGACGCGTTACCGGCCGCAATGTAGCGATCCACACGGTCCAGTCGTCCGGCCGCAATGTTGCGTTGAACAAGATCGAGGCTGCCGATGATGCCGGTAAGCATATTGTTGAAGTCGTGCGCAATCCCGCCCGTCAATTGGCCTATGGCCTCCATCTTCTGGCTGTGGCGCAAGGCTTCCTGTGCTGTCTCCAGCTCCGCCTCCTGTGCCCTGGCATCGGTCAGATCGCGGCCTACCGCCACGAAGTTGATGCCATCCGGTTCGGGGGCGGCCGTCCATTCGATGCTTCGCCAGATGCCGTCCTGCGTCGCGATACGATTTTCGAAGCGTGCAGGCTCGCGCGACTGCGCCATTCTGGCAATGGCGTCCAGGGAATGCGTCACATCATCGGGATGCATTATGCTGGCATAGCCGCGCGTGAGAAGCTCATTCTCGCTCCAGCCCAATACCCGGGTCCAGGCAGGATTGATCGCCGACATCATGCCCGCAAAATCGGCACGCGCGAGAAGGTCCTGCGAGAGGTCCCACAATCGGTCGCGTTCGGCGCGGACGCGCTCGATTGCCGCCTTTACTCGTACGCCCACTTCCTGAACGAGGGTTTCCTCCGCCTCGCTCCAGACCCTGGGCGAGGCATTCTGCACAGCAAGCAGGCCAACCCACTGTTCTTCCTCGAACAGAACAACGTCGATAAAAGCGCCGACTTCCCGGGCCGTCAGCCCGGCCCGGGCAGGCGCGCTCAGGCGCTCGTCGCCGGGAACGTCGCGTACCACGACCGGAGCGCCGCTGCGGTAGGCGGCCAGCAGATCGGGTCCGAACGAAGCGAGCGAATGAACACCGGCAATGGAACCGACGCTCCGCGCATAATCGCGCTCCACCGTCATCATGCCGCCGCTGGTGATCTCGGCGTAGAACACCCGGCTGGCGTCGAGCAGTTCGCCAATGCGCAGGGCGGCTAGATTGGTGATCTCGGCCGGTGTTTTCAGCGCACGAAGATCATCTGACAGCGAAAGGAGAAAGGCACTGCGACGCTGCGCCTCCACGCGCCGGGTGGTCTCTGTAAGGATGCAGATGACACCCTCCGGCACGCCGGAGGCGCCAAGAATCGGAGAGTAGTCCAGGTCCATCCAGACCCGTTCCAAGGATCCGCTGCGCAGCAGGGTCATTTCCTGATCGCGGTAGCGCAGGCACTCGCCCGTGAGGACCGCTTTCAGGACGGCATCGTTGAACTCCGCGATTTCCGGCCAGCTCTCCCGCACATTGGAGCCAAAGCTATCAGGGTGGCGCCCGCCTGCGAAATACGAATAGGCATCGTTGTAGAGCATGACGCCCGCCGCACCCCACAATATGGCCATAGGGACCCGCGAGCACAGAATGATGGACAGGGCGCTCGTCAGGCATTGCGGCCATCGCTCTATCGGGCCAAGGGGTGTCGCTGACCAGTCCTTGCGAACGATGAGATCGGCGCATTTGCTGCTGTCCGCGGGAAAGGGAAGATCGCCTGCAACGAGATGGTCATCTACGATCGGCACGGTGGACATGTTGCAAGACCCTGGAAGCCGCACTCCACTGCCGATATGGCAAGGGCTCGCGAGCCTCATTATCGAGCTGCCATAGCCGAACCGCTGCGTGCAAGGAAATCTCTATTCCAGCAGATGACACCCCAGCGGCAAGCGCCGGGATCGAGCTAATGGTGACTGACTAAAGCGGCGTTCTGCAGGCAGAATCGCTCGACTGCCGCCGGTTGTGCAAGCGATCGAGTTTCGCACTGACTTCACGTTTTGGTCTGCTTAACGGGCAGTCGCAGCCCGGACGTTTCGACAGCGACGCGTTCAGGAAGACTGCATCAACCGAATGCTGTAATTACTACCGATTAACGCCCGAAGAAAGCGTGATGGCTATCCGAAGCAGACTGTCGCGAATGTTCCATGCGCACCTCCGCGAATGCGCTGAAAGTCACCTGAAATGACAAACAATCGCAATGAGCATCTCCCAGGCCGCCATTCGGATAAGTCCCATCTATCTCCGGCTAAACGGGTTGATCGCTTCGCGTCATACATCCTCGATGCAGTGCCAATACCCTCTCAACCCGCAGCCGCTTCCCGATCGAAGATCCCCAGGGACTGGCTGATTTTTTGGAACGCCTCGCGTCGAGCGCAGTCATGGAAGAGCGGCCTTCAGCTGAAATCCGGGCCCGCAAACCGACTATCAGTTTTTCTGCTCGAGCGTCTTTGCTTGCCGCGCGAGCGCGTCCGCCTTGGTTCTTGCCTGATCGCGCAGAGCCTCTGCTTCTTGCTCAAGCTTCTCGGCTTCAGCATCAGCTTGCGCACGAATGGCTTTGCCTCGATTCTTAAGGGCAGCAGCCTCGGAATCGCGCGCCTTGACGGCTGCTCGGTCTACGCGGTCCGCAGCTTCACCCGCGCGTTCGGCAGGACCGTTCCCATCATATGATACGCCTGCGGCCTTTGCGGCCGCTTCGTCCTTGGCGGCACCCGCTTTCTCTTTGGGGCCATCGCAAGCCGCGATCATGCATGCCAGAGCAGCGGCTGCCGTTAGGGTCGTTGTCATCTTCATGCACCATTAACTTTCGACCGGCGGGGTCGTTCCTGCTGCGCGATTGTTCCTTACCATCTGCAAGCAGATCCGGAGGCTATGCACGAAGTTTTGGTTGCATTGTCGTTTCAATTAATATGCCGCCAAGCGACCAGGCCAAGTAGTCACCGCGGGGTGCGACAATCTTCGCAAGACGCAACGCAGATCGATGCATTTGCGCGCTCTCTTTGATGACCGGGCGATGCCGCTCCACGTGCCGCGGATCCGACGATCAGATCGGAACTTAAATGCGTCGCTGTGCGCTTAGTGTGTGCGGCAGTCTGTCGAACTGACTGCACGAGGAGATTATCATGAGCATCGAAGGCAAAGCCAAGGAAGCCGCTGGCTACGTGAAGGAGGAACTTAACGAGCATGGCAAGTCGCCCGAGAGCCAGAAGAAGGCTCAGGAGGGGCGGGATCTTCGCAACGAAGGCCGGGTCGAAGACGGCAAGGAACCGAAGACCTCGGAGCCGGGAACCGGCAAGAAGTAAAACGATTGACCCCGCTTCGGCGGGGTTTTTCAAAGCTGATGTCAAATTACATCTTTAATCAACCAGCGCGTCGGCAATTTCTTTGCGGGTCGGGTCACGCAGCTTTATCAGACTCCTGTCATCCCATTCGACAAGACCGGATTGCGCGAAGGCGCTGAGCCACCCTTCCATCGGCCATGTTCCCCATTTATCGTGAAACGTGCGTGCGTTGCGCAAAATATCGTTGAAATGCCGAAGCGGGGGCTCGAAAACATCGTGATGCTGATGAAAGGCGCCGGGTCCGCCCATGAATAACAGTGGTACGTGTGCCGCCTTCGCCCTAAATCCAAAATCGGTGTCCTCGGCGCCGTAACCGGTGAAAGCCTCGTCGAACCCGCCAAGGCCGGCGTAGCGTTCGCGGCGAATACCAAAGACAAGTGACCAGAACAGACCGGCATTCTCGACCCGGCGCAGCCCTGATGCCGGAAAACGGCGTTCCGGATGTCCCGATGAGCGTGCAAGCAGGTCGGCCTCTCCCCAGTCTGATCGCGCGTCATCCTGCCCCAGGTAACGAACCTGCGCACAGACCAGTCCATCCTCGCTATCGAGCACGTCCTTCATGGCCGCGATCAGGCCGCGCATCGGAATGCAATCCACGTCGAGAAACAGCAAGGTGTCGCCCTTTGCCGCGCGCGCCGCCGCGTTGCGCGCTGCTGCGAGAGGAAGGCCCTCACAGTCCAGCCGTTCGATCCGGCAAGGGAACGGGGTTTCCTCGACCGAGACCGGCACTGTGCTGCCCATATCCACCACGATGAGTTCACGGGGCGCCGTGTCGCTGCGGCGCAGCCCTTCGACAAGCTGGGCCAGATGTCCGGCACGATTGCGTACTATCGTCAATACGCTGGTACTCATGGCGTCCTGCGCCATACATCAAGTCGATACTCGCCGCAGCGTTCGGCACGTTCGATGCGCACACACCCCGTCAGGGCATCCTGCAGCTTGTCGACTGCCTCGTCCCCGCTTTGGGGATAATCAGTTTCGCCCAGCCAGTGGACGAGGATGATGACCCCGCCAGGGAGCAGATGGTCTGCGACCCATGCAGCGGCCGTCCTGATATCCGTATCGTCCCAGTAATAGACGACTTCCGACAGCACGATGAGATCGAAGTCAGACTCGGGCGCCTGCGCAGGGAATTGCATGTTGGCAAACATCACGTGCTTATAGAAAGCACACCGCTTTCGTGCCGCGCGAAGCGCCGTCCCGCTGACGTCGATTGCCAGCAGGGACTGAACGGCTGGAGCAAGCAGGCAGGTCAGCATTCCCCTTGCGCAGCCAACTTCAAAGGCATGGCGATATTCGCCGCTGCCCAGCATACGCACGGTATGGTCATGCTTGGCTTTTTCATAGGCACTCGTTTCAAGATTCCACGGATCTTCCGTGCCCTGGAACATGCTTTCGAAATACTCCGGCGTCAGTCTGGTGAAATGCCGGCTCATATGCCCCTCTCCACGAACAGGGTGTCGCGCGCGGCCATGCGCTGCATGGCTTTCGGCAATCGAAAGCCATGCCCATGGGATGCGGTCAGTTGACTGCGATGCGCCTGCAGCGCGTATCGACGCAGGCCGGGCGACATGGCGTCGGAGCGGATTGCGCGGTATCGACGCGGTTCGGGCCTGTCGGCCCAGACGCAATATTCAGCCACGACGATGCGCCGCTTTGCCCGGCCCTTCACCGCGTAGGCGAGTTCAGCCGCCGCAGCGTGATCGCAGTGGGGTTCATGCCTGGCGGTAACCGCGATCGCATCGACCCGAAGCCGCACGCAAAACGATGCCAGGGTCATGACCGAACGATCGAATTTTGAACTGCCCGGAGCAGCGGGGGCCGCATCCTTCCAGCCCAGATGGAATGGGCGATTTCGTCGACTACCCGTCAGCCGCGATAGCGCGCCGGCGCCCTCGCGCCTTCGGACGCAGATCAGTCGCTGCACGCCTCTCTCCGCCGCCGGGTGCGAACCCGATCCATCAGTGAGATAGACGAGGCCCGCGAAGTGCCCGGTCGCTTCGGCCTGCGCGATAAGAGCGCCGGCTCCAAGCGTTTCATCGTCAGCATGCGGCGCCAGCACCAGCCAGCGCAGCGACCGCCAGGGACGATCAGCAAGGCTGGTCGTCACCACAACACGTCCTGCTCGCCCCAGGCGTCGTGATCGAGCCACGTCAAAGCCGCCTGATCGCGGGCATAGTCGGGTCCGGCCTGGCGCAGGTAGAGCGACAAGTCGCGGCTTATCTTGTCGATGCGCTGGCCGTCCATCGCGCTGCGCGTTCCGACGATACGCGCGGCTAGTTCCATGACATCGAGCCCCGCACGCTCGACAACGCCGCGCGTCAGGCGCGCAAAGGCTGGTCCATCGAGGTCATCGCTCGCGGCGCGCATCGCGCATTCGCGAACCCATAGATAAGCGGTACGTGCAGCGACGACGCAGTCAGCGAACTTGGCGCGTTGCAATGGATCAGCCCGGGCCGTGTCCGACATGGCCTGCCGGGTCTCCCCCAGCAGCGCCTCGATGCCGCCAAGCTGCACGGCGGCGAAGCGCCAGGCCCCGGTCGTGAAGCGCGGCTCGCGATCGTAGTCGCCGGGATGTCCAAGCAGGTCGGTGTCCTTGATCCGCAATCCCGTAAGGTCATAAAGGCCGCTGTTGCTTGCTCGCATGCCGCGCACGCGCCAGCCGGAGAGATCGGCACGATCCGCTTCGTCGCCTTCCACCACTACCAACCGTCGCCCCCCCTCGGGCTGCCTCGCGGTGACGATCGCGTGCGCCAGTCCGCCTGCGCCGCTCGCGAAGCTCTTTGCCCCCTTCAGGCTCATCTGAGTGCGGTTGGCCAGCTCGATCGAGACACCCGGCGCCGGTTCGGTGGCCCAAACCCCGTAAAAGCCTCCGGCATCGAGCACGCGCCCAAGCTGCCGGTTCTGCTCCGCCGATCCGTACGACTCGAATAGCAATAGCGCGTTCACATGCCCTTCGAGCAATCGCCCGACACTAAGGTCGGCCCGCCCGGCGATGCGAAGGACGTCCATAAGGATGCGATATCGCTCCCGCGTATCCGCGAAGACCGTGCCGCCGCTCGCGGCCGGCGCAAAGTGCCTATGCAGCCCCGCGGCCGCGAGACAGCGCATGCTTTCAAGAGGGAAGACCGGCGCGGCATCATACCGCGCACCAAGATCGGCCAGCCGATCGGCGATCGCCCGCGCACATCCAACCGGATCCGCGGCGATGCCGGGTGACGGGTTTAAGCTGTTCATCGCCCCGGTGCCGCCAGCGAAAGGGAACGCGAGGCGTGCTGAGCCAGCCACTGCGCCGCCTTCTCGGCAGCCATCGGATCGCGCAAACGTCGCCTGCCTTCGCCGGACATGGACACGGCATCATCGAGAATACGCCCCCAGAAACATGCAGAGGGCCATTCCGGCAGCACGATCGCGGCGCCCAGCGCCTTAAGGCCATGGCCAGTGGCATGCTGCTCAGCGTAGGGACGATCCTCGGGTATGCACACGAAAGGCCGGTCGGCCGCCATCACCGCCCCGACCAGACCGTTGCCGCCTGCACCAATGACGACTGCAGCGCGCGCGATCTCGGCCTCTGGTGACGCGACCCATCCCGCAAATTCCAGATTGCCGGGTGGCTGCGGAGGCACCGCAGCGGGGCCGATCACGCGCCATCGCCAACCCGGCCACGCGCGGGCCGCCTTGGCAAGTTTGTCCCCATCACCTGTCGGTCCGCCCTGGCCGAAGACCACGAGGACAACCTTTTCCAGCGGTGCTGCCTCCGCCGGTGCCTGAGCTATGCCTGGCAGGTAAAGCGTCTTTGCCCGTACCCATTCGGGCGTCGCAGCGGATTCGCAGGCGGGGTGAAACGGGGCCAGCAACCCCGATGCGGCGCGAAACGTCTCGAGGTGCGCCGGATCGTCCCTGTTTCCGCTAAGCCGTACGCAGATCGTCGGCACCGAGGCCAGCCGAGCCAGCATCGCCACTTCGGCAGAGACATCGATGACCATCATCGCAGGGCGCGCCTGGGCAATCCAGCCAGTGATGCGAGCGACGCGGCTGCGCACCCCCTCGTGATCGAGCGGAGCATAATGCAGCGCATCGGGGCGTGAGGAGGCGCCGTCAAAGCCATCGAACAGGCCCGAAAGAGGGCGATCATCGGCAAGATCGATCCCGTTTTCGCCGAGGCCGGTGCCGAGCAGGACGATAAGGCGTTCGCTGGCGGCAGCAATTGCCTGTGCGCGCGCGCGATGGCCTGCGCCATGATGGTGAACGTAATAGCCGATCGGGCGGTCGATCACCGTCCAATCTCCAGTTTCATGTCACGGCGCATGGGCGCAAGCAGCATCTCTTCCCGCGGTATCCGTGCATGTCCGTCTGGCAGCGACCGCATCCCGCGGCGCCAGAGCGCTCGTTCGCGCCACTGCTCGTAGCTTGGTGCGGCCGGGGCTGCGCACGTTGCCGCCAGTTCGAAGAGTTCCTCCATGGCGCGGGCCATCCCGCCTTCGGCCCGCCCATCACGGCGCGGCGAGACGAAGGTGTAGACATTGCCGGGATGGGCGAGGCGGCCGCCGTGAGCGATGCCGGCGGCGACGAGGGCGCGATCTTCTCCGCTCGGAAGCAGCGGGACCCCGCCGCACTCGCGATAAAGCTGCGCGCGGATCGCCAGCGATGCGCCGGTATGATCGCCATGACGCGGCGGCGGGTTCCAGGGGAGGGGATCAACTTCGTCTTCGATGGCTCGCACCACGTTCCAGTACTTGTCCCAGGCATGGCGCAGGCGCACAACTTCAGGTGGCAAAGGCTCAGCCTGGTCAATCTCGATGCGTCCGCCAACCAGATCCGCACCGCGGCCAAAGGCCGCAGCGATGTTTTCGAGCCAGCAGGCGGGCGGGCACGTATCGGCATCGGTGCTGACCAGAATGCCCTGCGCTGAACCTGCCAGAAGCGACAACCCAGTATCCATTGCCAGGCGGCGCGCAGATCCCGCATGGGCAAGGCCGGGCGGAAACGTCACGTCTTCGACATGGACATGCAATCGCCCCTTGAACGCGGCGCGGGCCTCGGCGACGACAGCAAGGCTCGCGTCGGTGGTGTTGTTGAGCGCGATGACCACGCGGATGACGCCTGGCAGCGTCTGCCGCGCAAGTGCCGCGAGCAGCACCGGAAGGCGCTCCTCCTCGTCGCGAGCCGGAACGCACACGCAAAAGTCGCACGCCGCAGCCAGCGGATTTGTCGGTTCGCCGTCAAGCATGTAAGAGCGGGACCTCGCAAAATTCGCTCTCAGCGTGCATCGCGATCCGGCGATTGTACAACGCTTCGTAGCTCTCGATCATTCGCCGGGCATCGCAGGTTTGTTCGGCACGTCTGCGACAATCGTAGCGGCTGAGCCGCATTGCTCCTCGCACCGCAGCCGCGAGCGATGCAACGTCATCGGGCGTTGCCAGTACGCCGCAGCTCTCGTCGAGAATTTCCGGAATTGCACCGCGGGCGAAGGCGGCGACCGGCACCCCGCATGCAAGCGCCTCGGCGACGACGAGGCCGTATGGTTCGTCCCAGGTGGGAGTGCACAGGAAGGCCCTTGCACCGCCGACGAAACGCGCCAGCGCCAGGTGATCCAGATGCCCGACATGAACGACGCGGTCGCCGAGATGCGGCTTGATCATGCCGTCGAAATACACCTGATCCAGGATCGGCCCGGCGACGCGCAGCCGCACCCCGATCGATCGCGCGGCTTCGATGGCGAAGTGCAGACCCTTTTCGGGGACAATCCGCCCGTACCAGACCAGATAGGGCTCAGGGTCGGGCTGCGGACTGAAACCGAATTTCTCAAGGTCGATCCCGTTCAGGATAACCTGATCGCTTGGGGCGACGTGATCCCACAAACGGGCGACAGAGCGCGAGACAGCGACGAAAGTGTGATTGGCCGCCGAGCACATGCGCACGCCGCTTTCCAGCCAGCAGAACGGCGGGGTGTGGAACGTCGTCACCATCGGCATCGGTAAAGTGTCCGCCAGCGACACCGGCAGGTAATGCAGGGAATTGTTGTGGATCACGTCGAAGTCGCGATGCCGCAGGGTGTTCATCAGCGTGAGATAAGCGTGATGCTCCTTGAAAAAGGCGACATCGTGCGCCTCCGCCGTTCCGACCTCGTCCAGTGCCGTCGCGTCGCACACGGCCTCCAGCCCGAGCGCTGCGTCGGACCGGGACGAGGCGAAGACGGTCACGGCGTGGCCGCGATCCCGCAATGCCCGGGCGAGGAGATGCGTGTGCATTTCCAGTCCGCCGGCAAACGGCTCGGCAATCGGGTACTTGAGATGTGAAATGATGCCGATACGCAAGGAGCCCGATCCGCCGGACGAAACGGGAAGCGGCATGACGTCGCCTCCTGGGTTTCGTGCCTGGTCCCCGAACTCGTACAGTGCGGGATCAGGCTGCGGGCCGTGCATCCAGGTCTACCTCCAGTTCTCGGGGCCAGTATCGCAATGCGCGGCACGCCTCGACGAATCCGGCCGCGTCCTTCGCGTTGCCGAGCGGTTTGCAGGCCTCGTCGAGATCCTCGGCGATCCCGGCTTTGGCGAAGATGGCCTGCGCCTCCGCGCTGAAGCCGATGAACTTGCAGTGGGCGAAAGCATCGGTAACGAAGTCCTTCGCAGCGGCATCGCCTGCAAGAAGGGCCGCGCCTTCGTGCGACACCACGACCGCCACGGCATCGAAAAGGACCGATGGTCCGCCGTCGATCTTCTGCTTCGCCGCAACGCTCGTACCATCTGACAGCGTGACACCGGCGATCCTGGGCGCAATAACCTCATAGACCGCCTTTTCCTTGTCCACCGCCTTTACCAGCGCCTTGAACACGGCGGCATCGGCGCCGTCACTCAGAAGAATGCCGAGCTTGCGCCCCTTGAAGCTATCTGGACCGTTCTTGAGAATGCTCAGCTTGTGCGACGGCGGCAGGTCCACCAGCGGCTCACGAGCTGCTGCCGCAGCATCCGGCAATGGCAGGCCGAGACCCTCCGCGACGGTTTGCGCCAGACCGCCATCGATGTTCAGCAAATGCGAAACCGTGCGTGAGCGGATGTCGGGGCGTTCCACCTTCGACAATTCGAAGACGAGCGCGTCGCCGATGTGCTTCTGTTCGATCGGCGTCTGCGACACGAAGAACTGACGCGCCTGGCTGTAATGGTCGGCGAAAGTTTCCGAACGTACCCGCTGCTTGGGCCCTTCCGCCTCCTGCGCAAAGCTTGTGAACCCGCGTGCCGGGTCTTCGCGCGGGCCGCCATGGGTCGGGCCCCAGCTGTTTGGTTCGTAGTTCGCGCGGCCCCTGGGGTTATGCATCGCCATATGCCCGTCCTGCTGGAAATGGTGCATCGGGCATTTGGGCGCGTTGATGGGGATATGCGTGAAGTTTGGCCCGCCAAGCCGCTTGATCTGGGTATCGAGGTACGAGAAATTGCGCCCCTGGAGCAGCGGATCGTTTGAGAAATCGATGCCCGGCGGCACGTTTTGCGTACAGAACGCGACCTGCTCGGTCTCGGCGAAGAAATTGTCGACCACCCGGTCCAGCACGAGGCGCCCGACCACCCGGACCGGCACCAGTTCCTCGGGGATCAGCTTGGTCGCGTCGAGAACGTCGAAGTCGAAGCTGTCGGCGAAGGCATCGTCGAACAGCTGGACGCCGAGCTCCCATTCGGGGTAATCGCCCGAATTGATGGCGTCCCACAAGTCGCGGCGATGAAAATCGGGATCGGCGCCGTTGATCTTCACCGCCTCGTTCCACACTACCGACTGCAGCCCCTGCTTGGGCTTCCAGTGGAACTTCACGAACGTCGATTTGCCTTTGGCGTCGATGAGGCGGAACGTGTGAACGCCAAAGCCCTCCATCGTGCGGAAAGAGCGCGGGATCGCGCGGTCCGACATGGCCCACATAACCATGTGGAAGCTCTCCGGCGTCAGCGAGATGAAGTCCCAGAAATTGTCGTGCGCCGTCTGCGCTTGCGGAAATGCACGGTCCGGTTCGGGTTTGGCGGCGTGGATGAGGTCGGGAAACTTCATCGCGTCCTGGATGAAGAAAACGGGGATGTTGTTGCCGACCAGATCCCAGTTGCCCTCCTGGGTGTAGAGCTTGACCGCGAACCCCCGCACATCGCGCGCGAGATCGACCGAGCCTTTCGAGCCCGCCACGGTCGAAAAACGCACGAAAGCCGGCGTCCGCTCGCCGACGCGCTGGAAAATGTCGGCGCGGCTGACGTCGGCAAGACTGTCAGTGAGTTCGAAATATCCGTGCGCCGCATAGCCCCGCGCATGGACGACGCGCTCGGGAATGCGTTCGTGGTCGAAGTGGAACATCTTCTCGCGGAAGTGAAAGTCTTCCAGCAGCGTGGGCCCCCGCGCGCCCTGCTTGAGACTGTTCTGGTCATCACCAACCGGAATGCCTTGCTGGGTGGTCATCGTCGGCACCTCGCCGCCTGCGACCTGCCGGGTCTCTCCGCCAGCGCCCTGCGGCTCGCTGTACGCAAATGCGATGTCCGCATCCGCCGGAACAGGGTCCGCTTTTTGGAGTGACTCCCCGCCGATATCCACCCCGGCCAGGTCGGCTGCCGTCACCGGCTTGGAAGACTTGGACTGCGTCTTGCTGGGGGTCTTGGCCATGGTCATTCCTCGGGGATTGATCTGGCCATCCAACCCGGAACGTCACTCCCAGTTGCTTCCGAAAATCGTAAATTAACCTGCGTCAAGACGATTTATCGCAGATGCGCGCAACACTTCCCTGCCAGCAGCAGTTCAGATCATGCGCGTGTGCGCCGGACCACACCATCAGCATTGAAAAGGCATCGATGTTTACTGATCGCTTTCTCAGATACAAGCGCGGAGCCAGTCTCAGCGCCAACGAACGCCTTTGCCTCGAAGGGGCGATAGAGGAAGTGAGGACGCTGGAAGCTCGCCAGATCATCATCCGCGCGGGAACCGCACTGCACGAAAGCACTCTGCTGGTTGACGGTTTTCTGTCACGGTACATCGACGATCGCAACGGACTACGCCAGCTGGTGGCAATCCATGTGCCCGGCGACTTTGTCGATCTGCACGCCTACCCGCTCCAGACACTCGACCATGACGTGGCAACAATGACTGCCGCCACAGTGGCGATCGTACGCCATGAACAGCTCGATGCGATCATCGAGGAGCAGCCGCAACTGGGCCGCAAACTATGGTTCTCCACACTTATCGATGCTGCGATCCACCGCGCCTGGCTGTTCCGCCTCGGGCGCATGGATGCAATGGGAAGGGTCGCGCATTTTCTGTGCGAGACCAATGCTCGGCTGTTTTCGGCCGGGCTGAGCGACGGCCGCCGGTTTGCCCTGCCGCTGACCCAGAGTGATATCGCCGAAATATGCGGCCTGACCAACGTTCATGTGAACAGGGTCATGCGCCAGCTGCGGGAAGAGAAAGTCTGCATCTTCCGCTCTTCGCTCGTCGAAATACTGGACGCCAAGCGCCTTGTCGCACGTGGCCAGTTTGATCCGGATTACCTCTATCTGGAAGATCCCGACCCCGTCCTGCCCTCTCATCTAGAGCACCCGTCATGACGATACAGCCGAACCCGCCCCAGCCAAGAGACGATCCCGGCGTTGCAAGTGCCGAGAACGGGGTCGTCATTCTGGACGGCCCCAACGGCATGGCCGTCACGATGACCGTCAATGCTGCAGTAAAAACCGGCCAAAGCCTTATTGCGGCGGCCAGGCTGGCCGAAGAGCAAGCTTCACGCCGCGAATGCTAGGGAGTTCGAAGTCTGTGTTCCGGCCACGTTGACTTCTTCTGTTAGCACGCGAAAACTGACAAGCTGCAGCGGGCCAAAGGCCGTGGTCAGCGCCGTATCCGCCGCATCGCGGCCACATGCCATAAGTATCCGCCCGATCCTCGGAACTTGGTGACGCGCGTCGAAGCTGTGCCATGTGCCGCCCAGATAAGCTTCGAACCACGCATGAAAATCCATCGGAACGTCGAGTGGCTCCACACCGATATCACCAAGGTATCCGCTGCAATAGCGTGCCGGTATGTTCATGCACCGGCATAGAGCCACGGCCAGATGGGCGAAGTCACGGCATACGCCGACGCGTTCGTTGTACGCTTCGTACGCCGTTCGCGTCGCGCGGGCGTGCTCGTAGCCGTACGTCAGGTGGCGATGAACAAAATCGACGATGGCCCTTACCCGCTGCCACCCCGCGGGTATGTGTCCGAACAATCCCCAGGCGATATTGGAGAGATGGTCTGTCTCGCAATACCGGCTTCCCAATAGATACTGGAGCACTTCGTGCGGCAGATCGGCCACCTCATGCTGCACAGCATCAGGACACTCGATGTCGGCCAGCCCAGAGTCGTGCATCAGAAAGTTGCAGGAAATCGTGGTTGTCCCGCTCGGCAGAGTGAGGCGCGTGCAAAAATTTCCGAAAGCATCATGGTAATGTTGCATCGGAATGCCGCGATCGTTCATGATCGCGTGAGGTGATCGCAAGTCCTGAAATCTTTCCGGACGAACGTTGAGCATCGCCACCAAAGGCGTTGAAGCCTCTACTTTAAGACCAATCTCATATCCGCCGCGAATTAACATAAATCAGGCTCCGGTGAAGCGCCATATACTCACCGAAACGGCGAGAAGATGGCTCTTGCACAAAGCGCCGGCCGGCTTTTAAGTTTCAACCATGCACTCGGCTGAACGCATATCTGTGCGACGGAAGCAAGGGTTGGCGATATCTGGACGGCAAAACGCCGCCCGTCCGAAATTGAGGGGCGGCGCAATCCCCGACTTGAAAATTCGCTCAGCGCGCGGTTGCGGTGGAAGAAATTGACGATTGAAAGAAGGATGACCGCGCCAACGAAGGGGATAATCAGATCTGTAAGCGAAAATTCCTGCCCACACTGCCACGAATGCCCCGCAACGGCCCTGAAAGCGCGTTGCCGATAATCGAGCCGGCACAGCCCACGACGATATTGAGGAAGGGGCCTATCGATGCATCCCGCTTCATCACCATGCTAGCCAGCCAGCCTGCGATGCCGCCAACGAAAAATGCGATGATCCAGCCCATGTGTCTCGTCCAGCGCACTTTCGGTGGGATGACCCGGTGGAAACGGCTCGTCCGCGGCGACGAGCAGCGGATCGACGTCCCGGAGGCCATGATCCATGTCGCTCTAGGCAGTCTCATGCTCCGCAGAATTGTCAATCCATGAACACTCTCAGACGGACTTTCAGACCCATTCGTAAATCGATGCCCACTTCCAGGCACGAGGAAATCAATGTCAAACGGCAGGCGCGCGCTTTTTGCGGGTGAGCACATACCCCCAAAAGGCGCGACGCCTGATCCCCTTCCGATCTGGCGTCTGCTTGGCGAGCGGGAAGATGCAAGGCTGCGGTGATCTCCGACGCGGTCTGGCGCCGAACGCATCACGGCATTTGGCGCGCAGAACTAAGATGTTGGGGAAACATCAAATCCCCTAAAGCGTTCGGTGACAATGCGTGGAAGTTGTGCCCCGCAAATCGCTTTCGCAGAGAGATGGTAGATCACCTTGGCATCAATTTCGCCTGACAGGCCGGCGCGATGAAATCTGGTTCTGACACTCCCGCTCGGGCCTGGACAGAATCGGAGCGGCTCGAAAGCCTCTTGCAGGCCGATATCCTCGACACACCGCCGGAGCGCGCGTTCGACGATATCGCTTGGCTTGCAAAGAACGCATGCGGCACCCCAATTGCGCTTGTCAGTCTGGTCGACAGGCACCGGCAATGGTTCAAGGCCAGGTTTGGCGTCACTACGCTTGAGACGTCGATCGACACATCCGTGTGCGCGCTGGCCATCCAGGGACCGGGCCTTTTCGAGATACGAGACCTTGCCGCCGATCGTAGAACGGCAAATTTTTCACTGGTCACCGGTGAACCCCACATCCGCTATTACGCCGGCGTCCCACTCCTCACGCCGGATGGCCTGCCGCTTGGTTCGCTCTGTGTCATCGATACCGTCCCAAGACCTGAGGGCTTGAACGAAGTTCAGCGCCAGACATTGATCGCACTGGCGGCCCAGGCGATCACCCAGATCGAACTGCGCATGCTGCAGCGTAGAAGTGATGCGATGTTGGTCGCTTCCCGGTCAGTTGGAACGTGGGACTGGAACGTCGGCGATGATCTCATCGTGTCGGACGCGCGGCTTGCTACGCTCTACGGTGTGGACGTGGAGCGCGCCGCGCGCGGCGCGCGACTTGAAGAGTTCTTCGCAAGGGTTCATCCGGATGATCTCCCCGGATTGACAGCCAGAATCGAAAAGGCCGCGGAAGAGCTCGGGCCCTTTGCCTGCGAATATCGGCTGACCCAGCCGGATGGATCGATTAGATGGGTTGCGGCCGAAGGGCATTGCAGCCTTGCTCCCGACGGGATCACCAAGCACTTTCCGGGCGTAAGTTTCGACATTACCGACCGCCGGGGGGCAGAGGCTCGCCAAGCAGCACTACTCCACCTGACGGACGTGCTGCGCGAGATGGACAGCCCTGCGGACATTGCGTTCGCGGCGTCCGAAATTCTCGGGACCACACTTGGTGTCAGCCGAGCCGGATACGGCACGATTGATCCAGTTGCTGAGACGATAACGGTCGAGCGTGACTGGAACGCGCCGGGTGTGACAACCATCGCCGGGACATTGCATTTTCGTGAGCATGGCACCTACATCGAAGACCTGAAACGCGGAGAGACGGTGCTGTGCACCGATGCCGATGTCGATGTGCGCACGCGGGACCAGGCCGACGTCCTGAAGAATATCACCGCCCATTCTTTCATCAATATGCCGTTGCATGAGAACGGTGCGTTTGTTGCTCTGATCTACGTGAACAACGGCACTCCGCGCACCTGGTCCGCTGACGAAGTGATTTTCATGCAGGAGATTGCTGCCCGTACTCGAAGCGCAACTGAACGGCGGCGGGCCGAGCATGACCTGGCCGCTCTCACCCAATCGCTCGAGCAGCAGGTCGAAGAGCGCACCACCAGCCTGATGATGACGGAAGAACAGCTTCGGCATTCTCAGAAAATGGAAGCCGTAGGTCAGCTCACCGGCGGTCTGGCTCACGACTTCAACAATATGCTTGCCGGTATCACTGGATCACTGGAGATGATGCAGGTCCGGATCGCTCAAGGCCGGATCGGTGAGCTGGAAAAGTACGTAACGGCTGCCCAGGGAGCCTCGCGCCGTGCGGCCGCGCTCACCCACCGCCTGCTGGCATTTTCCCGAAGACAGACGCTTGATCCAAAACCGACCGACATTAATCGTCTTGTCGCGGAAATGGAGGAGCTCATTCGGCGGACGGTGGGGCCGGCGATCCAGCTTGAAGTGGTCGGTGCCGCGGGGCTCTGGACCGCTTTGGTCGATCCGAACCAGCTCGAGAACGCACTGCTCAATCTATGCATCAATGCACGAGATGCCATGCCGGAAGGCGGCAGGATAACTATCGAGACAGCAAACAAGTGGCTTGACCCTCGCGCAAGTCGCGAGCGCGATCTCCCGGAAGGGCAGTACCTCTCGCTGTGCGTGTCCGATACGGGTACGGGCATGTCGGCCGAAACTATGAAACGGGCATTCGATCCGTTTTTCACGACCAAACCGCTTGGAGAGGGGACGGGATTGGGCCTCTCCATGATCTACGGATTCGCGCGGCAATCAGGGGGACAAGTGCGCGCCTACAGCGAGGTCGGTATGGGGACCACCATGTGTCTGTATCTGCCAAGACACTACGGCAACGTCGATGCCGCAGAGCCGCTCGAAGTGGCATGCGCGATCCCTGAGACAGGCAAGCGGACCGTTCTGGTCGTGGATGATGAGCCGACCATCCGCATGCTCGTTTGTGAGCTACTTGAGGAAATGGGCCACGTGACGCTCGAGGCGGATGATGGACCTACGGCGGTGACGTTGCTCGATTCAAACGCAGCGATCGATCTGCTTATCACGGATGTCGGCTTGCCAGGGGGGCTGAACGGCCGTCAGGTCGCTGACGCGGCAAGGGTCACCCGTCCAGATCTTAAGGTGATTTTCATCACCGGCTTTGCAGAGAATGCCGTCGTGGCCAACGGCCAGTTGGAGCCTTGCATGAGGCTGGTCACGAAGCCCTTCGCGCTGGATGTACTCTCGGCCCAGATTGCTGACCTGCTTACCAGTGACGAATAGAACCGCTGAGCTATCTCTTGCCGCTGACTTGGGCATGCCGATATCGGGGACGGAATGCATGGCATCCCCTGGTCTTGCGAACCGCACGCACTTCAACCGCGAGACCGAGCCCTCCACGGTAGGAAGGTCTGAGATCAGCAAATCTGGTGGGTGCGATACGCCATGCTTTCGAGATTGCCCTGTCTAGGCGGATCACGACCTCATCGCCTGGAGCCGGTCACACAGTTCGCAGCCATTAACAGGGATCAAACCGTTTCGCGGGAGCCGATTCCATGTCCCGCGCATTTCGCGGGAATGACCCGATCTGTCGCGTTCGTCGGTGCCGGCCCGACCACTATCTATACGCTGCACGCCTTGCTGCAACAGGAGGTACCGCCATTCGAGCTCACCCTGTTCGAAAAGCAGGCGAGCGTTGGACGGGGCACGCCCTATCGGCCCGGCTGGAACGACCCCGCCATGCTGTCCAACATCGCCAGCGTCGAGATTCCGCCGCTGGAGGAGACACTGGTCGACTGGCTGCACCGGCAGAGCGACGATCGGCTTTCAGAACTGCGCATAGATCGCGAGCAGATCGATGATCGCGCGTTCTACCCGCGCGTGCTGCTCGGCGAGTACTTCCACGATCAGCTTCAGGCGATGCTCGAGCGGGCCACGTGCGCCGGTGTGAAGGTGAACGTGCGTACGCGGTGCGAAGTCATCGATGCGACGAGCGGAAGCGATGGAATGACCCTGGTCGTGCGGCCGGAGCGGGGAGGTGTTTTCGAGACCCTCTTCGACCATGTCGTGCTTGCAACCGGTCATCAATGGCCAGCCCAACCGGAAGTGCGGCCGGGTTACTTCCTCAGCCCTTGGCCTGCTTCCGAGATCGAGAAAATTCGCGCCTGCCGGATCGGCATTCGCGGTTCGTCGCTGACCGCGATCGATGCTGCGGTGGCGCTGGCGGTAAGCCATGGCGCGTTCGTTGATGATGGGCAGGGTGGGCTCATCTACGCGCCCGGCGTGGGCACCGACGACTTCCATATGACCATGCTGTCGCGCAAGGGGCTGCTTCCCGAAGCGGACTTCTATTTTCCCATTCCCTATGAGCCGCTCGCCATCTGCAACGACGAAGCCATCGAAGCCCTTATTGCCGGGCAGATGGACGACCTTCTCGATCGAGCTTTTGGGCTATTCAAGCAGGAGCTGGCCGCAGCCGATGGCGTTTATGCAGAGCGGGTAGGGCTCGACCGGCTCGATATGGAAGAATTCTGCGACGGCTACTTTGCCGAGCGTATGGCGACTGACCCATTTGTGTGGGCTGATCGGAACCTGGCACAAGCGCAGGCGGATTACGAGGCACGCCGCACCGTGGCATGGCGCTACGCGATCCTGCGGATGCACGAAGTCATCCAGAGCCTCATACCGCATCTCGACGATGCAGATTTCCAACGCTTCTCCCGCTTCTTCAAACCCGTGTTCGTCGACGATTACGCCACGGTTCCGCACGAATCGATCAAGCGCATGCTGGCGCTTCACAAAGCCGGGAAGCTTGACGTCTTGCGGGTGGGGGAGAACTACAGGATCGACAATCACCGGGCGGAAAGCGGCGCCGTTCTCCACCTCGATGGTGAAGCGGTCCATTTCCCGGTTTTCATCGAGGCTACCGGCCAGCGTGCTCTGGCGGCCAAGGACTTCCCTTTCGCCTCGCTGCGCGATCAGGGCATCGTGCGCGACGTGGCAGCCGGACAGGAACGCGGTCCCGCGCGGGGCATCGTGGTCGACGACGAGTTTCATCCCATATCGCCCGACCTTCCGGCCGACCAGCTCTTCTGTCTGAGCCTGCCTTTCATCATGGGCAGGCATCCCTTCATCCAGGGAATCACCAGCTCTTGCGAGATCGGCCAGGTCGTGGGCGCGGAACTGGCCGCTGCCCTTGCCCGGGAAAGCGCGGTAGCGGCCGAACCGGCCAGCGAGGCACAGGGGATGGCTCTTTCATGAAGTTGTTCGCAATCTACATCGGCGGCGAATTTCCTGGCGCCAACATCGAAGTCCACGACGTTCGGTTCGTGGTCGCCAACACGATCGAGGAGACCTACGCAGCATTGCGCCGGGACTGGTGGGGCGTGCCCCGAAGTCTGCACATCGATTGCTGGGCACAGATCACTCATGCCGATGGCCATGACGTGTCGCTGCGCTCCGAGCCGTTCACCGGGCCTGAGAGACTTTTTTTCGTCAATCTCGGTGGCTACGAGCCCGGGGAGTTTGCGGAACGACACCGCAACGTCTTTGTCGTGGCTGAAAGCGAGGGCAAGGCCAAGTCGCGCGCGGTGAAGTCGGTCAGGCAATGGGCCGATCCGCACAAGGACGACCTGTATGAAGCGGAGCAAGCGTTCTGCTTGACCGACCAGCCGGTCGGCGATCGACTTTACGTGCATTTGACGCCGGCTTCTCCCGGCATGGAACCCACCTTTACCTGCCAGTATATACCCATCCGGAGAAGCAGTTGAGCCGTCCTGTCGTGCAGTGGGAACCCGGCAGGGCGCGACCAAGGCTTGCGACTTCGTTCCATGACTGACCGACCGCCAGCCGCTAGGGACCATCCCGTCACGCCGGACGGCCGCTACTTCGTGGTTCGCGGCCGGCTGTGGCGGATGTCCGATCCCCGCCTTCCCGAAGACCGCCGAGCACATCTGGTTACAGAACTGATGAGGGCCCGCCGTGCGATAGCAGCGGCGCGGCGGTCAAAAGACACCGTCGCCGAAGACGAGGCGCACGCGGCAGTCGATCGGGCCAAGCGCGCGCTGGGAGAACGAGGACAGGTCTGGTGGGATGACGGAGCGCCGGACCTCAATCGCCATATGGCGAGGACTACACCTTACGCCGCCTGGTACGCCGCCAGAACGACATGACCGTACCAGCTCAAGATCAATCGGCATAAATGCGAGTTTCACACTCTCATCTCGTCCCATCGCATACTCCCATACGTTGAGCGGCAGCAAAGACCGAAAAACCGATGCAGTCTGCCATACACGCAAGGACTGGACACTGACCGACATCGCAGAATGGCTGGCTCCGATCGCAACGATGTTTGCGGCCATGATGACCCACATCAACCTGGCCGCCCGTGTGAGGGAATGGGCTTTGCGGTCGTTGCCATCGGTTCGGTTGCCTGGACGATCGTCGGGCTCTGCTCGCGACAAGTCAGCCTGATCGCCGCCAACGGGTTGCTGACGTTCATCAATTTCGTCGGCATAGGGCGCTGGCTGGGAAGGCAACGCGCGTATGAAGATGGTGGGTAATCCGCCAAGATGGCAGTCGCAGGGCATCTTCTCCCACCTTGTTCACCGCCACCGGAATTGCGGGCATGCCCAGGCTGGACGGGACAGCACACCTCTTGGCAAAACCGTCCAGGCGCTCATGGAATACAGGTCCGGCACGGTGAGCTATGTTGCTGCGGCGACCACGGTGGCCGCCGGGATCGCCGAAGAGCTGGGGCCGGTTCCGCGCGGCGCCGCCGTGTTCGAGTGCGGCCAGATGGTGCTGCTCATGCCTCGCCGTGCGTTCGAGTCTATCGCGCCGATAGCTCCCGATTGCTGGCCGACCCTATTTAGTCTGGGCCTGCGGGGCGGGAAACTTGCTGCGCGTTGTCAGCGTTAGATACTTAAAATCTTACAGGAACATGCGCCATGACCCATCCCGTCCGTTTTTCCCCTTCTGTCGAGCAAGTGAAGCCGGATGAGGCAGAAACTATACGGGGGCTTGAAGAACAACTCGATTCCATTCAGCAAACCACTGCTCAGGATTACAAGACAGGTTTCCGGGCCGTTCACGCCAAGGCACATGGCATTGCCATCGGCCGCCTGACAGTGACCGCCGGGCTTCCCCCGGACCTCGCCCAGGGGATTTTTTCGCATCCTGCCAGCTTCGACGCCGTCATCCGCATCTCCACCAATGCAGGCGATGTGCTCGACGATGCGATTGCCCTTCCGCGCGGGCTGGCGCTAAAGGTAATGGATGTTCCCGGTGATCGGCTGCCCGGATCGGAAGGCGAAACCTCGCAGGATTTCATCATGGTCAACGGGCCGGTTTTCACCGCTCCCGATACCGCGGCGTTTCTCAAAAACCTGAAACTGCTGGCCAAGACCACGGATGTTGCCGAAGGCGGCAAGAAAGTGCTCTCCTCGGTGCTGCAGGGCGTCAACGCCGCGCTGTCCGCCGTGGGCTACGAATCGCCGACGATCCAACAGTTGGGGGGCGCCCCCCAGGTCCACCCGCTCGGCGAAACCTATTATTCCCAGACCCCCTATCGGTTCGGCGACTATATCGCGAAGTTCAGCCTCGTGCCGGTGGCCGCTTCGCTAACCTCGCTGACGGGCGTGAAGATCGACGTGACCGACCGCCCCGATGCCCTGCGCGAAGACGTCAGCCGCGCTCTAATCGAGCATGGTGGCGAATGGGAACTGCGTGTCCAGCTTAACACCGATCTCGATAAGATGCCCGTCGAGGATTCGACCGTCGAATGGAGCGAAGACGAAAGCCCGTTCGTGACGGTGGCCACGCTCGAGATCGAACCGCAGATCAGCTGGCAGCACGGGACGAGCGACCCGCAGGACGACGCGCTCAGCTTCAACATCTGGCGGGGGGTCACCGCGCACCAGCCGCTGGGCAACATCAACCGCGCTCGCAACGAAACCTACCGTCGCTCGGCCGCCTTTCGCGGCCGGGTCAACGGCTGTCCTATCCACGACCCCCGCACGCCACAGGACATTGCGGCAGAGTAAATGGTAGATGGGCCGGTGTTACAGGAACGCCGGCCTCTTCGCGATATGGCCGCTGCGCTGGGCGCTTTCGACCAAATCCAAGCCGCGCCACATCCTTTTCCGCGCTCCATAGCTGGAATTTCCCATGATTGATGAACAGGACGGCACGGTCCATTACGATGGTGCCGAAGGTGGGTGGGGCTCTGTACGCGGCATCGCCGAGACCGCCTGGCGCGAACGGCCGACGCCGGGCGCCCTCGATACACTGAGGCGGCAAAACAAGGTCAAAGGCTTCATGTGCGTCTCGTGCGCATGGGGAAAACCAGCCAAGCCACATGCGTTCGAGTTCTGTGAGAACGGTGCCAAGGCCACGCTCTGGGAATTGACGAGCCATCGCTGCACCCCCGAGTTCTTCGCCGGGCATACCGTCAGCGAGCTGCGGACATGGAAGGATTACGACCTGGAACAGCAAGGCCGCCTGACCCATCCCATGCGCTACGAAGCGTCGAGCGATACCTACGTTGCGTGTTCCTGGGAGGACGCGTTCGCAGCGATCGGACGCGAGTTGAAAGCGATCGATCCCGGCTCGGCGGTGTTCTACGCCTCAGGCCGCGCGAGCCTGGAGACCAGCTACCTCTATGCGCTGTTCGCCAGACTGTATGGTCATAACAACCTGCCCGACAGTTCCAACATGTGCCATGAAACGACTTCGGTGGCGTTGAAGAAAGTGATCGGATCTCCGGTCGGAACCTGCGTCCTGGACGATTTCGACGTGTGCGACGCGATCTTCTTCTTCGGGCAGAACACCGGCTCAAACAGCCCGCGCCTCCTTCACCCACTCCAGAAGGCGGTCGAGCGCGGCGCGAAGATCGTCACGTTCAATCCGATCCGGGAGGAGGGCCTTGAGGAGTTCAAGAACCCCCAGAGCCCGTTGGAAATGCTCACGACGAAGAAGACCGAAATTTCCACGCTCTACCTGCAGGTCAAGGCGGGCGGCGACATCGCGGCGATAACGGGATTGATCAAGCACGTCCTGGCGGCGGAAGAAATCCGTTGGCGGGACGAGAATCAACACGTCCTCGATGTCGATTTCATCGCCCAGCACACGGACGGCTTCGCCGAGATGAAGGCCCACGCAGAGGCGACTAGCTGGGACGACATCGAACGCGAGAGCGGCCTTTCGCGTGAAGATCTCGGCGAAGCGGCCCAGATCTACATCGAAGCGCCCCGTGCGATCGCCATGTTCGGCATGGGGCTGACCCAGCATGTCCACGGCTCGCAGAACATCGCCGCGCTCACTAACCTGTGGTTGCTCAAGGGCAATGTCGGTCGCGAGGGCACCGGCATCTCTCCCGTGCGCGGACATTCCAACGTGCAGGGTCAGCGGACCGTAGGTATCTCGGAAAAGCCGGAACTCGTGCCGCTCGACAGGCTGGCGGAGCAGTTCGGCTTCGATCCACCGCGCGACGAGGGCCTGAACACCATCAAGGCCTGCCACAAGATCCTGTCCGGCGAACTCAAGGCGTTCATCGGCCTGGGCGGCAACTTCATCCGCGCCATTCCCGAGCGCGAGCGGATGGAAGAGGCCTGGACCAGACTGCGTCTCACCGTCCAGATCGCGACCAGGCTCAACCGCAGCCATCTGGTGAACGGCGAAGTCGCGTACCTGCTGCCCTGCCTGGGCCGGTCCGAGGAGGATGTCCAGGCAACCGGTTCGCAGGCCGTGACAATGGAGGATTCGATTTCGTGCATCCACGGCTCGCTCGGCAAGAATACACCGGCCTCCGAACATCTCCGCTCGGAAACTGCGATCGTCGCAGGCATCGCGAAGGCGACCCTACCGGCGAATCCTAAGGTGCGCTGGGATGAATGGACGGGAGACTACGCCAAGATCCGCGATTGCATCGAGAAGACCTATCCCGAGCAGTTCCACGACTTCAACCGGCGCGTCTTCACGCCGGGCGGGTTCCATCGCGGCAATCCGGCCCGCGGCCGGATATGGAAGACCGAAAGCGGCAGGGCGCAATTCAGCGTCCCCACCGCCATGCGCTCGATCGGCTTTGAGGACGCGCCCGGTCGTTTCCGCCTGATGACCTTGCGCTCGAACGATCAGTTCAACACTACTATCTACGGCTATTCCGACCGCCTGCGCGGTATCGAGGGCACGCGGGACGTCGTGCTCATGAACCCGGAAGACATCGCCGAGGCCGGGCTGGTGCAAGGTCAGGTCATCGGGCTGGTCGGCGATGCCGGCGACGGGGTCCACCGGGAGGTAAGCGGGTTGACCGTCACCCCCTTCCTGCTCCCGCGCGGCTGCATCGGCGCATACTATCCCGAGATGAACCCGCTTATCCCGGTATGGTATCATGACGAGCAATCGCGAACGCCTGCCTCAAAGGGCGTACCCGTGCGGCTTGTTGCAAACCCACGAACGACCTGAACGCCTCTGGCGCACGCTGACGCGCCCGCAGTCCCAGGAGCGATTGCGACGGCGAGACGTTGGACTGGTATGAGCGAAAGCAATCGCACGTCCAACCCGGTCAAGCGGGCCATCCGTCAACAGGTTGTCGGCATGTTCAACGACCGCGAGCAAGGCGAGGCACCGGTGGTGAGGAGCCGAAACGCGCTGTTCGCGCCGACATCGGTCGCCTGGCGGGTCCATGGTGACGTCGCCTCTATGATGGCGGGCGGCATCGCCAGCCTTTTGCTGCAGATGCTGCATCCCGGCGTTCTGGCAGGGGTGTGGGACCATTCCAATTTTCGTGCCGACATGCACGGCAGACTGCGGCGTACCGCCCGCTTCATCGCCACAACCACGTATGCC